>DATAVF010000359.1:0-13570 GCA_036267835.1 Caulobacteraceae bacterium | reverse complement strand
GGGGGTCTGCGCCGGGCTGGGGGTGGACTTCGGGGTGGGCCTCAGCCCCTTCGAGGTCTACCGCGACTTCGGCGACGAGGCGAAGGCAGCGCTGGCCCGCAAGCTGGCTTTCCTGGACGACGCCGGCGTCACCTGCCTCGCCCTGCTCTTCGACGACATGCGGGGCGACCAGCCGGACCTCGCGGCGGCGCAGATCCGCATTGCCCACTGGGCCGCCGAGCGCAGCAAGGCGACCCGCCTCATCCTCTGCCCGACCTACTATTGCGACGACCCGATGCTGGAGCGCGCCTATGGCGCCGCGCCCGCGAACTACCTGGAGGAGCTCGGCGCCGGCCTCGATCCGAAGATCGAGCTCTTCTGGACCGGCGAGGAAGTCTGCTCGCGTGAATACAGCCCCGGCCACCTCGCGCGCGTCACCGAGCAGATGCGGCGGAGGCCGACGCTCTGGGACAACTACCCGGTCAACGACGGGCCGGGCATGAGCCCCTACCTCTACCTGCGCCCCTTTACCGGCCGTCCCGCTGCCATCGGCTCGCAACTGGCGGCGCACGCGGTGAACCCGTGCCTGCAGCCAACCCTCTTCCGCATCCCGGCCCTGACCCTGGCCGAGAGCTATCGCGACGGCGAGGCCTACCAGTACTGGCAGGCGTTCGACCGCGCGGCGCTGGAGGTGGCGGGGCCCGAGCTGGCCAGGCTGCTGCGCCGCCACGCCCGCCCGTTCCACGAACAGGGCCGTGAGCGGTTGGGCGACGATGTGGCCCGCATCCGCGAGCGCTACGCCGCCATCGACCACCCCGCCGCCCGCGAAGTGACAGCCTGGCTCGACGGCTACTGGGTGGTCACCCGCGAGATGATGGAAGCGTCGTGACGAAGTAGAACGCGTCCGGCTCCGGCCGGGGGCGCGGGAAGCGGAATTCCTCGAAGCCGTAGAGCCGGTAGAAGCGAATGGCGCGCGCGTTCTCGGCGCTGACGCCCAGGTGCACGCCGCGCGATTCCAGCTCCTCCATCCGCGCCAGCCAGCGGTCGATCAGCGCCTTGCCGAGGCCGCGGCCCTGCAGGCGCGGCAGCAGGTTGATGTGCAGGTGCGACGGGTAGGGCGTGGTGACGCGGGCCGGCGGCGGGCGCGGGTGGTGCAGCATGTAGGCGCGCACCTGGTCCATGTTCCAGCTGGCCGGATCGCCGCTGGGGTCGGCGTAGGCGCGCCGCAGCGCCGGCCACCAGTCGGCCTCCATCCGCGCCTCGAACGCCAGCGTATCTGCTGCGCCCACGATGTAGGCGCCGACGCCATGCTCATCCTCGACCACGAAGGCGGAACCCGGCTCCAGCACCGCGTAGGGCGCGGCGTAGAGGTGGCCGACGAGCCTGGGATCGCGGTAGAGGGCCGTGGCGTCCTGGCCGGAATCGCCGGTCAGGAGGGCGATCTCGTAGAGGGCGTCCAGGTCGCCTGGCTGGACCGGCCGGATCCGCGGCGCGTCCGGCATGGCGGCTAGTGCGGCCGCACGATCTTGGCGCCCAGGTTCTGCAGCACCTCGCGGGCGTCAAAGGCGGCGGTGTCACCTGCCGGCTTCGGCCCCTTGCCCATCGCGATCACCGCGCTGGCCAGGTAGGCGTCCTCGCGATCCACGTCGTAGCCGCCCCGATAGGGTCCGCCGAAACCGAAGCCCGGCTCGTCGAACCAGGTCCATTCCGGGCGCCAATAGCCCCATCGCGGGCCGAAGGTGGGGTCGATGTAGGTGTGGGTGGTGTCGTGGGTGTGCTTGTCCGCCATCTCGAACCAGTCGTCGCCCTGCACGGCGGTCAGTTCGGCGGCGCGGTAGAGCAGGTAGGTCTCGACCTGGGGCCGCGGCGTCAGGTCATTGCCTTTGAACGAGACGCGGAAGTGGGTGTCGTCGAGCTTCTGCTCGCTGAAGCCGCCGGCGACGGCATTGCCGGAAGCGAGCGGCTGGTAAGGCGTCGCCCTGGTGCAGGCGCCGAGGCCCAAGATCACGATCATCGCGGCGGCGAGCACAAGCTTCTGCATGCGCCGGACGCTAGACCCAAAGGGCCGGCGGCGAAACCTCGGCGATCAGTTCAAGAGGCCGAGGTCGCGCCCGACCTCCAGTTTCGCCGGCGAGATCAGTCCCACCGCCGAGCAGGTGACCGAGTGGATCACCGCGTCGATCTCGCGGCGCCAGAACAGCAGGAACTTGTGCACCCGTGGAAACTCGGGCGGCAGGTCGAGCGTCTGCCACAGGAATCGCTGCAGCAGCGCCGGGTGATCGGGCAGGTAGTAGATCACCTCGGCCGTCGTCAGCCGCTGGCCGCGCAACTGGCCGGAAAGCTCGCTCTCAGTCATGTCGGACCTCCGAATCGAGAACAGCTACGTTAGAGACGCCATGAGGCGACGCGCAACGTGAATAGTTCCTTTAATTCAGAGTGTTAGCAGCGCGGCGCCGCGACTGCTGACAACTGGCCCGCCGCTAGGCGTGGTGCCTGACCATGTCCCAGATTATGCCGCCCAAGGCGCCGAACAGCAGCACCGCGACGGCCAGCGCCTGGATGCCGAAGCCGGGACCGCGCGAGGCGGCGGCGCGGGCGTAGCCCACGAGGTAGAGCACCCGGCCGATGATCCACACCACCCCGACGCCGGCGGCGATCAGGTCGCTGTTCCAGGCCGCGGCAAAGAGCCAGAGCGACACCAAAAACAGCGGCAGCCACTCCAGGGTGTTCATGTGGATGCGGTAGTCGCGTTCGAAGTCCGGATTGCCCGTCACCGCCGGCGCGACGATTCCGTACTTGCTGCGCCCCGCCCCGACCCGCGTCGACATGTAGAAGTAGAGCAGCAGCGCCAGCAGACTGACGATCGCCGTCAACGGATAGGTCAGCATCGGTATTCCCTCCCCGGAAGTTCGTTGCCCATAGGGACCCTGCCATGATTGCGGGGAATGTGGCCAAGGTTCTTTGGGGCGCCCCACTCCAAGACGAGTGGGCCTACCCCGCCTCGATCCTGTCGATGTCGTCGTCGGAGAGGCCGAAGTGGTGGCCGATTTCGTGGACCAGGACGTGGGCGACGAGGTCGGCGAGCTCGACGTCGCCGTGCTCGATCCATTCGTCGAGGATCGGGCGGCGGTAGAGGAAGATGCGGGCCGGCTCGGGCGAGGCGTCGAACACCGAGCGGGTTGCCAGGTCAATGCCCTGGTAGAGGCCGGTGAGTTCGAACGGGTTCTCGATGCCGAGGTCGGCCAGCACCTCGTCCTCGGCGAAGTCGTCAACGCGGAACACCACCTCGCCGGCCAGCTTGCGGAACGCGGCCGGCAGCTCGGCGAACGCGGCCTCGGCCAGGGCGGCGAGGTCGTCCAGCGATGGGGGAAGGGTCATTCGTCGGGGATGAGGATATGCGGCGCTTCGGGGGCCGGCATCTCGAAAAGGCCGATGTCGAGCGGCTGCTGCGGCTTGAACGGGCGCATCGGCTGGCCGGCCAGGGCGCGCAGCTGGGCCGCGTCCATCTGCGCGGCCTCGGTCTTGCGCCGCAACCGCCGCGCCTGCTCGCCCGTGGGTTCGGCCACCGCCTCGCCCCAGCGCCAGTAGGAGACCATCATCCGGAACACCGTGGCCGCGCGGCGCGCCGGCGGCGCCGGCCAGCGGCGGCCCCTGGCGAAGGCCGGCTCGACCGGGCCAGGCGCGGGCGCGTCCTCGATCCGCTCGGCCACGGCGCAGTATCTGTCCTCCGGCGCCACCTGCACGCGCCGGCTCGGCCGCTCGTCGTCGACGCGGCCGCCGTAGGCGTCGAGCGCCGCCTCGCGGGTGGCGAAGCCGGGGCCGGTAGCCTCGGTGACGAAGCGCACCGGGCCGCCGGCCAGGCGCTTGGCCTCACGCTCCCGCGCCGCGCGTCCCTTGGGCCGGGCCAGCGCTTCCTCGGCGTTGGCGGCCACCGGGTAGAGGATGGCGTTCATCGCGGCATGATGCGCCATGCGGGGCGCGGACGGAACGCCTATGCTGCCAGCTGATTGATTCGGGGCGGAGCCGGATGGACTTTCAGACGCTGCTCCTCGCCGGCGGCGCCGGGGCGGCGTCACTGGCCGCGGGCCTGGCGGTGTGGGCCTTGCTGGCGCGCCGCACGGCCGACTCCGGCGAGCGCGCGTCGGCCGCCGACCTGGCCGACGCCCAGCGCCGCCAGCGCGCCGGCGAAGCCTCCGCCGAAGCCTTCGAGACTGCCCTGATCCAGCTCGGCGACGGACCCGCGCGGCTGGTGGCCGGCGAAGAGAGCCTGGCCGCCTGCGCCGAGCGGCTGGGTGTGACGGGCGCCAGCGCCGACGCCGTGCTCGAGGCGCTGCGCGCCGCGGGCGACGATCCGGCCAAGGCGCTGGCGGCCCTCGTCGAAACCGGCGCGGCCTGCGCCTTCGAGGTGCGCGGCCCCGGCGGCGGCGTCGCGGTGGAAGGCCGGGCGGCGGGCGCGCTGGGCTTCCTGCGCCTGACCCTGCTGGCCAGCGACGAGGGCGCCCTGCCCAGCGCGGCGCGGCTGGCCGCCTTCGTCGACGCCTGGGGCGCGCCGGCCTGGATCACCGCCGCCGACGGCCCGCCCGCCTTCGCCAACCGCGCCTGGCTGGAAGCGGCCGGCGCACCCACCCTGGAAGCGGCCCGCGCCGGCGGCCTCACCTTTGACCGCGCCGCCGACGACCTGGCCCGCGAAGCCGCCCGCGCCGGCGAGCGCCGCGCGGCGACGCGCTGGGCCGCGGCCGGCGGTCGCCGCCGCGCCTTCCGGCTGACCGCCCAGCCGCTGGGGGGCGGCGCCGTCGGCGTCTGGTCGGAGGACGTCACCGACGTCGAGGAGGCGGCCGAGAGCCTGCGCCGCAACAGCGAGGCGCAGGACCAGACGCTGAACCAGATCCGTGAGGGCGTCGCCATCTTCGGCCAGGGCCGGCGCCTGCAGTACAACAATGCCGCCTTCGCCGAGCTCTGGGGCCTGGAGCCGGCCTGGCTGGCCGAGCGCCCCAGCCACAGCGAGTTGCTCGACCGCCTGCGCCAGCGCCGCCGCCTGCCCGAGAGCGCCGACTACGCCAAGTGGAAGGCCGCCGAGCTGGCCCACTATGCGGCGCTGGCCTCGGCCGAGGACCTGTGGCGGCTGCCCGATTCGCGCACCCTGCGGGTGGTGCGCCAGCCGCATCCGTGGGGCGGCCTCTTGCTGCTGTTCTCCGACATCACCGACGAGCTGAAGCTGAAGGCCGAGTTCAACGCCCTGATTCAGGTGCAGCAGGCGACGCTCGACAAGCTCACCGACGCGGTGGCCGTGTTCTCGTCCGACGGGCGGCTGAAGCTGCACAACGAGGCCTTCGAGCGGTTCTGGAACGTCACCGCCGCCGAACTGGCCGCCGCGGCCGACTTTGACGGGGTGGAGGACCTGGCCCTGCGCCGCCTGCACGACCGCCAGTTCTGGCGCGACCTCAAGGGCCGGGTCACCGACCCCGAGCCAAAGGCCCGTGCGCCGATCTCCGAGGAGCTGACCACCGCCGACGGCCGCATCGTCGCCTTCCAGTCGCGCCCCTTGCCCGACGGCGCGACCCTGATCGGCTTCGTCGACATCACCGACACCCGCCAGCTCGAGGGCGCATTGCACGAACGCGAGGCGGCGCTCGAAGAAGCCGAGCGGCTGAAGCGTGAGTTCGTTGGCAACGTCTCATACGAACTGCGCACCCCGCTCACCACCATCATCGGCTACTCCGAGCTGCTGGAGCGCGGCGGCGAGGGCCTGAGCGAGCGCGGGCGCGGCCACGTCGGCGCGGTGCGGGCGGCGGCGATGCAGCTCGGCCGCTCCATCGACGACGTGCTCGACATCGCCCAGATCGACGCCGGCGAGATGGGGCTCGACCTCGAAGATGTGAACGTCGGCCGGCTGCTGGAGGCGTCCGCGGTGCGCTGGGAGGCGGCGGCCGAGACCGGCAAGGTGCTGCTCAGCGTCGCCGCCGGCGCCGACGTCGGCCTGATCCGCGGCGATTCGCGCCGGCTGGGCCAGATGCTCGACCACCTGATCGAGAACGGCCTGCGCCAGACCCCGGCCGGCGGCCTCGTCACCCTGGCGGCCGAACGCGGCGGCGGCGAGGTGCGGCTCTTCGTGTCCGACACCGGCCGCGGCATCCCCTTCCACGTCCAGGCCCACATCTTCGACCGCTTCGGCGGCCGCGATCAGGGCGGCCCGGGCCTCGGCCTGGCGCTGGTCAAGGCGCTGGTGGAGCTGCACGGCGGCTGGGTGGCGCTGGAAAGCGACCCGGGCGCCGGCTCGACGTTTACGTGCCACCTGCCCGAATCGGCCCAGGCGGCCGCGGCGACAACGCCGGATCTGTTTTAACCCACTCCCCACCCGTCAAGCGGGGGAGAAGCGGGAAACTCTAGTGCTGGCTTTGCGGCATCCGCACGACGAGGCCGTCGAGGTCGTCGCTGACCTTGATCTGGCAGGAGAGGCGCGAGTTCGGCTCGACGTTTTCGGCGAAGTCGAGCATCGACTCCTCCATCGCCGACTGGCTGCCGGTCTTGCCGGCCCAGGCCTCGTCCACATAGACGTGGCAGGTGGCGCAGGCGCAGGCGCCGCCGCAGTCGGCGTCGATGCCGGGGATGTTGTTCTTCACCGCCCCTTCCATCACCGACAGGCCGTTCTTGACGTCGATGACGTGCTCTTTGCCGTTGAATTCGATGTAGGTGATCTTGGCCATGTCTTCCCCGACGCGCCGCTAACTGGCGGCGACCTCTTTCATGGAAACCGCCGGGTCCGCAAGCTTGGCGCGGTCGATCGGCTTCTGCGATCCGATGAGTAGCTTGCCGGCCATGAACTCGGCCGGCGCGTTGACCGCCTCTACCGCCCGGACCACCGGGCCCCTGAGGTGGAAGACGGCGAATTTGTTGCTGGCAGGGTCGCCGCGCACCAGCAGGGCGTCCGCATCGAAGTCGATGCCCGCCAGCTGCAGCTTGATGTCGTACTGGTCCGACCAGTTCCAGGTCACTTCCTCGCGCGGCTCGGGCCGGCCGGTGATGGCGCACGCCGCCTGCTTGGCCTGCTCCAGCGCATTGGCGACGCTCTCGCCGCGGAACATGCGGTCGTAGAGCTTGATCGGGCGGTGGGCGACGTCGCCGATGGCGAAGATGGCCTCATCGGCGGTGCGCGCGGCGCTGTCGACCACGACGCCGTTGATGCACGGCAGGCCGGCGTCGCGCGCCAGCTCCTCGTTGGGGATGATGCCGATGCCGACCACGACATCGTCGCAGGCGATCACCCGCCCGTCAGCCAGCTTCACGCCGGTGACGTGGCCGTCCTTGCCCTCGAAGCCCTCGATCGCCGCGCCGAGCTCGAACGCGACGCCGCGGGCGCGGTGGTAATCGGTGAAGTAGGTGGAGAGCAGTTCGCACGAGGAGCGCGCCAGGATGCGCGGCAACGCCTCGATGACCACCGCTTCGGCCCCCAGCGCCCGCGCCGACGCGGCCGCCTCCAGCCCGATGTAGCCGCCGCCGACCACGGCCAGCCGCTTGCCGGGGCCGAGAGCGTGCTTGAGCATCTCGGCGTCGGCGGCGGTGCGCAGCACCTGCACGCCGGCCAGGTCCGAGCCCGGCAGGCTCAGCCGCCGCGCCCGGGCGCCGGTGGAGAGGATCAGGACCTCGTAAGGGATCACCTCGCCGTCGGCGAGGGTCACCGTCCTGCCGGCCCGGTCGATGGCGACAGCCACCGTGGAGACTCGCAGGTCGATCTTCTGCTCGGCGTAGACATCGGCGTCCCAGAGCGCCAGCGCGTCGGCGTCGACCTCGCCCTTCAGCCAGGCCTTGGACAGCGGCGGGCGCTGGTAGGGCGCGATCGGCTCTTCGCCGATCAGGGTGATCTTGCCGGCGTAGTCATACTGGCGCAGCAGGCCGGCGACCGTGCCACCGGCATGGCCCGCCCCCACGATCACCACGCCCGCGCCCGGCTCGCTCATGGCAGGTTCCGTTGCAGATAAATGACGCCGCCGTCAACTTTACGCAGCGTCGCGGCTGCGTCAGTCGCCCAACTTCGGGTCAGACCACCCGCTCGACCAGCATCTTCTTCACCTCGGCGATCGCTTTCGAGGGGTTGAGCCCCTTCGGGCACACCTGGGCGCAGTTGAGGATGGTGTGGCAGCGGTAGAGCTTGAACGGATCTTCCAGCGCGTCCAGCCGCTCGCCGGTGGCCTCGTCGCGGCTGTCGATGATCCAGCGATAGGCGTGCAGCAGGGTGGCGGGCCCCAGGAACCGCTCCTCGTTCCACCAGTAGCTCGGGCAGGAGGTCGAGCAGCAGGCGCAGAGAATACACTCGTAAAGCCCGTCGAGCTTGGCGCGGTCCTCCGGCGACTGGCGCCATTCGGCCTGCGGCTCGGGCGTCTTGGTGTGCAGCCAGGGTTCGATCGAGGCGTACTGGGCGTAGAACAGGGTCAGGTCCGGGATCAGGTCCTTGACCACCGGCTGGCTCGGCAGGGGCGCGATCTGCACCTCGGCGCCCGGCGCCTCGGCCCAGCCGTGGGTGCAGGCCAGGGTGTTGCGCCCGCCGATGTTCATCGCGCACGAGCCGCAGACGCCTTCGCGGCAGGAGCGGCGGAAGGCCAGGGTCGAATCCATGGTGTTCTTGATATGGATCAGCACGTCGAGCACCATCGGGCCGCACTGATCGACCTTGACCTCGTACTCGTCCCAGCGCGGGTTTTCCGTCCCCTCGGGGTCGTAGCGATAGATCTTGAACACCTTCGTGCGCCCCTCGCCAGAGGCCGCGCGGTGGCGTTTGCCCTTGGTGATCTGGGAGTTCTTCGGAAGCGTCAGCTGGACCATGCGGCGCGCCATTCCCCTCTTTGGAGCTAGCGTGGTCCTAGACCCGGTACGGAGGCGTGTCCACGGGCGCCGTTCAGCCGCGCCAATACCCGGTGAGCAGGGCGAGGAAGAGCAGCACGCCGGCGCGGCTGTTGGAGTTGAAGAGCGCCAGGGCCCTCGCCGGGTCGTCGAGCTTCAGCCGCATCGGCTGCACCAGCAGGGCCAGGGCGTAGATGCCCATCATCGGCCAGAAGGCCGGTCCCAGCACCGCGATCCATCCCGCGCCGAGGGCGAGCAGGACGGCGAGGATGTAGAAGGCGAAGACGGCGCGCGGCGCGGCGGCGCCCAGGCGGCGGGCGGAGGACTTCACGCCGGCGAGGGCGTCATCCTCGATGTCCTGCACCGCGTAGATGGTGTCGTAACCCAGGGTCCAGAAGACGCCGGACGCATAGAGCAGCACCGGGCTCAGCCATGTGGATTGGATGTAGCCGTCCCACGGCGGCGGATGCGGCGACGCCAGCAACTCGTAGAGCGTCGGCAAGGCCAGGGCGGCCGCGAACCCGAGCAGCGCGCCCCAGTTGAAGGTCAGCCCGAGCCAGGCCTGCGGCCACCAGGTGATGCGCTTCATGAACGGGTAGGCGGCCACCAGGGCGAGCGAGGCGATGCCCAGGATGACTGCCAGGAAGTTGAGGCTGAGCAGGATCGCCAGGCTGGCGAGACAGCACGCTGCCACGAAGCCCCAGGCCTGCTTCACGCTGATCTGGCCGGCGGGCATCGGGCGGCCGGCGGTGCGGGCGACCTTGGCGTCGATGTCGCGATCGACGATGTCGTTGTAGGCGCAGCCGGCCGAGCGCATCAGCACCGCGCCGGCGAAGATCAGCGCCAGCAGCACCGGGTCGGGCAGGCGCCCGACCATCGCGTCGGCCAGCGCCACGCCCTGCCAGCCGGGCAGCATCAGTAGCCAGATGCCCGCCGGCCGGTCGAAGCGGCCGAGTTTCAACCAGGGGCGCAGGGCCACGGGCGCCCAGCGGTCGACCCAGTTGGCCGGGGGGGCGTCGGGCAGGGGGGCGGCGAGGCGGCTCACGCGGGCCATAAGACCGGCCGCGTCGCGGCGCGCAAGGCTCCCGCCAGACTTGGGCGCGGCCCGTGACAGAACCGGGGTGCGTGGCTGGCGTGCGCTCGCCGCCGTCCCGAAACACCGGTATGTGAGCGGCCGATGAGCATGGAGCAGTACGAGGACGACGAAGCCCACCGCGAGCGAGTGCTGAGCAACTGGAAGGTGCTGGGTTTCATCGCCAGCTTCTGGCGCCGCCGTAAGCTCGCGGTGGCGATGACCGTGATCATCACCCTGATCGCCATCCGCTTCGAGACCCTGATCCCCTGGGCCACCCAGGAGCTGATCGACATCGCCTTCAAGGGCCCGTCGCACGCGCCGGAGGCCTGGCGCGCCTGGGCCATCCTGGTCGGCGTCTATGTGGTCTACGCGGTGATCCGCAACCTCGGCATCCGCTACTTCTGGAACCCGCTGGCCGCCCACAACATGGAGGAGATGACCAACGAGAGCTTCCGGCGCGTGCAAAGCTTCTCGTCGGACTGGCACGGCGACACCTTCGCCGGCGCCACGGTGCGGCGCATCTCGCGGGCCATGTGGGGCTACGACGTGGTGTCGGACTCGGTGATCATGTGGATCGGGCCGGCGCTGATCGTGCTGACCATCTTCTCGGTGCAGATGATGTTCCGCTGGCCGCTGATCGGCGGCTTCTCGTCCCTGATGGTAGTGGCCTACGTCGGCTCGACCCTCCTCTTCTCGAACTACTACGTGCAACAGGCCAACCGGCTTTCCGTGGCAATGGATTCGCGCATCGGCGGGGCGCTGTCGGACTCGATCTCGTCCAACCCGACGGTGAAGGGCTTCGGCGCCGAGGCGCGCGAGGAGGCGCGGATCGGCGAGGTAACGCGCGAGTGGCGCAAGACGACGCTGATCACCTGGAACCGCTACATGACGGTGTGGCTGATCCAGAACCTGTTGCTGGCGGTGCTGCAGGGGGGGCTGACCGGCCTGCTGGTGCTGCGCTGGGCGCATGGGCAGGCGACCGCCGGCGACGTCGGCTATGTGATCACCACCTTCCTGATCATGAGCGGCTACCTGCGCAACATGGGCGACAACATCCGCATGCTGCAGCGGGGCCTGGCCGACGTCGAGGACGTGGCCCGCTACGCCAGGATGACGCCCGACGTGGTGGATGCGGGCGGGGCGGCGCGCTTCCTGCCCAACGTCGGCCAGATCGCCGTCGAGCACGTGACCTTCCGCTACAAGTCGGCCGAGCGGCCGATCTACGACCGCTTCAGCCTGCTGATCCGGCCAGGCGAGCGCATCGCCCTGGTGGGACCGACCGGCTCGGGCAAGTCGACCTTCGTCAAGCTGCTGCAGCGGCTCTACGACGTGCAGGACGGGCGCATCCTGATCGACGGGCAGGACATCGCGCTCGTGCCGCAGGGCGAGCTGCGGCGGGCGATCGCGGTGGTGCCGCAGGACCCGGCGTTGTTCCACCGCTCGATCGCCGAGAATATCGGCTATTCGCGGCCGGGGGCCACGCAGGACGAGATCGTGCTGGCGGCCAAGCGGGCCCGCGCCCACGACTTTATCGCCGCCCTGCCCAAGGGCTACGACACCCTGGTGGGCGAGCGCGGGGTGAAGCTGTCGGGCGGCGAGCGCCAGCGGGTGGCGATCGCCCGCGCCTTCCTGGCCGACGCGCCGGTGCTGGTGCTCGACGAGGCCACCTCGTCGCTCGACGTCGAGACCGAGGTGCAGGTGCAGGCGGCCATCGAGGAGCTGATGGCCGGGCGCACCACCATCGTCATCGCCCACCGGCTATCGACCATCCGCGGCGCGGACCGCATCCTGGTGTTCGAAGGCGGGCGCGTCGTCGAGGAAGGCCGGCACGGTGAGCTGGTGGCGAAGGGCGGGACGTATGCGCGGCTGCATGCAGTGACGCAGGGGGCGTGATGGCCGTTGTGCGTCGCATGGTGATCGGTGTTCACTTAATGCGACATTCCGTAACGACCTGAGCCCCACGCCTTGACTGTGCAGGGATCGCTACCTATGTGCACTGCAACATATTGCACTGCACAAGAGGTTTTCACATGTTCAAGCCGATTACCGATTTGATCGCCCGCTTTTTTGCCCCGTCGCTCGAGCTCATCGGCCGCCTGCCCCCGCAGGCCGTGAGCCGCCTCGGCGCGCCGTTCTAAGCGGCCGCGAAAATCAACCAATCTCCCGGGAAAGGGCGGTCGCGAGGCCGCCCTTTTTCATGACCGCGACCTCGGCCAGCCCCTGCCAGGCGGCGGCCGCCGCGAGCTCCGCGGCCAGGCGCCGGGCGGTCTCGGCCGCGTCCGCGCCAGGCTCCAGGTGCGCGGCCTGCACCAGCAGCTTGCCCGCGGCGCGGTCGGCCTTCAGGTCGACGCGGGCGGCCAGCGCATCGTCCATCAGGAACGGATAGACGTAGTAGCCGTGCTCGCGCTGGTCGGCCGGCGTGTAGATGCCGATCCGGTAGCGCAGGCCGAACATCCGCTCGGTCCGTTCGCGTCGCCAGATCATGTTGTCGAACGGCGAGAGCAGCGCCGCGCCGGTGGCCCGCCTTGGCATGCGGGCGCCGACGGCCATGTAGGTGTGGCCGCGCCAGGCATCGACCGCGACCTTCTCCAGCACGCCTTGCTCGACCAGTTCGTCGGCCCGCGCCTTGGCCTCGCCCTGCAGGATGCGGAAATAGTCGGCGAGGTCGGCGACGGTGGCGACGCCCATCGCCTGCGCCGCGATGCGCACCAGCTCGCGGTGCGCGTCGGCCTTGCTGGGCGTCGGCTGAGCCAGGATGGCGGGCGGGATCACCCGCTCGGTCAGGTCGTAGACCCGCTCGAAGGCCCGCCGCGTCCTGGTGGTGATCAGGCCGGCGTAGAACAGCCACTCCAGCGCCAGCTTGCCGTCCGACCAGCTCCACCAGCCGGCCTTGCGCGGTCCCTCGCCAGCGAAGTCGCCGCCGGTGACCGGGCCACGCACCCGGATCTCCTCCAGCACGCTGGCGATGTAATCGGCCCGCTCGCGGCCGAATTCGGCCAGGCCGCCAGTGCGGTCGTTGGCCCGCGCCTGGGCCATGCGCCAGCGAAACAGGGGCTGCATCTCAACCGGCATCAGGCAGGCGACGTGGCCCCAGTATTCGAAGAGGCTGGGCCGGCGCCCCCACGCCTCGTCCTCCAGCAGCGCCGGCGGATAGGGTCCCAGCCGCGAGAACGCCGGCATGTAGTGGGTGCGCACCATCACGTTGACGCTGTCGAGCTGCAGCACCGCCAGCCGCTCGGCGAGGGCGCGGAAGGCGCGCGCGGTCACGGGCCGGGCCGGCCTCGACGCGGCCAGCCCCTGCGCCGCGAGGGCGATGCGCCGCGCCTGGCTGGCGGAGAGCGAGCGAGTCATGCGGCGACGCTAGCGCGCGTTCGCAGATTGTTCCAGCACCCCAAGACGGGTTACGGCGGGTTCCTTAAGGCGATCGCCTGGCTTCACAAATGGCGCGCGCCGCGCCAATTCTCCCCCGCTGCCAGGAACCAGCGGGGGTGCGGGAATGATCGATCGGAACGACACGCACGGCGCGCCCCCGGCTTGCCGGGTGCTGGTGGTGGACGACGACCGCGTCCACCGGGCCTACGCGCGGTGCGTCTTCGAGGCTTTCGGGTGCGACGTCGGGCTCGCCGTCGACGGCCTCGAGGCGATCCGGCTGGCGCGGGAGACGGCGTTCGACATCATCCT
>DATAVF010000358.1:0-17070 GCA_036267835.1 Caulobacteraceae bacterium | reverse complement strand
CCGATAGCGGCCACGTCCGGACCATCACGCTCAATCGGGCGGACGAGAAGAATGCCCTCTCCAACGAGCTGGCCTGGGGCGTGATCGCCGCGGTCGAAGAGGCGGCCAAGGTCGACGACGTCTGGGTCGTGGCGATCACCGGCAGCGGCGACAGCTTTTGTGCCGGTCTCGATCTCTCCGGCGGCGAGCGCTATTCGCCACATTCGGCGATGACGACACAGCTCGACGACATCAGCTGGGTCGGCAATTTCCTCCTCGCCTTGCGCAAGCGTTGCGACAAGCCGGTGGTCGGCGCGATCAACGGCGTCGCGGTCGGCGCAGGCCTCGGCCTCGCAATGGCGACAGACGTTCGCATCGTCGGCAAGAGCGCGCGCCTGATGGCCGGCTACACCCGCATCGGCGGCTCGCCGGATGCGGGCCTGACCATCACCCTGCCGCAGCTCATGGGCTACGAGCGTGCCCTGCGCTTCATGATGGAGAACCGCACCGCCAATGGCGACGACGCGGTGGCCTGGGGCATGGCCGGTGAGGTGGTCGACGACGACAAGCTGGCCGACCGGCTGGCGGCCTATTGCGAGGAGCTGTGCGCCTGGTCGCCGATCACCCTGCGGCTCCTGAAGCGCGGGATGGTCAAGTCGCTGGAGACCACCGACATGGAGCAGCAGCTGCGCTACGAGGTCGGCAACATCCGCATGGCCTTCGCCAGCGACGACGCCAAGGAGGCTCGCAAGGCCTTCTTCGAGAAGCGCAAGCCGGTGTTCGTCGGCAAGTAGCGGCGGTCAGCAGGCGGCGATGCCGGCGGTGTCGCGGTAGACCATCTTCTGGGTGGTGGTCAGCACGTCGACGATGGCGACGCGCCGGTGCGGGCTGTCGGGCGAAGCCCGCAGCAGGGCGTCGATGCGCGCCAGCTGATCGGCGGTAAGCGCCAGCCGGCCCGGCTGGCGCGAGATGCAGTGCGGCAGCACCGACGCCGGCACGCCGGGATCCGGCGACTGGGCGCTCGCCGAGGGCGCCGAGACCAACAGGGCGAACGCGAACATCGGGGCTATGGCGCGCATGCCGGGATAACGCGCGGGCCCTTCATGGGCTCCACGGCCAGCTCCGGCGGGAGCGCGGTGGCCCACCCGGCCTGGCTGGTCCCACCAGCGATGAGCGTGGTGCGCGACGTGTGCTAGTCGTAGCCTGCGCTGCGGGACCCGGTCCATCGGCGCGAGACCGCTTCCCCGGACCCGATACGCCGCAACGTGTTCTTCTCCCTCTCGCGCATCGCCTGGTTTGTCCTCGCGCCCAGCCACCTGGTGCTGTGGTGGGTGCTGGCGGCGGCCGCGCTGTTGCTGGCGCGCCGCCCGCGGGCCGGCCGGGCGTGCGCGGTGCTCGCGGCGCTCGTGGTGGTGGTCTTCGGCCTGCTGCCAATCAGCACCTGGCTGGCGCGCGGCCTGGAAGACCAATATCCGCGCGGCCCTTTGCCGCCCCATATCGACGGTATCCTGACCTTGGGAGGCGGCCTCGATACGGCGCGCGTGCTGGCCCGCCACGCGCCTGCCGCCGAGTCCTCCGAGGTGCGCCTGGTCTCCACCTACGAGCTGGCGCGCCTGCATCCCGAAGCCCGGGTGGTCTTTTCCGGCGGCTGGGGCCGGTATCCCGACAGCGAGGCCGCGCGCTATGCCTTCGCCCAGATGGGCCTGGACCCGCGCCGCCTGACCCTGGAGGACCGCTCGCGCGACACCTTCGAAAACCTCGCCTTCAGCCAGCGTCTCGTGCACCCGTTGCCCGGCGAGACCTGGGTGCTGGCCACCTCGGCGATCCAGTTGCCGCGCGCCATGGCCGTGGCGCAGCGCCTGGGATGGAAGCTGATCCCCTGGCCGACCGACTACCTCACGGCGCCCAACGCACCGCTGCTCGATCTGCGCAACGGCCTCAACGTGACCGGCCGTCTGGCGCTCAGCGACGCTGCCTGCCACGAGTGGCTGGGGCTCATCGCCTACCAGGCGAGCGGGATGTCGGGCGCGGGTCCGCCGCCCCTGCCCGCGCAGACCGGGAGCGCGATCGGGGCCAGCGAGTTATGGAAGGGGCGATGAAGCATCTGCCCAACCTGCTGACCGGCCTGCGCCTCGTGCTTTCGGTGCTGGTCTTCCTGGCGCTGGCCACCGCCGGCGGAGCGACGCCGTGGCTCAGCGACCAGCTGACCGGGGCCCAGTCCTACACGCTGGCTGCCTGGTCGTTCTTCGCCTTCGTCGTCGCCGCGGTGACCGACTTCTTCGACGGCTGGCTGGCCCGCCGGCTGAACGCGACCAGCGTCTGGGGCGCGATCCTCGATCCGATCGCCGACAAGGTGCTCGTCTGCGCCACCGCGCTCGGCCTGATGGCGCTGGCGCCGAACCCGCCCATCGTGATTCCGCTCGGCCTGATCCTGTTCCGCGAGTTCGCCATCAGCGCCCTGCGCGAGGTCACCGCCGGCAAGGGCGTCAGCCTGCCGGTGACCTTGCTGGCCAAGTGGAAGACCACCTTCCAGCTGGTCGCCCTCGCCGCCGAACTGGCGGTCGCGGCCTGGATCGGCCTCGGCCTGCCCGACGACCCGGTCTTCCTCGCGACCGCCACGGTGGTCGCTCACGTGCTGCTCTGGGCGGCGACGGTGGTGACGCTGATCACCGGGGCGCAATACCTGGCGCAGGCGCGCAAGGGCCTGGCCGGCAAGGCTTAGGTCAGGGCCGCGCCGGCTGGTTGGTTGGAGGCGGCTGCTCCGCCTGCGGTGCGGCCTGCGTTTGCGCGGCGGGACGCAGTCCCCGGCGCATGCCCGCGCTGAAGAGGGCGCGGTTGGCCGGGCTGAGCTGGGCCGCGTAGTCGACGATCTTCTCCTCGACCGTGGTGCGCACGGCGATGTCGATCTGGCGGCTCTGGCTGAGCTTGTCCTTGATCGCGGCGAGGTCGGGCGTGGGATCGGCCAGCGCGGCCCACGCCTGACCACGCAGGGCGAGGCTGCGGTTGGTGTCGGCGAGGACGGTGGCGCGGGTCGCTCGTAGCATCAGCCGCATGTCGCGGCGCTGTGGCTCGGGCAGGTCCTGCGTCGCCCAAAAGAGGGCGGCGGCCGGGCGGGCGCCATCCTTGGCCAGGCGCGAGCCCAGGGCGATGATGCCCGCCGCCGCGCCGATCAGGAACAGGTTCAGCGCCAGCGAGACGACCAGACCGATGACGAGCCAGGGCCGGCGCATCAGCTGTCCGCCGCGTCGCCGAGCGGATCGGCGAGCGAGCTGCCCTCCGCCGCCTCGTCGGAATGGCCGCCGATCATGTGGACCACGCTGTGCGGGGTCAGGCTGAAGCCGGCCGCGACGCCGGCCGCGCAGGAGGCCGCGAGGCCAAGGCCGAGGCCCGCGGCGGTGAGCCAGCGCATCGCCCGGCCGGCCGCCCGCTGCCGGGGCGCCGCCTCGATGATCCGGGCGCGCAGGGCGGGGCGGGGCTCGGCGACAGCATCGGCGGCCAGGGTGTCGTCGAGCGGCTGCTCGGCGGCCAGCATGCGGCCCGCGACGTCAGCGTGCCTGGCGAGGAACTCCGCGGCCGCCGCGCGCTCGGCCTTGGGCCAGCGGGCGAGGTCGGCGCCATAGGCGCTGGCGAGGTGCCGGAAGCGGTCTTCGGTCATTGGCGCGCCTCCTTGATCAGCAACATTGGCGCTAGTCCGGCTCCCGCAGATCGGCGAGCGCCGCCTTCAGCGCCCGGCGGCCGCGCGAGAGCAGGCTCTCCAGCGCCTCGACGCTCACCTGCATCAAGCGCGCGGCTTCGATATTGCCCAGTTCCTGGTAGTGGCAAAGTACGATCGCCTCGCGCTGGCGCGGCGGCAGCGCCTGCATCGCGAGCCTGACCCGCTCTCCGACCGCGACGGCCATCAGCCCCCGGTCGGGACCCGGCCCGGGGTCGGGCGTGTCCGGCGGCTCGGCCATCGGCTTTTCGCGGCGCCGGCGCAGCCGGTCGTAGCAGAGGTTCAGCGTCACCCGGTGCAGCCAGGTGTCGAACTTGGCCGCGCCCGGCCGCCAGCGCGGGGCGTTGCGCCAGACCTTGAAGAAGGTCTCCTGCGCCACGTCCTCGGCCTCGGCCGCATCGCCCAGCATGCGCTCGGCCAGCGCCAATATGCGGCGCAGCTTGCGCGCCACCAGCGCCCGCACGGCCGCCTGGTCGCCCTCGCCGGCGCGCCGCACCAGCTCGTCGTCCGGATCGGCCGCGCCCGATGTCAAAGGCCGCCTTTCTCAAGCAACGCTCCCGACTTTCCCGTCCCGCGGAGGGCGGAAGGCCGGCCGCTGGGCGCTGGTTCAACGCATGCCGCAGCGGGTTCCGTCGCGCTCACGGCGGCGCGACCAGGGCCAGGAAGGCGCGGTGCGCGGCCTCGCGGCGCGTGGTGACGGTGGTCCGCAGCGCCTTGAGGTCACGCACGCCGCCGGCCTTGGCCATCAGGTCGCGCAGCGCCTTGGGCTGCTGCTCGGGCGCATTCTCCTCGGTCAGCGCCACCTTGGTGAGCTGGGAGAGGTCCTGCTGCAGCCGCCACGCGGCGGCTAGCTCGGCGACGGGGCCGGCGGGCGCGAGGCCCTCGGCGGCCAGCGCCGCCAGGGCGCTTGCGGTATTCTGTCGCAGGGGACCACCCGCTGCGCCGTTGATCAGCTGCAGGAACTGGGCGGCGAACTCGATGTCGACCTGGCCGCCCTCGCTGAGCTTGAAGTCCCAGAAGCCGCTGGGCGGCCGCTCGCGGGCCATCAGGGCGCGCATGTCGAGCACGTCGGCGGCGGTCTCTGCCGGATCGCGGGGCGCGCGCAGCTTGGCCTCGATGGCGGCCTCGGCGCGGGCCCGGAACGCCTCGGACGTGGCCCAGACGACCCGGGCGCGGGTCAGGGCCAGGTACTCCCAGGTCTCGGCGTCGTCGGCGTAGTAGCTGTCGAACGCCCCGAAGCTGACCGCGACCGGCCCGGCGGTGCCCGAGGGGCGCAGCTGCATGTCGACCTTGTAGAGGTCGCCCTCGGCGGTCGGAGCCGAGAGGGCGGTGACCAACCGCCCGGTGAGACGGCCGTAGAAGGTCTCGGCGGCCCAGCCCTTGAGCGCCGAGGCCGAGTCGGGCGCGTCGGCGGCATAGAGGGTCATGAGGTCGAGGTCGGAGGTGGCGGTCATCTCGCGCGACCCGCACTTGCCCAGCGCGATCACCGCGAACTGGCCGGGGAAAGCGCCGGCCTGGCGGGCCACCTCGGCGAGCGACGCCTCTGCCAGCGACGCGATGCAGATGTCGGCGAGATCGGCGAAGGCTTCGCCAGCTTCGGCGGCGCTGGCCGTGCCGGCGAGGATCTGCAGCGCCACCTGGAAGCCGCGCTCGCGGCAAAGCCGGCGCGCCGCGTCCATCGCCGCCTCGAAGCCCTCGGCGCCGGCGAGGGCCGGTGGCAGGGCGTCGATCGGCGAGAGCGGGGCGAAGAAGGCGGGGTCGAGCAGGGCGTCGAGGGTGTCGGGGCGGCGCGCCAGGGTGCGGGCAAAGCGCGGCGCGATCGCCATCACCCGCACGATCAGCTCCAGCAGCTTCGGCTGGGCCAGGAACAGCGACTGCACCTGCACCCCGGTGGACAGCGCGCCGAAGAAGTCGCTGAAGCGGGTGAAGGCCGCATCCGGCGCGCCGGTGGCGGCGAGGGCGTCGAGCAGGCGCGGTGCGAGGCGGGTGAAAAGCTCGCGGCCACGCTCGGTGCGGGTCGCGGCGATGCGGCCGTGGTGCCAGGCGCGCACCGACGCCGCCACCGCGTGGGCGTCGGAGAAGCCCATCCTGCGCAGCGTCTCCAGTGTCTGCGGATCGTCGCCGACGCCGGTGAAGACCAGGCTGCCATGGCGCGACGACAGCGGCTCCTCGCCGGCGAAAAGCTCGCCGTAGCGGCGGCCGACCGAGCGCAGGGTGCGCACCACCCCGGCATCGAAGCGGCGCAGATCGGCCTCACCTGCCAGAGCCGCAACCCGGTGGCGCTCGCGCTCGGCGGTGGGCAGGCGGTGAGTCTGCTCATCGGCGATCATCTGCACCCGGTGCTCGAGGCCGCGCAGGTGGGCGTAGTCGGCCGCAAGCTCTTCGGCCGCGGCGGGCGTGACGTGGCCGGCGTCCGAAAGGGCCGCTAGGGCGTCTAGGGTGCGGCGCGAGCGCAGGTCCGGGTGGCGGCCGCCCAGGATCAGCTGCTGGGTCTGCACGAAGAACTCGATCTCGCGGATGCCGCCCGGGCCCAGCTTCAGGTCGGCGCCCGGCGCGGCGAGGCGGGCCTCGGGGCGAAGCTCCTGGATCTGGCGCTTGATCGAGTGGATGTCGGTGATGGCGGCGAAGTCGAGGTGGCGGCGCCAGATGAAGGGCCGCAGCTCTTCCAGGAAGGCCTCGCCGCGCGGCAGATCGCCGGCGCAGATGCGCGCCTTGATCATCGCCGCGCGCTCCCAGTTCTGGCCGACGCTCTCGTAGTAGTCGAGCGCCTGTTCGACCGGCACGGCGGGGCCGGTGGAGAGCGGATCGGGGCGCAGCCGCAGGTCGACGCGGAACACGTAGCCCTCGCCGGTGCGGTCCTGCAGGGTGGTGGCGAGCCCTTGGGTGAAGCGGGTGGCGAAGGCGTCGGGCTCGGCGCCGGGCGCGAGCGGCAGGGCGTCCGGCTCGTAGAAGACGCAGATGTCGATGTCGCTCGAGTAGTTGAGCTCGAAGGCGCCCATCTTGCCCAGCGCCACGACGAAGAGGCCTGGCAGCGGGCCGGCGGGGCCGGTGGGATCGAACTCGGCCAGCCGGCTGGCGAGGTTCTGGGCGGTCAGCGCCATGGCGGCGCGGACGCTGGCGTCGGCGAAGCGCGTCAGGGCCCCGGTGACCTGACCCAGGTCCCAGACGCCGCCGAGGTCGCAGAGCGCGGTCAGCAGGTGCAGGCGCGCCTTTAGCCGGCGCAACGCCAATCGCCCGGCGTCCGGCGCGAGGGCGCCGGCAGCGTCGGCCTCGGCGATCACGGCGTCCAGGCTGATCTCGGGATCGGCGGCGAGGAGGACGGCCAGGCCGCCGTCGGCGTTCTGCGTGAGGCGGGCGAGGTAGGGCGAGGCGGCGACGACGGGCGCCAGGGCGTCCCAGGCGTGGTCGCTCAACTCAGGCAAGGCAGCGCGGGCGCGGCTTGCCGCCGCCGGATCGATCACCGGGCCGCAGGGGCGAAGCCGGTCCGCGAGGGTCATCGGAGCTAGGTGCATCCCGCCGCCGCCGGATGCAACGCCACAAAAGAGAAGGGGCGGCCCGAAGGCCGCCCCCATTCAACGCCAAAAGAGAAGGGGCGGCCCGAAGGCCGCCCCAGGTCGCATCATCGAGATAGGGTGCGGAGACGGCAGGCTGACTATCGCCAGCCTCAAGTCGGGGGGGCGTCGCCGCCTCCGCAAGTCATAAACACACTCGCCTCTCAGGGGTTCCGGCGAATGTGTAGATTTTTCTTCTAGGCCACCGATCGGCCGCGCACCGCCCGCATGACGAAGCTCACCACGAGCAGAATCAGGAAGACGAAGAACAGCAACTTGGCCACCGAGGCGGCGAAACCGGCCAGGCCCACGAAGCCGAGCGCGCCGGCGATGAGGGCGAGGATGGCGAATACGAGGGTCCAACCCAGCATGACGAAATCTCCGATCGAGGGACGAGGTTCGTCCCGTCTCGAAGACTGAACGTTCGCGCCGCCGTGGGGTTCAGACCGCCTTGTCCGCGCCCCGGTGCAAACCTCATTGGGCTGACGCTGCGACAGGCGTCGCGCAGCGACGCCATGGTGGGAGTGTCTGCCGCCTGGCGCACGCCCCCACCAGCCCCACCCTGACGGCTTCGCCGCCTGTCCCTCCCCATGAAGGGGAGGGAGGGCTATTTGAGCTTGATCTCTTCCAGCCGCTCTTCGAGGTAGTCGTTGGCGGTGATGGGCGTCGGGTAACGGTCCGGCCGTTCAGCGCTGACGCATTCGGGCAGGGTCTCGATCAGGTAGTCCGGGGCGAAGTGCAGGAAGAAGGGCGTCGAGTAGCGCGCCACGCCCCTGCGTTCAGGCGGGGGGTTGACCACGCGGTGGGTGGTCGAGGGCAGCACGTGGTTGGTCAGGCGCTGCAGCATGTCGCCGATATTGCAGACGACGCTGCCGGGCGGCGGGTTGATCGGCAGCCAGGCGCCGTCGCGGTCCTGCACCTGCAGGCCTGCCTCCTCAGCGCCCAGCAACAACGTGATGGTGTTGATGTCCTCGTGCGCCCCGGCCCGCACGTTCGGCCCATCGAACGGCGCCGGCGGGTAGTGCAGCAGGCGCAGCACGCTGTTGCCGAGCGCGGTGGTGGGGCCGAAGAAATCGTCGGCGAGGCCCAGATAGCGGGCGATGGCGCGCAGCACCTTGTCGCCCAGGCCCTCGAGCGCGTCGTAGAGCCACGTCTCATCCTTGCGGAAGCCGGCCACTTCGGTCGGCCAGACGTTGTCCGGCATGCGGGCGCGGTAGGGGTGGCCGGGCGGCAGCTCGCGGCCGACGTGCCAGAACTCCTTCAGGTCGAAGTTCGCCGCGCCCTTGGCGGTCTCGACCCCGAACGGGGTGTAGCCGCGCTGGCCGGAGATACCCTCGATCTTGTAGTGGCGCTTCACGGCGTCGGGCAGGGCGAAGAAGGCCTTGGCGTCGGCGAGCGCCGCATCGATGCGGGCCTGGCCCAGGCCATGGTCGCTGATCACCGCGAAGCCATAGCGGGCGAACGAGGCGCCCAGGGCGGCGGCGAAGGCCGGGAAATCTTCGCTGTAGAGGCGGTACGACACGGGGGCGATGGCCGGTTGGGTCAAGTCGCGGGTCTCCTTCGGCGGAAGTTCTAGCGCATTTCCCAGTCGTGCGCCGATGGGCCGGTTGAACTCGCTCCGGTTCGGCGCCACAGAGCAGGAAATTGTGCACTGCGGGAGAAGGCGATGGTCGACAAGATCCGCAAGAGCGCCGGCCCGGCGCTGGAGGGCGTGCTGTTCGACGGCATGACCATCATGGCCGGAGGCTTCGGCCTCTGCGGCATCCCGGAGAACCTGATCGCCGCCATCCGCGAGGCCGGGGTGAAGAACCTGACGGTGGTCTCCAACAACTGCGGCATCGATGACTTCGGCCTGGGCCTGCTGCTGGCCGGCGGGCAGATCAAGAAGATGATCTCGTCCTATGTCGGCGAGAACAAGCTGTTCGAGCAGCTCTACCTCTCCGGGGCGCTGGAGCTGGAGTTCAATCCGCAAGGCACCCTGGCCGAGCGCATCCGCGCCGGCGGGGCGGGCATCCCCGCGTTCTATACCAAGACCGGCGTCGGCACCCTGGTGGCCGAGGGCAAGGAAGTGCGCGAGTTCGACGGCGAGCTCTACGTGATGGAGCGGGGGCTGAAGGCCGACCTCTCGATCGTCAAGGCCTGGAAGGGCGATACCGAAGGCAACCTCGTCTACCGAAAGACGGCGCGCAACTTCAACCCGATGATGGCGACCGCGGGCGCCGTGACCCTTGCCGAGGTGGAAGAACTGGTCGCCGTCGGCGAGCTCAATCCCGATCAGATCGGCACGCCCGGCATCTTCGTCGATCGCATCTTCAAGGGCGGGCATTTCGAGAAGCGCATCGAGCGCGTCACCACCCGGCCCCGCGCCGCCGCCAAGGAGAGCGTCTGATGGCCTGGACCCGCGAGGACATGGCGGCCCGCGCGGCCCGTGAGCTGCAGGACGGCTTCTACGTCAACCTGGGCATCGGCATCCCGACCCTGGTCGCCAACTACATCCCCGAGGGGGTGTCGGTGACGCTGCAGAGCGAGAACGGCATGCTGGGCATGGGGCCCTTCCCTTACGAAGGCGAGGCGGATGCCGACCTGATCAACGCCGGCAAGCAGACCATCACCGAGCTGCCGTCGTCGTCGTATTTCTCGTCGGCCGACAGCTTCGCGATGATCCGCGGCGGCCACATCAACCTCTCGATCCTGGGCGGCATGCAGGTGGCTGAGAACGGCGACCTGGCCAACTGGATGGTGCCCGGCAAGGTGGTCAAGGGCATGGGCGGGGCCATGGACCTGGTCGCCGGCGTGCGCCGCGTCGTGGTGGTGATGGAGCATACCGAGAAGTCGGGCGCGCCCAAGCTGGTCAAGCGCTGCTCGCTGCCGCTGACCGGGGCCGGGGTGGTCGACCTGCTGATCACCGAGCTCGGCGTCTTCGAGCTGGCGGACGGCAAGGTGCGGCTGACCGAGCTCGCCACCGGCGTGACGGTAGACGAGATCCGGGCGAAGACCGAGGCGGCGTTCGAAGCTTGAGCTCCCCTCCTCCTTGAGGGGAGGGGTTGGGGGTGGGGGTCTGCGGCCGAAAGGGCGCGGCGCAGATGACCGCCGATCCCGATTTCATCGGAAAGTGACCCCCACCCCCGACCCCTCCCCTCAAGGGGGAGGGGCGTAGCCGTCCCCCACGAACATCTGGATCGCCACGTGGTGCTTGGGATCGGTCCAGGTCTGGCCGATGCTGACCTCGCCGGCGTGCTGGACCTGGGCGCGCATGGCGGCGGTGTTGACCCCGTCGCGGCTGACCATCAGCACGTGGGCGCCCAACGCGGCGGTGAGCGGGGAGACCAGCTGGGCCTCGTTCTGCGGCGGCCCGGCGAGCCAGGCCTTCAGCGGCGGGCCTTCGTGGCCGAAGTAATCGCGGCCGTAGTAGGCGACCAGGTTGAAGAGCTCGCGCTCGTCGATGGCGACCGCGGTCAGCGGCGTGCCGAGCAGGGTCTCGGTCTGGGCCCGATTCACGATCATGTCGCTGAGCTCGCGCCCGCCGCGCACGCCCTTGAGCACCACCGAGAACCCGGCGCGATCCGCGATCCACGGGTTGTCCTCGACCGCGATGGCGCCGATCGCGACCAGCAGGTGAACCGCCATCACCGCCAGCAGCAGCCGCGGCCGGCCCCAGCGCAACATCCAGGCGGCGACCAGGATGGAGCCGGGCCCGTAGGCGGCGACGGCCCAGTTGGCCTTGGCGCCGGCCATGAAGGCCTGGCCGAGCACGACCACCAGCGCCGGCAGCGCCCAGGCGATCAACAGCACGTCTGGCTTGGCCAGGGTTCGCTTCCACGCAAGCCACGCGCCGCCGCCGAGCAGCACGGCCATGGGCACGGGGCCGAAGACCCCGAACTGGCTGCCGACGAAGGAGAGCGCCTCGAGCGGTCCGCCCTTGCGCGCGCCCCAAGCCGCCTCACTGGCGACGTGGTGGACGGCGGCGAAGCCGTTGGAAAGGTTCCAGACCACGTTTGGCGCGGCGAGCGCCACGAACAGGGCTGTCGCGATCAGCGCCGCGGCGGGCGTCCAGGCGCGCCGCGCATCCCGCGAGACCAGCAGGTGCAGCGCCACCCCGCCGAGGGCGTAGAGCGCCGCGTACTTGGCCAGGAACGCCAGCCCCATGGCAAAGCCAAAGCCCGCCGCGGCCGTCAGCTTCGCCCGCCCCTCAGCCGTCTGCAGGAAGGCGTAGGCCATCAGCGCCGCGGCGAGGCAGGCGACCAGCGGCGTGTCGGTCGAGACCACGAACGCGCCCAACTGCACCGCCGGCATCAGCGTGTAGACCAGGAGCGCGAAGAGGGCGGTGCGCCCGTCGTAGAGCCGCCGCGCCGCGCCGTAGAGAAAGAGGCCGGCGACCGCGTGCAGCAGCGGCGACGACATCCGCACGAAGGGCTCGGCGTCGCCGCCCAGGGTGGTCAGGCGGATGATCCAGCCGATCAGCGGCGGCTTGGTGAAGTAGCCCCACTCGAGATGCCGCGACCACAGCCAGTACTGCGCTTCGTCCGGATAAAGTTGCAGGGGGCTGAGCCGGACGGCGAACAGCCGCGCCAGGGTCAGGACCACACTGACGCCCAGGGCCCAGGTCCAGTTGGCGTCCCGCTCGGCGGGCTCCGAGGAAATAGGGCGTGTCGTCACGGACGTTCTCTGCCGCGCGGCGCGGCGCCGCACAACAGGGCGTGTGATGCGGCTTCGCCACACTTTTGCACGGACGGCGCCGCAACCGCACGCGCCTGTGACTAACTCGGCAAACCGTGTCGATTCTGTCGTGATTAGTTCAAAAACCAAGGCTAGTTTTGGGCCGCGATCAGCGCCGCGCGTGGGGCAAGTGCGATCGCGAGGGGATATCATGCTGATCAACAAGCTCATCGCCGGGGCGGCGCTGTGCGCGCTTTCGCTTGCCGCGAGCGGCGCCTATGCACAGGAAATCACCGGCGGCGTCGCCGGCCACGTCATCGAGAACGGCAAGCCGGTCGCCGGCGCCCAGGTGAAGGTCACCAATCCGGCCAACGGGGTCACGGTCGCCACCACCAGCGGCGAGGGCGGCTTCTATTCGGTGCGCAACCTGCCGCCGGGTGGTCCGTATACGGTGACCGCGACCGCGCCTGACAAATCGACGGACACCCAGAACGTCGACCAGGTGACCATCGGGGCGCCTTACGACCTCGACTTCACCCTGGGCGGGGCCGCCGTCTCCGAAGTCACGGTCACCGCTTCCCCGGTGATCCGCAACCTGACGATCGCCACCGGCCCGCGCACCACCCTCTCGGCGCGCGACATCAGCCAACTGCCGTCCTTCGCCGGAGACCTGCACGATCTCGTCCGTCTGAGCCCCTTCGTCACCATCGACGAGGCGAACTCGAACGCGTTGATCATCGCGGGCGCCAACAACCACACCAACACCATCTACCTGGACGGCGCCCGCCAGTCAGACAACTTCGGCCTCAACAACAACGGCTACCCGACCCAGCGCACGCCATTCTCCCTGGACATCGTCCAATCGCTGAACCTCGAGGTCGCGCCCTACGACGTCCAATACGGCAACTTCCAGGGCGGCATCGTCAACGTCGTCACCAAGTCCGGCACCAACAACTTCCACGGGTCGGCGAGCTACACCTGGGACTCGAGCGCCAACTCGGGGAAGGTGATCGGCGCCGACGCGCTCTTCGCCGGGATCGAGGACCAGAAGCCCGCGGGAGCGCCCGACCGGGCGGTGACCAACAAGTTCAGCGACAAGGACTCGTCCTTCACCATCGGCGGTCCGCTCTGGACCGACCACATGTTCTTCTTCTTCGGGTATGACACCTACCTGGGCACCGGCGGCTCCGGCGCCTTCGTGCCGCAGGACGTGGCGGGCGCCAACCTGATCACCGGAGTCCTGCAGTCGGATGTCACCAAGGTGCAAACCGACCTGAAGAGCCTCTACAACTACGACCCGCTGAACTACGGCGGCCAGGCGCCGGTGGAGAACACCGACATCTTCGCCAAGTTCGACTGGTACATCACATCCAACCAGCACCTCTGGTTCACTTATCAGGAGACGGACGGCACGCTCTACAACACCCCCGACGGGTCGGTGTCGAGCAAGGAACTGAACCTCGCCTCAAGCGACTACCTGCAGGCGCAGAACCTGATCGCCTACACCGGCGACCTGACCTCCAACTGGACGCCCGACCTCTCCACCGAAGTGCAGTACGTCTACCGCACAGTCACGAGCCCCTCCGAGCTCCTGACCGCCCCCTTCGCCAACATGCTGGTCTCGATACCCTTGGTTACCGGCCCCCCCCAGACGGGCGGCGGCTCCATCGACCTCGGTCCCGACATCTCCCGTCAGGCCAACAACCTCGGCGTCAACGACCAGCAGTTCCGCGCCCGCGCTCACTACACGCTCGGCGACAACGTCGTTACGGCCGGTTACGAGTGGGAGCGGACCAGCGAGTTCGACCTGTTCGTCCAAGACGCTACCGGCGCCTACACCTTCAACGACAGCTGCGGCCCCGGCATCGGCAACACCCTCAACGGCGAGTACATCAACCTCGAGGCACATGTCGCCTGCAAGTTCACCTACCAGAATGCCGTGGACAACAATCCGGCCACCGCGGCCGGCACCGTCGTCGACTACACCAACACGCTCTACGCGGAAGACGAGTGGCACGTGATGCCGGGCCTGACCGTGACCGGCGGCCTGCGCTACGAGCGTTACACCTCGCCCGACCAGCCGTTGCTGAACCCGCGCTTCGTCGCCCAGTACGGCTTCGACAACAATCTGACCACCAACGGCGAGAGCATCCTGATGCCCCGCGCCGGCTTCAACTGGCGCCCCGACCCGACGCTGACCATCACGGGCGGCATCGGCCTGTTCTCGGGCGGCAATCCGGACGTCTACACCTACGACAGCTTCGACAACCCGGGGAACCTGCTGGGGACCCACACCTACACCTGCTCGCAGATGAACTGCGCTACCCAGGCGTCAGCGCTGACCGTGGCCGGCGCGACGGCCGGTACGCCCGCCCTGCTCGGGGTGACCGGCTCTTCGATCCCGGTCGCGGTGCAGAACGACATCACCGCCAGCGCCAACCTCGGCACCGGCAACGCCAACGCCCTCGCGCCCGGCTTCAAGCCGCCGTCGGAGTGGAAGGCCTCGCTCAGCATCTCCAAGCTGATCGACTTCACTCAGTACGCTGACAAATACCCCTACATCAGCTGGTTGGGGAACGGCTGGCGCGCCCACATCGACCTGCTGGGCACCAAGGTCAAAGATGCGCCGCTGTGGCAGGATCTTTGGGAAGAACAGAACCAGCTGACTTCCAGCTCGGCGGCCCTGCTCGGCATCGCCGCGCCGAACGGCACGGCGCCGGATGGCCGGCCGCTGTTCAACCCCAACCGCTATCTCGCCACCCCGCCAGGCACGCCGGCCGGCACCACGCGGACGTCGGGTGAAGACATCCTGCTGACCGACACCAACCAGGGTTACGGCATCATCTGGGCGCTCGGCGTCGAGAAGACCTGGCCGTGGGGTCTGGACATCGACTACACCTACACTGGCCAGGACGTGAAGGACGTCAACCCGGCCACCAGTTCAGTGGCGACCAGCAACTATATCAACAACATCAGCGCCGACCCCAACCACCCGTCTCTGGCGACCTCGAGCTACGAGATCCGCTACGAGCATAAGTTGACAGTCAGCTTCTCGCACAAGTTCTTCGGCGATGAGACGACGTCGTTCCGGCTCTTCCTCTACAACCGCGCCGGCCTGCCCTACAGCTACGCCTTCTGCCCCACCTCCAGCAGCGTCTGCGCCACCACGGCGGTTACGGCGAACTTCGACGAACTCTTCGGTCAGTACTCGTCGACGACGATGCACCAGCTGCTCTACGTGCCGAAGGCGGATAGCTCGGGCAACGTGACGGCTACCAGCGATCCGTTGGTAACCTACGGCTCCGGATTCAACGTCACCCAGTTCAACACTTTCCTGCACTCGAGCGGATTGATCAAGTTCAACGGCAAGATCTCGCCGCGGAACGCCTTCAACTCCAGCCCCGTGAACACCGGCGATATACAGATCTCACAGGAACTGCCGGCCTTCGGCCCTAACGGTACGCACGGCGCCCACGGCGAAGTCTTCCTCGACATCATCAATGTGTTGAACCTGATCAATAAGAACTGGGGGATCGATAACCAGGTCGGCTTCCCTTATGAATTTGCTCCGGTCACCGCGGTCAACTGCCAGTTCTCCGGGCTCGTCCTAGACGGCGTGGTCATGCCGACCTGCACCAATGCCGCTGGCGGCGTCGTCAAGGGGAACTTCTACCAATACAACGCCTTGCGCCCGCAGGTGACGTCCTCGGGCGCCAGCCAGTTTTCCACGGTGCAGACGCTGGCAGAGCCCCCGGTGGCAACCTGGGTGCTGAAGTTCGGCATCCGCTACAAGTTCTAGGCGGACGCTCCCGAGACCAGGTTCAGGGCGGCCCTTCGCGGGGCCGCCCTTTTCTTATGGAAATCCTTCCTATCTAAGCCCCTCCATGAACGCCTTCGTCCCCGCTGAATGGGCGCCGCACCGCGCCATCTGGGTCGGCTTTCCGAGCCATGGCGAGCTCTGGGAGGATGACCTCGAGCCCGCGCAAGCCGAGGCCGCCGCCCTGGCGCGGGCCTTGGCCGAGGTGGGCGGCGAGCGCGTGCCGCTGATGGTCTGCGGCGAGGCCGCGGCCGACGCGGCGCGGGCGTTGCTCGGCGATGTGGCGGGAATCGAGATCGTCCCCGGCCGCTTCGGCGACGTCTGGCTGCGCGACACGGCGCCGATCTTCCTCGGGCCGGACGATGCGCGGGCGTTCCGCTTCAACGGCTGGGGCGGCAAGTACATCCTGGAGGGCGACGACGAAGTGCCCGAGCAGGTGGCGGGCGCGGCCCGCGCGCGGCTGCAGCGATCCGACTTCGTGCTCGAAGGCGGCGCCGTCGACCACGACGGCGAAGGCACGGTGCTCACCACCCGCGAGTGCCTGCTCAATCCCAACCGCAATCGCGGCTGGACCGAGGCGGCGGCCGAAGCGGCGCTCGCCGGCGCGCTCGGCGTGCGCAAGGTGATCTGGCTGGAGAAGGGCCTGCTCAACGATCACACCGACGGCCACGTCGACAACCTGGCCCGCTTCGTCGCGCCCGGCGTGGTGGCGATCCCGCTGTCGTTCGGCGCCGGCGATCCGCATCGCTTCGTCTACGACGCCGCTGCCCGCGACCTCGCCACCGCCACCGATGCGGCCGGCCGGCGGCTGAAGGTGATGCGCATCCCCTCGCCGGGCCTGGTGCCGGGCCCGGGCGGTCTCTCGGCGCCGGCCTCGCACATGAACTTCGTCATCGCCGGCAAGGCCGTGGTCGTGCCGACCTACAACGCTCGCCCCGCCGAACTGGCGCTGGACGGCTTCCGCGTGCTCTTCCCCGACCACAAGGTGATCGGCCTGCCGTCGCGCGCCCTGCTCACCGGCGGCGGCTCGTTCCACTGCATCACCCAGCAGGAGCCGGCCTGATGGCGCGCACGCTCAGCCTGGCCGCGATCCAGACCTCGTATGGCGACGACCTCGCGGCCAACATCGCCAAGACGGCGGCCTTCATCCGTGAAGCCGCAGCCGCCGGCGCCCAGGTGATCCTTCCCTCCGAGCTGTTCCAGGGGCCCTACTTCTGCGTCTCGCAGGAGGAGCGCTGGTTCGCCCAGGCCCACCCGTGGCGCGAGCACCCGTGCGTCACCGCCCTGGCGCCGCTGGCCGGCGAGCTTGGCGTGGTGCTGCCGATCTCGATCTTCGAGCGCGAGGGGCCGCACTA
>DATAVF010000357.1:0-1747 GCA_036267835.1 Caulobacteraceae bacterium | reverse complement strand
TGTCGGCCACCATGACGGTTATTCGGCCCCGCTCGGCATTTTGCCGGCCTGCGCGCGGCTGCTGGACGGGCTGCCGGCCTGGTTCATCGGCGTGCGCTGCCCGATCGAGGTGATCATGGCCCGGCGGCTTGCCACCTGGGGTGCGGACTACGCCGAGGCCCGCGCCGTGCAGGTGCAGCGCTTCCAGGAGCAGGTGCACATTCCGGGCATCTACGACCTGGAGGTCGACACCTCGCGCCTGAGCCCGGAGGCGTGTGCTGACTTGATCCGGGAGCGCCTCGACGCGCCGCCGTCAGCGCTGCAACGGCTCGCGGCCACCTGAACCGCCGATAACAGCCGCGCTCCGCACTCGTTCAGCCAGCGGGGCGCAATCTCCCTGGCATCGAACGGGAGATCGGCGGCCGCCAATCGTGGCGCCGCTGGTCTCCCCAAGGAGCTTTAGTCATGAAGAAGATCATCCTCGGCGCCGCCGCCCTCATCCTGGCCGCCGCTCCCCTCGCCGCCTCGGCCCAGCCGTTCGGCAACGGCAACCACAACAGCGGCTATTCGCAGCAACGCGGCAACGACAACCGTGGCTTCGACAACCGCGGCGGCGGCCGCTACGACGGCTACCGTGGCAACGGCGGCGGCGCGGTGGCGGCGGGCGTCTTCGGGTTCGTCTTCGGATCGATCCTGACCCACGCCCTCGCGCAGCCGGTCGCCTACCAGCAACAATGCTGGTGGCAGAACGAGCCGGTGCAAGGCCCCTACGGCCGGGTGCATTACGAGCAGATCCAGGTCTGCCGCTGACGGGCGGCCGACCCTTGGGGGGCTAGCGCAGGGCTAGCCCCTCCATCCGCCCATCCGCGCGCCACTCCGCCAGGAGCTGGAAGAAGCGGATGGGCCCGGCGCCGTACATGTCGGAGAAGAAGCCGGCGCGGTTCCCGCTCTGGCCCTCCGAGTTGTAATAGCCGGGCGTGCACTCGGTGTAGAAACGCTGGCCCATGCGCGCCAGGCTGCGCACCTCCTGCACATAGGCGTCCTCGGCCTCGGCCGTGGGCTCCAGCGCCGCCACCCCCCGATCCCGCGCCTGCGAGACCATGTAAGCCACATGGTCCGCCTGCTCGTTCAGCGCCTGCGGCACGCTGATGGTGATCGCGGTCTGGGTGAAGCCCAGGAAGAAGCAGTTGGGGAAGCCGGTGGTGGTCAGGCCGTGCAGGGTGCGGATGCCGTCGCCCCAGTGCTGCGACAGGGTCTGGCCGCCGCGCCCCACAATGTCGTAGCCGGCCCGGCGCGTGTAGCTGGTGCCGACCTCGAAGCCGGTGGCGAAGATCAGGCAGTCGAGTTCGTATTCCCGGCCATTGGCGATGACGCCCTTCTCGGTCAGGCCCTCGACGCCCATGCCCTGGGTGTCGATCAGATGCACGTTCGGGCGGTTGTAGGTCTGCAGGTATTCGTCGTGGAAGCACGGCCGCTTGCAGAACTGGCGGTACCAGGGCTTCAGCGAGGCCGCGATGTCCGGATCGCCGACGATGGCGTCCACTCGGGCGCGGACCTGGTTCATCTTGCGATAGTCGGCCAGCGCCATCACCTCGGCGCGCTCCTCGCCGGTCAGCCGCCGGCCCAGCTTGCGCGAGGCCTGCTTGGCGGCGTTGCCGGTGAGGTTGCGGAAGATGTCGGTCCAGCCGTCGTGCACCATGTCCTCGTCGGCGTCGCCGCCCGAGACCAGGGTGTTGAAGTTGTCCCGCCGCGCCTTCTGCCAGCCGGG
>DATAVF010000356.1:0-21074 GCA_036267835.1 Caulobacteraceae bacterium | reverse complement strand
GCTGGAGCTGCGGGTCAACACCGAGCTGCCCGACCCCACGGTGCGCATCCTCACCTGCTGCGAGTTCGGCAAGATCTCGACCCTGGCCGCCGCGACCCTGCGTGACCTCGGCTTCGCCCGCGCCGGCGCCCTGGACGGCGGCCTCAGCGCCTGGCGCGAGGCGGGGTACGCGCTGGAGACGTAGAGGCCCCCACCTCCGCGAAAACGCTGCGCCTCTGCGGCAAGATGGGACGCCTGCGGCGTGCTCGACATCGGGCGGGTTCGCGCCCTGCGGGCTGGGAGGGGTTACGCGGGGCCGCGACTCTGTTACGAACGGAGCATGAACGTCGCCTATGTCCTCGCCGCGATCTTCGCACTCACCAGCCTTGCCGCCGCCGCGTGGGCGGTGAGGGAGCGTAGCCGGGCCGCGCGGGCCGAAGAGCGGGCGCGGATGCTGGAGATGACCGGTGAGACGCTGAAGGCCCAGGCCGCGCACTCGGCGCAGGCCGTGGCCGAGGCGCTGGTCAAGCGCGCCGGTGAGAGCTTCGCGGCCCAGGAGCGGCTGTCGCAGGCCAAGCTCGAGGCGCAGCTGAAGCCGGTCTCCGAGATGCTAGCCAAGTTCGAGGTGCAGACCGCCGCCGCCGAGCGGGCCCGGGCCGAGGAGTCCGGCGGGCTCAAGCAGCAGATCGAGCAGTTGCTCACCGCCTCGGCCGCCACCCAGGAAGAGGCGCGCAAGCTGTCAACAGCCCTGCGTCGCGGCGCCGGCGTGCAAGGGCGCTGGGGCGAGCAGACGCTGCGCAACGTGCTGGAGGCCGCCGGCCTGACCAACCGCTTCGACTTCGAGGAACAGTTCAGCGTCGACACCGACGAGGGCCGCCGGCGCCCCGACGTGCGGGTGCGGCTGCCGCGCGGCGCGGTGTTCGTCATCGACGCCAAGTGCTCGCTCAACGCCTTCCTGGAAGCGCAGGGCGCGCCCGACGACGCGGCGCGCGACGCGGCCATGCTGCGCCACGCCCAGAGCGTGCGCGGCCACATCGCCTCGCTGTCGGCGCGGGCCTACTGGGACCAGTTCAAGGCCGAGGGCTCGCCCGACTTCGTCGCCATGTTCGTGCCCGGCGACGGTTTCCTGGCGGCGGCGCTGGAACGCGCGCCGGATCTGATGACCGAGGCGATGGACAAGCGGGTGCTGGTGGTGACGCCGACCACCCTCTTCGCCCTCTGCAAGGCCGTCGCCTATGGCTGGCGGGTCGAGGAGCAGGCAGTGAACGCGCGGCAGGTGGCCGACCTGGGGCGCGAGCTTTATCGCCGCATCGCCTCGATGGGCGGCCACGCCCTGCGGCTCGGCAAGTCGCTCGAGGATTCCGTCAAGCGCTACAATGAGTTCGCTGGCTCGCTGGAAAGCCAGGTGCTGACCCAGGCGCGGCGCTTCGAGGAGTTGGCGGTCGATCACGAGGGCAAGGAGATCGCCGCGCTGGGCCCGGTCGAGACGGCCGTGCGTCCGCTGACGAAACTGGCGGCGGCGGGGGGCGGCGAAGGGTCCGTCTTGACGCTGGAACGGAGCGCACCTACCTCGGCCGCATGAGCGTTCGCCGCATCCTCACTGTCGACGCCGACATGGCCGTCCTGAAGCAGAAGTCAAAACCCTTGGCCGCAGTCGACGATGACCTGCGCGCGCTGATGGATGACATGCTGGAGACCATGTACGACGCCCCCGGCATTGGCCTGGCGGCCATCCAGGTCGGCGTGCCCAAGCGGGTCATCGTGATGGACCTGTCGCGCGGCGAGGGGGCCAGGGAACCGCGCTTCTTCGTCAACCCCGAGATCGTCTGGGCGTCCAAGGAAACCGCGCCCTACGAAGAGGGCTGCCTCTCGGTGCCGGAGATCTACGACGAGGTCGAGCGGCCGGCGCGGGTGCGGGTGCGCTACCTGGGCTATGACGGCAAACAGGTCGAGGAAGAGGCCGAGGGCCTCTACGCCACCTGCATCCAGCACGAGATCGACCACCTCGAAGGCGTGCTCTTCATCGACTACCTGTCGCGCCTGAAGCGCGAACGCGCGGTGGCCAAGGTGAAGAAAGCGGCGCGGGAAGAAGTGGACTAACCCACTCCTCACCCGCACCGCGGGGGAGGTGGCGCGCGCAGCGCGACGGAGGGGGCGCAAATCCAAGGGCGCCAACCTCGCAGCTTGGTTTTGCGCGGCCTCGCGCCCCCTCCGTCATGCTCCGCATGACACCTCCCCCGCCTTGCGGGTGAGGCGTCGGGCTACAACACCAAATCCGCTGTCACCGGCGCGTGGTCGCTTGGCCGCTCCCAGGCGCGGACGTCGTCGTGGATGCGGCAGGCGGCGGAGCCCATCCTGAAGGCGGCGTCGCGCAGTCCGGGCGTCACCCAGATGTGGTCGAGGCGCAGGCCGCGGTTGGACTTGCGGAAATCCAGCGCCCGATAGCTCCACCAAGAGGCCAGCTTGATCGGCTCGGGGATCATTTCGCGGGCCAGGTCGATGAAGCCGAGGCTGGCTTTCAGCGCCGCCATGGCCTCCAGCTCGATCGGCGTGTGGCTGACCACCCGCGACATGTATTTGTGGTTCCAGACGTCGTTCTCGCCCGGGGCCACGTTGAGGTCGCCGAGGATGGCCAGCGGCGCGGCCGGGTCGCGGCGGGCCATCTCGGCCGTGAGCTTTTCGTAGAAGTCGAGCTTGTGGTCGAACTTCGGGTTCACCGTGCGGTCGGCGATATCGCCGCCGGCCGGCACATAGAAGTTATGCACCTCGACGCCCGCCACCTTCGCCGACACGGCCCTCGCATGGCCCTCGCGGCAGACGCCAAGCGCCGGCGCGTCCTCGATCGGCAGGCGCGAGGCGATGGCGACGCCGTGCGAGCCCTTTTGGCCCGCGATGCGCAGGTGCGGCAGGCCGGCCTCGACGAAGGCCGCGGTGGGGAACTCGCCCTCGCGGCACTTGATCTCTTGCAGGCAGAGCACGTCCGGCGCCGCTTCGTGGGCGAAGCGGGCGATCTGCTCGGCCCGCAGGCGCACGGAGTTGACGTTCCAGGTGGCGAGTCGCAGGCGCATCGAACTCTATACCGCAGAAAAAGGCGCCCGGGCGCTTGGGAGCGCCCGGGCGTTGTACAGTCGTCTCTCATGCCGCCGCCGGGAGGGGATTGGTTCCGGCACGGTTCGGACGGGTCAGGTCGGATGATCCATCGCGATGTGGTATAAATGCAACTCGCGAGTCGGATAGTCAAGGGGCATCCGGCTTTTGCTTGATTGTGACCGCTTTATCACAATCGCGGCGGCCGCGCCGTCAGGCCGGGCCTTGCGTGAAGAACGAGTCCGGCTGCGCGCCCATCGGCGAAAACGCCCCCAGGCTGACCCGAGTCGTGCGGGCCTGGGCGTCGATGATGGCCCAGCCGGTAAGGCGCATCGGGCTGTTGGAAAAATAGAGGGTGATCTCGCCGCCAGCCAGGTTGCGCGTGTCCCGCGCGGTGATCGAGAAGCCGTCGGCGCTGGGATCGACCCGGGTGATCTGGGCGCCGCGATCCAGGCGCACGTGATCGGCGAGGAAGACCGCCAGCGGGGTCGAGGTCAGCGGAATGCGCTGGAAGGTCTTCAGCCGGGTGTCGGTGAGGGTGACGGTGCGGCCGTCGGAAGTGATCAGCAGCCCCGAGGGCGGGTCGTACTCGAAGCGGGCGCGGCCGGGGCGCGACAGGTAGACCGTGCCCTGGGCCACGTCGCCGCGCGTGTCGCTCTGGGTGAAGCGGGCCTTCACGTTGTTGACGGTGTCGAGATAGGCGACGGCCTTGGCGACCAGCGGGTTGCTGGCCGGATCGGCGAGCGCGAGCCGGGGCGCGGCGGCGCCCGCGGCCAGGACGGCGAGGATAGCGCGGCGGGTGGTTGCAGACATGCGGGCTCCTTAAGCGCTCGCCCCACCCCGAGCCAAGCGACGCGGGGCTGAATGAGGGCTGAACGCGCCAAACGGCCCCTCACCTCACCTCGCCCCGTCTTCGCCGGCGAGAGGCTACTGAGAGCGAGCAGGAGCTCAGCCATCCCTCCCCCCATCATCTCGCTATCCGTAGCCCTCTCCCGCTTGCGGGAGAACTGAGGTGAGGGCCGGGGCTAGGGCGGCGGCCCTGCCAGGATCTCGCGCTTGCCGGCGTGGTTGGCGGCGCCGACGACGCCCTCACGCTCCATGCGCTCCATGAGCGAGGCGGCGCGGTTGTAGCCGATCTGCAGGCGGCGCTGGATGTAGCTGGTAGAGGCCTTGCGGTCGCGGGTGACCACGGCGACGGCCTGGTCGTAGAGCTCGTTGCCGCCGCCTTCGCCGCCCAGCGGGTCGCCGCCGCCATCGCCGTCTTCGTCGTCATCGCCGCCGGCGGTGACTTCCTCAATGTACTGCGGCTGGCCCTGGCCGCGCAGGAACTTGGCCACCGCTTCTACCTCGCCGTCGCTGACGAACGGGCCGTGCAGGCGGGTCACCTTGCCGCCGCCGGCCATGTAGAGCATGTCGCCCTGGCCCAGCAGCTGCTCGGCGCCCTGCTCGCCCAGGATGGTGCGGGCGTCGATCTTGGAGGTGACCTGGAAGCTGATCCGGGTCGGGAAGTTGGCCTTGATGGTGCCGGTGATCACGTCCACCGACGGGCGCTGGGTGGCCATGATCAGGTGGATGCCGGCGGCGCGGGCCATCTGCGCCAGCCGCTGCACGGCGCCCTCGATGTCCTTGCCGGCCACCATCATCAGGTCGGCGACCTCGTCAATCACCACCACCAGATAGGGCATCGGCTCGGGCTGGATGCGCTCTTCCTCGTAGACCGGCCGGCCGCCCTCGTCGAAGCCGGTCTGCACGGTGCGCACGAAGTGCTCGCCCTTGGCGATCGCCTCATGGGCCCGCTCGTTGTAGCCGGCCACGTTGCGCACGCCGATCTTGGACATGCGGCGATAGCGGTCCTCCATCTCGCGCACGGTCCACTTCAGCGCCACGATCGCCTTCTTCGGGTCGGTGACCACGGGCGACAGCAGGTGCGGGATGCCGTCGTACGCCGACAGCTCCAGCATCTTCGGGTCGATCATGATGAAGCGGCACTGGCTGGGCGGCAGGCGGTAGAGGATCGAGAGGATCATCGCATTGACCCCCACCGACTTGCCCGAGCCGGTGGTGCCGGCGATCAAGAGGTGGGGCATGCGCGACAGGTCGGCGATGTAGGGCTCGCCGCCGATGGTCTCGCCCAGCGCCAGCGGCAGGGCGACGCCCGGCTTGTCGAACTCCGGCGCGGCCAGCAAGTCGCGCAGGTAGACCGTCTCGCGCTTCGGGTTGGGCAGCTCGATGCCGATGGCGTTGCGGCCGGGCACCACGCTGACGCGGCAGGCGGCGACGCTCATCGAGCGGGCGATGTCGTCGCAGAGGGCGACCACGCGGGCCGACTTCACCCCGGGCGCCGGCACCAGTTCGTAAAGGGTGACGACCGGGCCGGGACGGATCTGGTCGATCTGGCCGCGCACGCCGAACTCGGCCAGCACGCCTTCGAGCACCTTGGCGTTCTGGCGCAGCGCACCCTCGTCATAGGTCTCGGCGCGCGGCTTCGACTTGGTCAGCATGGCCAGCTCCGGCATGCGGAAGCCGGACTCGGCGGCGAAGGGCAGGGTCGGCTGCTGCTCGCGGGCCTCGCGGGCGGAGGTCTTGGCGGTGGCTTTCGGGGCCTTGATCGCCAGCGGCGGCGCGTCCTCCTCGGGCAGCTGGTCGTCGAGGATCGGGGCGGCGGCGTATTCGGTGCGCGTGGGGCGGCGGCGCGGCGCCGGTTCGGCGCGGGGCCTGGGCGCGGCCTTGGCGGCCGGCTTGGCTGCGGCTGGCGCGCGGCGGAAGGCGATCAGGCTGACGATGTGGGCGCGCCTGATGCCCAGCGCGACGCCGGTCAGCCACAGGCCGGCGACAGCCATGATCACGCTGGCGATGGCCGCGGCGGGCGGGAAGTCGATCAGCTCGGCCAGTTTCGCCAGCACCGCCGCCTCGAGGTCGCCGATCAGGCCGCCGAGGCCGGCGGCCAGCGGCCAGATCGCCGGCGGCGCCGCGCCGCCGAGGCCGCCGGCCAGCAGCAGCACCCCGCCGACGCCCGCGGCCGCCCGCCAGCGCAGCGCCCGGCGCGTCTGGTGCGGCGCGTGCGACATGGCGCGGGAGACGCCGAGCACCAGCAGCATGGCCGCGATCAGCCAGGCCGCCAGGCCGAGCGTCTGCATGAGCATGTCGGACGCGGCGGCGCCGGCGCCGCCCAGGAGGTTGCCGGCGCGGCCGTCGGAGGCGGCGTCGAAGCTCGGATCGCCGGGCCGCCAGCTGGCCAGCGCCAGCGCCAGCGCGCCGCCGGACGCGGCCGTCAGACCGCCGCGAAAACGCGCGCTCGCCGCATGGTCCCAGACCCCGCGGGCCGCGCCGAGCACGACTTCAGATGCGCTCTTGCGAGCCGCCGCCGCCATCAAAGACCCCAGTCCTTATGTGAACCGGAATTAAGTGGCCGCGAGGGTTAAGGGGCGTTTACTCCGCCGCAAGAAATGGTGCGGGGGAAGCGCGGCAATGGCGGCCGAGACCAGACGAATGTGGCTGGGGACGCTGGGCGCCGCCGCCGTGAGCGCCTGCGCCGCGCCAGCGCGCTCGCCTTCAGCGCCCGACCCTCCGCTGGTCGCAGCGGCGCGTCGACAGGTCGGCGTCACCACCGCCTACGATCCGGGCTACCGCGTCATCGGCTACCCCTGGGGCGACGTGCCGCGCGTCACTGGGGCCTGTTCCGACGTCATCATCCGCGCGGCCCGCGACGCCTGGCGGCTCGATTTGCAGCAGCTGGTGCACGAGGACATGAAGGCCAACTTCGCCGCCTACCCGCAGCGATGGGGCCTGCCCGGCCCCGACACCAACATCGACCACCGCCGCGTGCCGAATCTCGAAGCCTGGTGGGCCCGCCATGGCGCCGTGCTCTGGCGCGCCGCGCCCAGGACCGCGGACTTCGCGTTCCAGGCTGGCCCGCTGCGGGTTGGCGACATGCTCATCTGGGACTTCCCGACCGGCGCCGGCGCCCACGTCGCGCTGGTCTCGCAGGCCGGCCCGGCGCCGTACATTCTGCAAAACGTCGGCCTCGGGGCGCGGGAGGACGCACTGCCCGGTCGGGACCTCGCGGCCGCCACCTGCCACGTCCGCTCGCGGCCCAGTCGGGCGGCGCGGGATTTATGAGACGTCGGCCGGAATTGTGCGCCTGACTTACCAAGTCGGCGCGGCTTCGGAACGAACGCTGCTGCCGAAATCACCAATGAAATCAGGCCTTCTCTCTACCTGTGCGCGGCATGCCGAGGCGTACTGACGCCGGGCGGGCGCGCCGACCATTGTTCGCCCAATTGACCGGCCGCCACGCTTAGGCTTCCATCACGCCCGCAGGGCGCTGTCCTTGCGTCAAAAGGCGAGAGAATCCGAATGAACCGCGGGTGGGCGGCCGTCGTTGCGGCGGTTGTGGTGGCCTTCGGAGGCGGGTTCCTGCTCGCCAAAGGCGTCGACGGCAGCTTGTTCACGGCGGGTGGCGCCGGCCATGGCGCCGGGGTCCAGTGGCCGTTCTTCGGCAAGCCGCGCGACGCCAATGCGCCCCGGGCCGGCGAGGTCAAGCCGGCCGGTTTCGCGATCTGGAAGACCCATCTCGACACCTCGGCCGCCGACCCGCTCGCCTGTATCGAGATGAGCGAGCCGCTGGACCCGACCAAGTCGTATTCCGACTTCGTGCTGGTCTCGCCCGACCTCGGCCATTCGCCGGCGGTGACGGTCAAGAACGACGACACCCTCTGCGTCGGCGGCGTCGGCTTCACCGACCGCCAGATCACCCTGCTCAAGGGCCTGCCCGCCAAGAACGGCGACGTGCTGGCCGCCAATGCCGACACCACCTTCGCCGGCGGCGACCAGCCGCCCTACGTCGGCTTCTCCGGCAACGGCGTCATCCTGCCCCGCGACGAGAGCGACGGCGTCGGCATCGAGACGGTCAACGTCAACAAGCTGCAGATCGAAGTCTGGCGCGTCGTCGACCGCAACCTGGTGCGCGTGTCGATCAGCGCCCCCGATCCGACGCCCGAGGGCTCCGATCCCGGCGACTACGGCGACGACAGCCCCGACGACGAGGGCTCGATCGTGTGGAAGGGCACGGTCGCCGTGAAGGGCGACCCGGGCGCCCACACCACCACCGTCTTCCCGCTGGGCGCGGTGCTGAAGAACATGACCCCCGGCGCCTACGTCATCAAGGTGCGCGACGCCACCGGCGGACGCGACCTCGCCAGCGCCGACGAGGGCGTCGAGCCGGCGCAGGCGCGCCGCTGGATCGTCTTCACCGACATGGCGCTGACCTCCTACACCGGCCAGGACGCGCTCGACGTGGTGGTGCGCTCACTGAAGACCGCCCAGATCATGAATGGCGTGCAGGTCTCCCTGCTGGCGACCAACGGCGAGACGCTGGGCACGGCCACCACCGACTCGATGGGGCGCGCGACCTTCCCGCACCGGCTGCTCGAGGGCGACGGCGCGCTCGTGCCCAAGATGATCATGGCTTACGGCGCCATGGGCGACCTGGCCCTGCTCGACCTGTCGCGCTCGCCGACGGACCTGACGACGCTGGGGGTGAATCCCGCCGCGCCGGGCGCCGGCCCCTCGGCCGACTTCCTCAGCGGCCGCACCGCGCCCGATGCCGTCGACGGCTATCTCTACGCCGACCGCGGCATCTACCGGCCGGGCGAGACCGTGCACCTGACCTCGCTGGTGCGCGACCGCCAGGCCAAGGCGGTCGGCGACCGCAAGGGCTATCTCGTGGTGCTGCGGCCCTCGGGGCTGGAGTACAAGCGCTTCCCCTTCACCTCGACGCCGGGCGGCGCCATCGCCGACGACATCGTGCTGCCGGCCAATGCGCCGCGCGGCAAGTGGACGGCCAATCTGGTCGTGGACGGCTTCTCGACCCCGGCCGGCACAGTCGACTTCCAGGTGCAGGACTTCGCGCCGCAGCGCCTCGCAGTCACCGCCGACGGCCAGGCCGCGACGCCGGTCTCGGCCACCGAGACCCGCAACATCACCGTCACCGCCAGCTTCCTCTACGGCGCGGTCGGCGCCGGCCTGCAGACTCAAGGGCAGGCGCGGCTGAAGCAGGACCCCGATCCATTCCCCGATCCGACCCTCGCCGGTTACCAGTGGGGCGACGACACGACACCCTTCGAGGAAAAGGAGGTCGACCTCAGCAACACGGTCACCGACGGAACCGGCAAGGCGATCCTGGCCCTGCCCGGCAATTCGGCCGGCGATACGGTCGACCCGGTGCTGGCGCTGGTTACCGCCTCGGTGTTCGAGCCGGGCGGCCGGCCGGTTGCCGAGAGCGTGACACTGAAGCTGCGGCCGCTGCCGCTTTATCTGGGCGTCAAGGTCGACGAGGGCGATTCCACCGCCGACAACGCGCCGCCGGTCACCCTCGATGTGGTCGGCGTCAACGGCGCGGGCCAGCGCATCGCCGCGCCGGGCGTCAGCTACAGCCTGATCAGCGAGAACTGGAACTACGACTGGTTTCAGCAGGACGGCCACTGGCAATGGCGGCGCACCAGCCGCGATACGGTGGTGACCTCCGGGACCATCAACGTCGGCGCCGGCAGTCCGGCCGCCATCCCGCCCCGTAAGCTGGGCTGGGGCGACTACCGGATCGAGCTCAACGGGCCGAACGGCGCCAAGACCATCAGCCGCTTCACCGTGGGCTGGGGCGCGCCCGCCAGCGACACCGAGGCGCCCGACGTGGCGCGCATCGCCGCCGGCAGCGACAAGTACGGCCAGGGCGACACCGTGGCGATCAACGTCAAGGCCCCCTACGCCGGCGAGGCCCAGGTGGCGGTGGTCACCGACCACCTGATCAGCTTCCAGACCTTCCAGGTCGGCAAGGACGGCGGCACCATCAACTTGAAGACCTCGCCCGACTGGGGCGGCGGCGCCTATGTGCTGGTGACCGTGGTGCAGCCGCGCGACCCGGTGAATACGCCGACGCCGCGGCGGGCGCTCGGCCTGATGTACGTGCCGCTCGACCCGAAGGACCGCAAGCTGACGGTCGCCATCGGCACGCCCGATAAGATCGATAGCAAGGCCCAGGTCGTGGTGCCGGTGCAGGTGAACGGCCTCTCCGGGGGCCAGACCGCGCACGTCACCGTGGCGGCGGTCGACGAAGGCATCCTGCGCCTGACCAATGCCACCAGCCCCGATCCGGTCGGCTGGTACTTCGGCAAGCGCGCGCTCACCATCGACTACCGCGACGACTACGGCCGGCTGCTCGACGCCAACCTCGGCGCGCCGGTCAACGTCAACTTCGGCGGCGACCAGCTCGGCGGCGAGGGGCTGACAGTGGTGCCGATCAAGTCGGTGGCGCTGTGGTCCGGCATCGTCCAGACCGGCATCGACGGCAAGGCAACCGTCACCCTGCCCGCGGCCGACTTCAACGGCCAGGTGCGGATCATGGTGGTGGCCTGGGACGACACCCAGGTCGGCTCGTCCGACAAGGACCTGACCATCAGGCAACCGGTGATCGCCGATCTCGACCTGCCCCGGTTCCTCGCGCCCGGCGACAAGCCGCTGGCGACGCTGGAGCTGCAGAACCTGGAGGGCCAGGCCGGCGCCTATCAGGCGGTGATGCGCGCCACGGGCGGGATCGTCGCGTCGTTCCAGCAGGTGTTCAACCTGATCGTGGGCCAGCGGATCGCGCCGCACATACCCTTCTTCGCGCCCAACCAGACGGGCATCGGGTCGGTCGGCTTCACCCTGACCGGGCCGAACTTCACCACCTCGAAGGACTATCCGATCGAGACGCGGCTCGGCTGGGGGCCGCTGTCGCGCACCACCACCGACCTGCAGCAGCCGGGCGCGGCCTACACCCCGCCCGACCAGCTGGTCAGCGGCCTGGCGGCGGGCGGCAACGCCACGCTGCAGGTGCAGGTCAGCTATTCGCCGTTCAAGGGCTTCGACCCCGGGCCGATCGCCGTGTCGCTCTACGGCTATCCGTATGGCTGCACCGAGCAGGTGGTCTCGACCGCTTTCCCGATGCTCTACGCCCAGGCGGTGTCGACCGATCCGAAGCTGCGGGTCGCGCCGGCCGAGCTGAACTCGGCCGTCGGCCAGCTGCTCGATCGTGAGAGCCAGGACGGGGCTTTCGGGCTCTGGCGGGTGGGCGACGGCGAGGCCGATCCGTGGCTGGGCGCCTACGCCACCGACTTCCTGCTCGAGGCCAAGGCCCAGGGCGCGGCGGTGCCGCAAAGCGCCATCGACGCCGCGCTCAACGCCATGCGCCAGGTCAGCCTGCCGGACGGCTCGCCGTCGGTCTCCTACCAGCTGACCTACCCCGACTGGTGGGGCGGCAGCGTCGATGCCTCCAAGGCCGCCACGGTCCGGATGCGCTCGCGGGCCTCGGCCTACGCGCTCTACGTGCTGGCCAAGGGCGGACGCGGCGACCTCGCCCGCCTGCGCTGGTGGCACGACGTGCAGATGAAGAACGAAGGCTCGCCACTGGCCATGGCCCAGGTGGCCGCCGGCCTGCAGATGATGGGCGACACGGCCCGGGCCCGCGACGCCATGCAGCATGCCATCGACGCGGTGGGCTACCGCCGCCCGATGCTGCAGCTGGGTCCGATCACCTTCGTGGATGACCAGGACTGGTACCAGAGCCCGCTGCGCGACCTCGCCGGGGTCATCGCCCTGGCGTACGAGGCGAACATGCCCGACCTGGCGCACAGCCTGGAAGGCCGCCTCGACGGCGCGGTGACGGACCCCGACCTGCTCAACACGCAGGAGAAGGCCCAGCTGCTGCGCGCCGCCCACTTCATGCTGGTGGCCCAAGGACCGATCAACATCCAGGCGAACGGCGCGGTCGTCGCGCAGCCTGCCGCGGGTCTGACCCCGCGCTGGGCGGTGAACGGGCGTCTGGCCGACGCGCACTTCGTCAACGCCAGCGGCAAGCCGGTGTGGCGCACGGTGACGGTCTACGGCACGCCGCTCGCCGCGCCGCCCGCCATGGCCAGCGGCCTGACGGTGACCAAGACCTACTACTCGTTCAGTGGCGGGCCGGTGGACCTGACCAAGGTCAAGCAGGGAGATCGGATCATCATCCGCATCTCCGGCAGTTCCTCGCAGGGTCGCACCGTGCCGTTGGCGATCGACGACGCCCTGCCGGCCGGGTTCGAGATCGACAGCGTGCTGGGGCCGGACGACGCCGCCAAGGGACCGTTCAAATTCCTGGGTCAGCTGACCTCGCCCGACGGGCAGCAGAGCGAGGACGACCGCTATGTCGCCGCGCTCGACCTGGCGGGCGGCAAGACCTTCGCGCTGGCCTATGTGGCGCGGGCGGTCACGCCGGGTGACTTCTACCTGCCCGGGGTGCAGATCCTCGACATGTACCACGCCGGGGTCAACGCCCGCTCCGCCGGCGGCCGCATCCAGATCGCCAGCAGTCAGTAGATCGGCATCCTTCTCCCCTTGCGGGAGAAGGTGTCGCCGGAGGCGACGGATGAGGGGTGTCAGCGCGGGGCCGGCAGGCGGTTAGCAGTTTCGTGAAGTTTGTGGTCAGAAAGCCAGCGTCAGATCGCCCGCCGCCTCTGGAAAAGGGGCTGCGGACGGTCCGGCGTATCACCTTCGCCGTCATCACCCTCTTGGCGTTCGAGATGGTGCTGGTCGGCCTCGACGCGGCCTTTCCGCCCGACCTCAGCAAGGCCTACCGCTCGTCGCCGGTGGCGCTCGACAAGGACGGCGGCTGGCTGCGCGCCTTGCCGGTCGAGGCGGGACGCTGGCGCATCCGGGCCGACCTCGACCGCACCGACCCCACGTTTGTCGCCCGCGTCGTCGCGCTGGAGGACAAGCGCTTCTGGCTGCATCCGGGCGTCGACCCGGTGTCGGCCCTGCGCGCCGCCGCCTCGGCCCTGCTGCACGGCCGCATCACCTCCGGCGCCTCGACCTTGACCATGCAGACCGCGCGCCTGCTGGAGCCCCGCCCCCGCACCTGGGCCGCCAAGTTCTTCCAGATGGCGCGGGCGCTGCAGCTGCAGGCGCGCCTCTCCAAACGCGAGACCCTGGCCCTCTACTTCACGCTCGCGCCCTATGGCGGCAACCTGGAGGGGGTGCGCGCCGCCAGCCTCTCCTACTTCGGCCACGAGCCCGAGACCCTGACCCCCGGCGAGCAGGCGCTGCTGATCGCCCTGCCGCAGTCGCCCGAGGCGCGCCGGCCGGACCGCAAGCCGGCGGCGGCGCGGGCGGCGCGTGATCGGGTGCTCTACCGCATGGCCGGCGCCGGCCTGATCACCCGCGCCGAGGCCGGCGAAGGCTCGTCCGAGCCGCTGCCGGGCGCGCGCCTGCCGCTGCCGACCCTGGCCTGGCAGGCCGCCGGCGAGCTGGCCCGGGCCGCGCCGCTGGAGCAGGCGTCGGTGGTCTCCACCGTCGACGCCGACCTGCAGCGCCGGCTGGAGCCGATGGCCGCCGCCCTCGCCAAGACCCAGGGGCCGGACGCCGAGGTCGCCATCCTGGTGGTCGAGGCCAAGAACCGGGCGGTGCGCGCCGCCGTGGGCTCGGCCGGCCTCACCGCCCCCAGCGGCTGGATGGACATGACCCGCGCCCTGCGCTCACCCGGCTCGGCGCTGAAACCCTTCATCTATGGCCTGGCCATGGACGACGGCATCGTCGCCCCAGACACCCAGCTCGACGACGCTCCACAGCGTTTCGGCGACTACCAGCCGGAGGACTTCGACCGCATGTTCCACGGCCCCGTCACCATGCGCGAGGCGCTGATCCACTCGCTCAACGTGCCCGCCGTCGCCACCTTGGAGCGGCTGGGGCCGGAGACCTTCGAGGCGCGGCTGGAGGGGGTCGGGGCGCGGCTGGTGCGGCCGCAGTCGGATACCCGCGACCCGGGGCTCGCCCTGGCGCTCGGCGGCGAGGGCATCTCCCTGCGCGACATCGCCATGCTCTACGCGGCGATGGCCGACGACGGCATCGCCAAGCCGCTGGCCTGGACTGAGGCCGACGCGGCGGAGCGGCTGCACGAAGGCGGCCAGCGGCTGATGCGCACGACCTCGGCCCGCGCCATCCTCGACATCCTGCGCGACGGTCCGCCGCCCAAGGGCCGCGCCCCCGACGCCCTGACCCGCGTCACCCCGATGGCGTTCAAGACCGGCACCTCGTACGGCTTCCGCGACGCCGTGGCCGTGGGGGTGGCCGGCGGCTATGTGATCGCCGTCTGGACCGGCCGCGCCGACGGCGGCGCCCGCCCGGACCTGACCGGCCGCGAGGCCGCCCTGCCGTTCCTGTTCGACGTCGCCGACCAGGTGGCCGCGCAAGGCGCCGCGCCGCCGCCGATCTCGCCGCGCGCCCCGCCGCCGGCCCTGCGCACCCTGGAGCAGGTGAACCACGGCCCGCGCCTGATCTTTCCGCCCGACGGCGCCTCGATCATCGCCGACGGCTACGGCCCCACCAGCCGCGGCCTCGTGCTCGCCGCCGTCGGCGACGGCCTCACCTGGTACGTGGACGGCGTGGTCGTTCCCAACGACCCGGTCAGCGGCCACCCGCTCTGGCGCCCACCCGGGCCGGGGTTCTACCGGATCAGCGTGGTCGATGGGGCCGGGCGCACGGTGGTGGCGCATGTGCGGGTGAAGGGCGGGTAGTCGGGGGGCGGGGAGGCCTAAGCGGGAGCTGCGTCCGGCTGCCGGTTCGGATGCGCCGCCACGAACGCCGGATGCTCCGCCGCCCGTGCCCCGACCGCTCGGATCGCCGGATAAGGCGCGAGGTCCACGGCGAAGCGTTCGGCCGAATAGAGTTGCGGGATCAGGCAGCAGTCGGCCAGGCCTGGCGTGTCGCGGAAGCAGAAGCCCGCGCCGTGGGCCGCGATCATCGGCTCCAGGGCATCGAAGCCGGCGGTCATCCAGCCCGCGATCCAGGCGGTCTGTTCCGCGCCGCCGAACGGATGGCCGAGCCGGTGGAGGGCCTGCAGGACGCGCAGGTTGTTCAGCGGGTGGATGTCGCAGGCGACGATCTCCGCCATCGCCCGCACCGTCGCCCGGTCCCGCGGCGCGGCAGGTAGCAGCGGCGGCTCGGGTTGCGTTTCCTCCAGCCATTCGAGGATGGCGAGGCTCTGGGTCATCACGCCGTCGTCGGTCTCCAGCGCCGGCACCAGGCCCTGGCGGTTGAGATCGATGTAGGGGGCGCGGCGGGCCTCGCCGCCGGCGAGGTCGTGCGCGACGTAGTCGTAAGCGAGGCCCTTGAGGTTCAGCCCGATCCGCACCCGATAGGGCGCCGTCGCCCGCCACATGCTGTGGAGGGTCAGCGCCATGCCGCTCAGGTGATCCTGAACGAGAGCGCGCCGACGCCCTCGATCTCGCCTTCGACGAAATCGCCCTTCACCACCGGGCCGACGCCCTCGGGGGTGCCGGTATAGATCAGGTCGCCAGGCTCCAGCTTCCAGAGCTTGGAGATCTCCGAGACGATCGCCGCCACGTCCCAGATCATGTCGGCAACCGTGGCGTCCTGCTTCACCGCGCCGTTCACCGACAGGCTGATCTTGCCCTGCGGCGCCGGCCCGTTCCAGCGGCGGATGGCCGAGATCGGGGCGCTGACGTCGAAGCCCTTGGCGGCCTCCCACGGCTGGCCCTTCTCGCGGTAGTGGCTCTGCAGGTCGCGCCGGGTCATGTCGACCCCGGCCGCGTAGCCGAACACCAGGCCGAGCGCGTCGGCCGGCGAGACGTTCTCGCCCGGGTGGCCGATGGCGGCGACCAGCTCCATCTCGAAGTGCAGGTTCTTGGTCTGCGTGGCGTACGGCACGTCGACGCCGGGCGGGGCCACTGCATCGGCCGGCTTGGCGAAGAAGAATGGCGGATCGGGATCGTTCTCCGGCCCGCCCATCTCGCGCCGGTGAGCCGCGTAGTTGCGGCCGACGCAATAGATGCGGCGCACGGGGAACAGGCTCTCCTCGCCGACGATCGGCACGGCGGGCTGCGGGGGCGGGTCGAAGGCGTAGGTGGTCATGGCGGTGGGATTAGCGCCTCGGCCCCGGCTTGGCGAGAGCGTCGGCGCGCCTTCAGCCCCCCTTCAGCTCTGGCGACGCAACGCCACCGCTTCGCGCGCCAGTTGCTCGATGCGGGCGAAATCCCCGGCCGCGATAGCGTCGCGCGGCACGACCCAGGAACCGCCGACGCAAAGCACGTTGGGCAGGGCCAGGTAGGCCGCGGCGCTCGCCGCATCAATGCCGCCGGTGGGGCAGAAGCGGGCAGTGGGGAAGGGCGGGCCCAGCGACTTCAGCGCCGAGACGCCACCCGCGTCGGCGGCCGGGAAGAACTTGCAGATGTGGATGCCGGCTTCCAGGCAGGCCATCAGCTCGCTCGCGGTGGCGACGCCGGGCAGGTAGGGGATCGGGCCGCTGGCGACCGCCGCCAGCAGCGCCGGCGTGGTCCCGGGCGAGATGGCGAAGCGGGCGCCCGCTTGCATGGCCTCGTCGTAGTGGTCGGCGGTCAGCACCGTGCCGACGCCGGGGATGGCCTCGGGGACGTCGCGGGCGATGGCGCGCACGGCTTCCAGCGCCGCGCCGGTGCGCATGGTGACCTCGATGGCGCGGATGCCGCCGGCGACCAGGGCGCGGGCCAGCGCCACGGCTTTGGCCGGGTCGTCGAGGGTGACCACCGGCATCACCGGAGCGGAGGTCAGGATTTCTTCGAGGGTCATGAGGCGCGCCTTGCAGAACTTCGCCCGCTGAGGAACGTTGTCGGAGGCGGACAAGTCAAGGCGGCCATGGCCTCTCCCAAACTCGCGAGCTACCGCGCCAAGCGCGACTTCACCCGCACCGCCGAGCCGAGCGGCAACGCCGCCACGCCCGCGGCGGGCCGCCTGCGCTATGTGATCCAGAAGCATGCCGCGACGCGGCTGCACTACGACCTGCGGCTGGAAGCGGACGGGGTGTTCAAATCCTGGGCGGTGACGCGCGGGCCCTCGCTGGATCCGGCCGACAAGCGCCTGGCCGTCGAGGTCGAGGACCATCCGCTCGACTACGGCGACTTCGAGGGGACCATCCCGAAAGGGCAGTACGGCGGCGGCACGGTGCAGCTCTGGGATCGCGGCTACTGGGCCCCGGAGGATGGGGCCGACCCCGCGAAGGCGCTGGCCAAGGGCGAGCTGAAGTTCGTGCTCGAGGGCCAGAAGCTGCACGGCGGCTGGGTGCTGGTGCGGCTGAAGGAACGCGACGGCGACAAGCGGCACAACTGGCTCTTGATCAAGCACCGCGACCAGGCCGCGCGGCCACATGACAAGGAGGACGTGCTCGCGGAGGACGCCTCGGTGGCCTCCGGCCGCTCGATGGCCGAGATCGCGGCGGGCAAGGGCCGCAAGCCAAAGCCCTTCATCGCCAAGGCGGCGCCGGCCGCGGCGGCGGACGCGGTCTGGCAGTCGAACCATGGCGAGGCCATGCCGGATTTCGTCGAGCCGGCGCTGACGCGGCTGGTCGAGCGCCCGCCTTCGGGCCCGGGCTGGGTGCACGAGGTGAAGTTCGACGGCTATCGCCTGCAGCTGCGCGTCGAGGACGGCCGCACCGTGCTGCACACCCGCAAGGGCCTCGACTGGACCGAGCGCTTCCCGGAGATCGCCGCGTCCGGCGCGGGGCTGGCCGACTGCCTGATCGACGGCGAGATCGTGGCGCTCGACCCCAATGGCGCGCCGGACTTCGCCGGCCTGCAGGCGGCGCTGTCGGCCAGGAAGACGGCGGACCTGGTGTTCTTCGTCTTCGACGCCCTCTTCGCCGAGGGCCGCGACCTGCGCCGGCTGCCGCTCAGCGAGCGCAAGGACGCGCTGCAGGGGCTGCTTGGCAAGCTCAAGCGCCCGGCGGCGCAGCGCTTACGCTTCGTCGAGCATTTCGAGACCGGCGGCGATGCGGTGCTCCGCTCGGCCTGCCGCATGTCGCTGGAGGGGATCGTCTCCAAGCGGCTCGATGCGCCCTATCGTTCGGGGCGCGGCGATGCCTGGACCAAGGCCAAGTGCCGGGCCGGCCAGGAGGTGGTGATCGGCGGCTGGACCACGACGGGAACGGCGTTCCGCTCGCTGATCGTCGGCGTCTACCGGGAGGGGAAGCTGGTCCACGTCGGCCGCGTGGGCACGGGCTTTGGCAAGGGCAAGGTCGAATCCCTGGTCGCGGCGCTCAAGGCCAACGCGACCGACGCCTCGCCCTTCACCGGCCGCGGCGCGCCGCGCAAGGCGGCGAACGCTCACTGGGTGAAGCCGGTGCTGGTGGCCGAGATCGAGTACGCGGGCTTTACCTCGGACGGCAACATCCGCCAGGCCAGCTTCAAGGGCCTGCGCGAGGACAAGCCCGCCGGCGAGGTGGCGGCGGAGACGCCCGCGCCGGCCGCCGAGCCGCTGGCCAGGCCGGCGCCCGCCAAGACGAAGGGCAATGTGGTGATGGGCGTCACCCTCTCGCACCCGGACAAGCCGCTCTGGCCCGACGGCGGCGATGGCGCGCCGGTGACCAAGCTCGACCTCGCCCGCTACTACGAAGCCGTCGCGGACTGGATGATGCCGCACCTGAAGGGCCGGCCGTGCTCGATCGTCCGCGCGCCGGACGGCATTGCCGGCGAGCGCTTCTTCCAGCGCCACGCCGGCAAGGGGACCTCGTCGCTGCTGGAGATGGTGACCGTGGCCGGCGACAAGCAGCCCTACCTCCAGATCGATCGCCGCGAGGGCCTGGCCGCCGTCGCCCAGCAGGGCGGGCTGGAGCTGCACCCCTGGAACTGCTGGCCGGGCGAGCCGGAGACACCCGGCCGGCTGGTCTTCGACCTCGACCCCGCGCCGGAACTGGGCTTCGACGTGGTGATCGAGGCGGCCAAGCTGGTGCGCGAGCGGCTGCAGGCGCTGGGGCTGGAGAGCTTCTGCAAAACCACCGGCGGCAAGGGCCTGCATGTGGTGACGCCCCTGAGCCACGACGCCAAGATCGACTGGGATGTCGGCAAGGCCTTCGCCCGCGAGGTGTGCGCCCGCATCGCCAAGGACGCGCCCGACCGCTTCCTGATCAACATGGCCAAGGCCAAGCGCGAGGGGAAGATCTTCCTCGACTACCTGCGCAACGACCGCACCTCGACCGCCGTCGCGCCCCTGTCGCCGCGGGCCCGCCCCGGCGCGACGGTCTCGATGCCCCTGACCTGGGCGCAGGTGAAGCGGGGCCTCGATCCCAAGCGCTTCACGGTGCGCACGGCGCCGGCGCTGATCGGCAAGTCGAAGGCCTGGGAGGGCTATGCCGACGCGGCGCGGCCCCTGGCGGCCGCGATCGGCCAGCTCCGGGATTAAAAGGTGATCCTTCTCCCCTCGCGGGAGAAGGTGGCGGTCGGAGACCGCCGGATGAGGGGCCGCGCGGACCTCTCCGACAAGCCTCCGACGCTATTCGGCGGTCATCGCGCGGCCCCTCATCCGTCGCCTTCGGCGACACCTTCTCCCGCGAGGGGAGAAGGAACGATGACCCCGGCCCCGCCGCAAAGGAACTGGCGGTCGGCTCAACCATTTCAGTACCGCAATCTAACGGAGGCTCAGATGGCGGACGGATCTGGTGGCGGGGCTGGCATGGGGATGATGGTGGGCGCGCTCGCCGTCGTCGTGGTGATCATCGGCGGGGTGGTGTTGATGGGCGGCGGGCTCACCAGCCACAAGACCATCGACCTCAACGTCCACGCGCCATCGATGCCCGTATCGGCGCCCGCCGCACCCACCCACTGAACCTGAGCTACTGGCTCAGCGTCACGCTGCCGACGGTGGCCTGGTTGCCGACGCCGGACGGGACCGGCACGCTGGAGCTGGCGTAGTTGGCGTTGATCACCAGGTCGGCGCTGCCGTTGAGCTGGATCGACTGGGCGACGACGACGGTCCAGGCCGACTGCTGGGCGACCTTGTTGCCGGTTCCCTGCACCTGCAGGGCCGCGGCCGGGATGTAGATCGTGCCCTCGAGCTGCTTGGCGCTGGTCGACGAGATGCTGAAAGTTCCGGTGTTGGTGCGGGTGGTGGCGATGACGAAGCCCGCATAGGGGCCGGTCTTGCGGCCGGCGAGGGTCACTACCGACGAGTCGGCGAAGTTGAAGTTCGAGGACTTGTCGAAGATCAGCACCACGTCCGAGCCGGTCAGGGTGGCGCTCTGCTGCAGCTGCAGCTGGCCCTGCACGAAGTAGTGCTCGCCGGGCATCAGCTCGATCGTGGCGCCGTTGTCGGCGGTGATGTTGCCGCAATGGACGCCGGGCGCGAGCTCATTGACGCCGCTGGCGTAGGTGATGTTGGTCGGCGTGCAGGTGTTGGCCGGGATGCTGACGTCGAGCGTGGCGAAGGGATCGGGGATCGCCGGCGCGCCGGTCTGAGGGCTGGGCGTGATCGAGCCTGACGCCGACCCGACCGCCTGTGCCGTGCCGGCCACCAGCACGCCGTTGTTGTCGACCTTGATGTCGCCGTTGGACTGCACCAGGCAGGAGGCGGCGGTCAGCTGCGAGTTGCCGGTCAGGTGCAGGTTTTCGCCGCCGGCGGCGCCGTAGCTCAGCGCGCAGAGCGGCTCCTCGCCCAGCGCGCTGGCGGTCGCCGCCGCCGCCATGGTCCAGCCGCCGGGGGGCAACAGGTCGCCGAAGAAGGAATTGCGATGCCCGCTGATCTGCACGGTCACCGCGTTGTTGGCGGAGACGGTGGCGGTGATGGTCACCTGATCCTGCTGGCCCACCGAGCCGAGCTGCGCCAGGGCGAAGGCCTGGGCGCGCGCCGGAATGCCTTGCGGATCGGTGCCGAGCTGCCGGGCCATCGCCAGGGCGGTGGCGTCGGCGGTGTCCTGCATGGAGGTGTGGTCGGCGTTGACGGCGGCCAGATCGATGCCGCCGCAGATCAGCATCAGCAGCATGGGCGCGAGCAGGGCGAAGTTCACCGCCGTGCCGCCCGCGCAGGACTTCGCGAAATGATGAAGCAGGCTCGCGAGGTGCTTTACAGGCTGAATGCCTGACAGTGCTCGTCGTGGTGCGAGTCGAGATGGCGACGATGCTCCTGTTCTCATGAACAGACGGTCTCTCCCGGACAAGCTGTCGTATCCGCCTAAGCTTGCG
>DATAVF010000355.1:0-10825 GCA_036267835.1 Caulobacteraceae bacterium | reverse complement strand
TTTGAATGAATTCGGTGAAGCTCGGCCTGCGCTGCAGCGCGGCGCTGGCCTTGGTGATGGCTCTCGCGCCCGCGGCGGCGCTGGCCCAGACGTCGGGCGGAACGTCCACGACCTCGAGCGACTCGACGAGCGCGCCGGTCTCGACAGCCGACCAGACCCAGGTGGGCGAGCTGACCGTGGTCGGTTCGCACATCCGTCGCGACAATTTCTCCTCGCCGTCGCCGGTCGACGTGATCACCCACGACGAAGTGACGATCGCGGGCTTCGGCTCCACCGATGACGTGCTGCTCTCCAACTCGGTCACCACCGGCACGGCCGAAATCAACAGCGCCTTCGGCAACTTCGTCGTCAACGGCGGCGGCGGCGTGAACACGCTGGGTCTGCGCGGCCTGGACCCCTCGCGCACCCTGATCCTGCTGAATGGCCGGCGCGTCACGCCGTCAGGCTCGCGCGGCGCGGTCGGCGCGGCCGACATCAACGTGCTGCCGGACGCGATCATCGACCACATCGAAATCCTGAAGGACGGGGCCTCGTCAATCTATGGGTCGGACGCCATCGCCGGCGTGGTCAACATCATCACCAAGTCCAACATCACCGGCGTGACGCTCGAAGGCTATTACAGCGCCGGCAGCGGCTTCCATGGCGACGAAGGCCGCGCCTCGGTGGTCGCAGGGATCGTCAAGGACGACTGGCAGCTCTCCGGCTCGCTGGAAGTCGACAACAAGAACGACCTGACCCTGGGCGAGCGCGACTGGACCCGCTGCAACACCAGCTACACCTTCAACGCCGATGGCTCGAGCGCCGACTTCATCGACCCGAAAACCGGCCAGCCGAAGTGCTATCCGATCGACGGCACCGGCGACAACGGCGTGACGGTCGACACCCTGGGCACGCCCGCCACCCACGGCCCGCCCGGCACGGGCCCCGCGGTCGGCGCGGTGGGCGACCCCGTGCTCGCCACCTACAACCGCTGGCGGCCCAACGCCGCCATCATGAGCGGTCTCATCGGCTATGAAGGCGTGAGCGGCGGCTCGGTCGACGTGCGCGACACCTTCGATCCGCGCATGCTCAACCAGTCGATCCTGTCGCCGGACACCGACTACCACCTGTTCGCCCAGGGCAGCTACGACATCCACGCGCTGGGCAACGCCCAGGTCTATTTCGAAGTGCTGGCCAGCCAGCGCGACTCCACGCAGGTCGGTTTCCGCCAGCTGACGGTCGACTACCCGATCCTCAACGCCTGCACGCCCGGCGTCAGCAGCTCGAATCCGCTGCTCCCCATCGGCATCGGGTGCCTCGGCACCTTCCTGCCGGCAGGCGGTTCGCTGATCACCAGCGGCAAGGCCACCTCGGTGCGCGCCTTCATCGGCGATGGCGACCTGGGCGCGTCGCAACGGGAAGACTACTGGAAGGCAACGGCCGGGATCCGCGGGGATCTGCCCTTCGGCTGGCAATACGACGCGTACGTCGCCTACGCGGATTCGGACTCCCGGTACGGTCAGCAGACCTACCTGACCAACCAGCTCTCGCAGACCCTGGATGTGGTGGCCGCGCCCGCCGGCACCGATCCTTCGCTGGTGGTCAACGGCGTGACCTGCCGGGTCAACATCACCAGCCCTGGCTCGAACTGCGTTCCGGCGCCGGTGCTGACCCCCTCGGTGATCGCCGGCAACCTGCCCGCCGCCTGGCACAACTATTTCACCAAGGATGTGTTCGGCGACACCAAGTACAGCGAGGCCACGGTCTCCATCGACGCCAACGGCAACCTGTTCAAGCTGCCCTATGGCGAGGTGAAGGGCGCCTTCGGGATCGAGTATCGCGGCGACTCGCTGAACGACACGCCGCCGATCGATAGCCAGGACGGCAACCTCTACAACCTGACCTCGGCCGCCATCACCCGCGGCACGGACTCGGTGGTTGAAGGCTATGGCGAAATAGAAATTCCGATCCTGAAGGATCTGCCCTTCGCCCATGAACTGACGGCCAACATCTCCGGGCGCGTCACCGACTACCATTCGTACGGGATGGGCGAGACCTACAAGGTGACCGGCCTCTGGGCCCCGACGGATTGGCTCTCGTTCCGCGTCACTGACGGCACCTCGTTCCGCGCCCCGGCGCTGTTCGAGCAGTTCCTCGGCGCCACCAGTGGGTTCCTGTCCAACCAGACCGACCCCTGCAACAACTATGGCACGGGCAATCCGACCACCAATCTCTACAAGAACTGCGACGCCGAACTGCACAATCCGACCTTCACCGACAACCAGAGCGTCGCGGTGCTCACCGCCGGTGGCGCCAGCCTGGGGCTGAAGGCCGAAACCTCGGACAACCTGACCGCCGGCGTCGTCATCGAGCCGCACCTCGGCGACGCGTGGGGCCACCTCTCCATCGCCGTCGACTACTTCTCGATCACTGTGAACGACGGGGTCGACCGGGTCGGGGCGCAGAACCTGTTGAACTTCTGCTACAACTCGGCGGGCTTCCGGGCGGCGGGCAGCTACTGCTCGTTCATCGATCCGCGCGCCGCCGGCACCAACGCCCTGACCGTGCACGACAGCTACACCAACATCGCGACCAACATCGTCAACGGCTTCGACTACGACGTGCGCTACACCCGCGACTTCGGCGAGTGGAAGGCGACGATCAACGGCCAGGTCACGCAATATCTGTCGCAGGCCAACAAGGTGCTGCCGACCGATCCCCTGCAGGAGCTGAACGGCACTGTCGAAACGCCGGCCTATACCGGGGAACTGGAAGGTATCCTCGCCATCCACAAGCTGAAGATCCGGTACAATCTGAACTGGGTTTCTGTGACCAACAGCTACAACCTGATCTTCGGCCCAGGCGCCAACCTGGCCAACACCGGCTTCCAGTTCGCCACCCCGAACTACTTCACCCATGACATCTCGGTCCAGTACGCCGACAAGGGCTGGGAAGTGACGGGTGGGGTCCACAATCTCGGCGACAAGAAGCCGCCGTCGATCTCCTACGGCTTCTATGATCGGGTCGGCGACGCGCCGCTCTACAGCGGCTACGATTTCATCGGCCGCACGTTCTTCCTCGACCTGACCAAAAAGTTCTAAGCTCTCGCCAGCTTAGCCTTGCAGGGCCGCTCACCACCCGGTGAGCGGCCCTTTTGCTTCGGGCGGTTGCACGGGCTCAGGCGGGCAGCAGGTCGAAGGCGATGGTGAGGCGGGGCGTATCGCCCCCGAACGGCGCCGTCCCGTGCCACATGTAGGACGGAAACAGCACCAGCCGGCCCGGTTCCGGCTTGACGAAATGCTGAGGCGCGAGCGGCGGCTGGGTGGCGATGCCCGGCTCGCCGAACTTCAGCCAGCCCTCGTGGCCCTGTTCGACCGCCGGCGGCAGCTCGATGTGGCAGGCTGACGAAATCCAGCCCCGCGGGTGCACGTGGTCGGCATGGTAGCCGTCAGGCCGCAGCAGCACCGACCAGGCGCCGTCGAAGCGATACCCCTCAGCGCGGCGGCGGCGCAGCGGGTCGTCGCCGGGCTCGAGGGCGGCGATGTAGCGGCGGATCGGCGCGTCGATCGCCGAGAAGAAGGTGCGGATGACCGGATCGGCGCTGAGCGTCAGGTTCTGCTCGGTCTGCGAGCCGCCGCGCACCGACTGGCCGAACGGGTGAGTGCGATAGGGGTGCAGGCGGCGCAGGGCCGCGGCCAGGTCGGTCAAGTAGTCCGGCAGCTTCGTCCAGCCAGGCGGCGTGTCGATCATCGCGGCGCGCACGAGCCGCTGATAGTCGTTCAGCGCCTCCTGGCGCGGATCGCCGAGCAGCCGCCAGGCGGTGGCGAGCAGCGCCACGCCGTGCTGGTCGTCCGGCCAGCGCGCCCGCACCGCCTCGGCGATCCGGGCCGCGGCATCCGGTCGTCCGGCCGCCAGCTGGGCCTGGCAAAGGGTGACCAGCACCACGGCGCGGGCCGGCTCCAGCTGAGACGCGCGCTCAGCATGCCGCAACGCGGCGGTGGAGTCGAACCCGCTGGCAAGCTGGGCGGCCGCGATCTCGGTCATCCAGTGCGCGCGGACTTCGGGCGGCGAGGTCAAGAGGCTGCGGTAAGCGCCGCGCGGGTCCCCGGCGTATTCCAGCACCCTGGCCTGCATCAGCCGCAGGTCAACCGCGCTGGGCGTGGCGGCGATCGCCGCCTTCAGGGCCCGGAGCGACAAGGATAGGTCGGCAGTGCGCATCCAGATCAGCTGGACGAGGTCGCCGAGGGCGTCCGCATAGGCGGGCCGCCGGCGGATGGCTTCGCTGAAAGCCCGCTCGGCGGCGTCGAGCTCGCCCAGCCCCTGCAGCGCCCGCGCCCGCACCAGCCAGGTCTCGGCGGCGTCCAGCCCTTTGGCGAAAGCCTGGCGCACGGTCGCCTCGGCCTCAGCGAAGCGCTGGGCGTCGCCGAGCGCGGCGGCGAGATTGTGCTCGGCGACCGCGCTGCGGGGGGTCGAGTCGCGGCCGCGCTGGTAGAGCCCGATCGCCGCGTCGAAGCGGCCGAGCGCCTTCAGGGCGTCGCCCGCGGCGGTAAGAACGAAAATGTCGGCGTCGGCTCGCGCGGCGAGGGGCGCCATGAGCGCCGCGGCTTCGGCCGCCCGGTCCGTGGCGACCAGCAGATCCGCCAGGGCCACAGCTGCGCGGGCGTCGCCGGGTCGCTGCCGCAGCGCCTCGCGCAACGACGGCTCGCCGGACGGCTCAGAGGCCATCGTCGACCGGCGCCGCGCCCTCGAAGGCATCCTTGGCCGCCATCACTTCGGCGATCATCGCGCGCTCCTCGTCGCCAAGGCGCGGGTTCCAGATGTCGCAGATGAGAATGGCCCGCCACGCGTCGCTGCCGTTCCAGGCCTCGTGCTCGATGGTGTCGTCGAATACCCAGGCCTCGCCGACGCGCCAGGGGCGGCTTTCGGCCCCGACACGGAAGCTGCAGCCTTCGGGCACGATCAGGGGCAGGTGGACGACGAGGCGCGTGTTGGCGACGCCGGTGTGTGGCGGGATGCGCGTGTGCGGCAGCAGGATCGAGAACATTGCCGCCGGCGAGCGGCCGGCCACTCGCGGCTGCGGCAGCTGGGCGATGGCCGCCAGGGTGCGCGGGCAGCGGCGACAGTGGTCCTCCACCGGCCGGCCGCCTTTGAGCAGGTGATAGCTGCTCCAGCGCGGCGAGCGGTTGAGTTCGGCCCACTGGTCGAGCGGCACGTTGGGCGGATAGTTCACATAAGGCTCGAGGCCGTCACGATCCAGCGCGAGCACGCTGTCGAGCTCCGCCCTGATCTGTGGCGTCGCCGCTTCGAAAGCCTCGAGCCAGGGGAAGTCCTCGCGGTCGTGGAACTCCAGTTCCGGCAGTCCGGGATAGTGGAAGCGGGCCGGCTGCTGGTGATAGATGCGCCGGCGCCCGGCCAGGTGGTCGATGAAGGCATTGAGGCGCCGTGCTGCCGGGCCGATCGCCGCACCGGCGCCGAGCCCGCGACGCAGGGTGTCGCCGAGCTGTTCTTCATAGCGCGCATGGATGCGGCGGGCGTGGTCGACGGGGCCGCGAAGCTCGGGCGGCGTCAGCTCGGGCGGCGGGGCCTGGGTCAGCGCCACGCCATAGGCGGCGCCGGCCTGGTGGGGGGCGCCGAGCCGTTCGAGCAGCGAGGCTTTCATCAGCAAGCCGACGAAGTCGCGGGGATCCAGGACCAGTGCGGCCTCGACCGCCCCGAGCGCCGCCGCCAGATCGCCCATCGCCCTGCAGCACCCGGCCAGGTTCAGCCAGAGCGCCAGGTTGGCGGGATCGACGCGCGTCGCCTGCTCCAGCAGCGTCCGCGCCTCGGCGACCGCGCCGGACTGAGCCGCCCGGCCGGCCGCGGCGACCAGCGCGTCGACCTCGGCTGGGGGCGCGGACGGCGACAGCGTCATTCGGCCGGATACCCGAAGCGCTCCACCCACGGCAGCAGGATGGGCAGAACCGGCGAGAGCGCCCCGGCGTAGCTGCGCCACTGCCCGGAGCCCTCGGTGTAGAGGCCGCGTGAAATCTGCGCCGCGCTCGGGGTGGCGATGCGCCCGGCCCGCGACGCGGCGCCGAGATCGTCCCCGAAGGCTCGCGGGTCCAGGCCGAGGAACGCCGCCATGCCGCGCCGTTCCGCCTCGAAGTCGAGCGTGAGCGCTTCATAGGATTGCACCCGCACGTCGAGGAGCAGCTGCGCCAGGCAGGCCTCGGCCCAGCGCATCACCGCGTCGTAGAAGCGCGCCGCGCCCTCCAGCGAGAGCAGTTCCCAGGTGGCCGAATTGATGCCGAACTGGCGTCGGAACGCGCTCAGCACGACATCGCGGGGGTCGCGTCTTACGAAGATGATTTTGGCCGTCGGGAAGAGACGCGCGATCAGCGGCAGGCCCAGGGTGTTCATCGGCAGCTTGTCCACGAAGACCCTGCCGCGAGGATCAACTCCGGCGCTGGCCACGCGCCGCCAATAGGCGTCGCGATAGGGCGCCAGTTCCGCGTCGCCGGCGTCGCGCAGCCGCGCCAGCCCACCGGGGACGAGGAAGGCCTCGGCGGCGTCGATCAGGGTCTCCTGCTCGTCGAGGGTGTCGACCCCGGCGTGGCTCTCCAGAACCTGCCCCATCAGGGTGGTGCCGGAGCGCGGAAACCCGAGCACGAACACATGGCCGGAGGGCGATCCGGGCTCGCCGGCGGGGGAGGACGAAGCACCGACTGTCGCCTGGCCGAACTCCTCGGTGAGGCGCAGCACGCGGGCAAGGCCGCTCTCGACGCCCGGCGCGGCGAAGCGCCCGGCGTGGATGGCCTTCAGGCCCGCGTTGGCCTGGCTGTAGGCGCCGAACGCCTCGTCGAAACGCGCCTGCCGGTCCCGCACATCGCCGAGCGCGGTCAGCGCCAGGCTGCGGTCATAGAGCGTCGGCCGGGTTCGATCGGCAAGCAACGTCGCCAGTCGCGCCTCGGCGGCCGCAAGGCCATCCTCGGCCAGGTCGAGCTGCGCCAGAGCGATGCTGGCGGTGGGGTGGGTGGGATCTAGCTTCAGGGCGCGCAGCGCGAGGCCGCGGGCGCGATCCCAGTCCGACGTGCGGACTGCGAGCGCGGCGAGATTGGCCAGGGCCTGCACGTGCGCCGGGTCAAGCTCGACGGCGCGCTCGTAGGCGGTCCGGGCGCCGACGAGGTCGCCGGTGCTCTCGAGGGTCCAGCCGCGGTTGTAGTGGATCGGGGCGTAGGTGGGCGCGAGCGCCAGCGCCGCGTCCAGTCGCTCCAGCGCCGCGCCGGTCCTGCCGAGCCGCGCCAGGCAGAGCCCGAGTGCGTTCAGGACGCCGAAGTCGTTTGGGCCGAGCGCCAGGGCGCGCTCGAAGTCGGCGGTCGCCGCCTCGAGCCGGCCTTGCTGCTCGTTGCGGATTGCGCGCAGCTTGAACAGCAGTGGCTGCTCGCCGGGCGGCGAAAGTTCGGCGATGCGGAACGCGCCCGCCCAGTCGCCCCGCGCGATTGCTCGCTGCGCCTCGGCGGCGGCGGTATCCGCTGTGATCGGGGCCTGTTGCGCGGTTGACGGCGTGGCTGGCGCCGCTGTTGCGGCCGGCGCCGGGCGAGGGGGCGCGCGCGCGGCGGCGGACTCCCCATAACCGAATTGCTCGACCCAGGGGGTCAGGCGCTCCAGCGCGGGCGCCAGCTCGGCCTCATAGCGCCGCCATTGTCCGAGGCCCTCGGCGTTGACGCCGCGCGCCACCTGGGCTGCACTTGGTGTCTTGGATCTGTCCCGCGCCCGATCGGCGTAGAGATGGATGGCGGGGTCCCAATCCAGGCCGATGAAGCGCAGCGCCGCTGTGACCTCCGCCTCAAAGCCGGCGACCATATCCTCGTGCCGCACCACATGGATGTCGAGCGGCAGCATCGCGCGATAGATATTCGTCAGCGCCATCACGCGATCGTAGTAGTCCGCGGCGCGCTCGGGCGTGGAGAACTCGTTGCTTGGAGAGTTCATGGCAAGGCGGCGGCGGAAGCAGCTGAACACCACATCGCGCGGATCGCGGCGGGCCAGCAGAATCTTCGCGTCCGGGAACAGCTTGGCGATGAGCGGCAGTCTGACCGTGTGCAGCGGCGCCTTGTCCACCAGCACGGGCCGTCGTCCGCCCAGGTCCTCCAGTTCGCCAACGGCGCGCCAATACAGCTCGCGTGAGCGGTCGGCGTCCTCGGCGCCCAGCCTGGAGAGCCGGTCGACGAGCTCGTTGCGGGCCAGCCATTGCAGGCTGGGCTGGGCGAGGGCGGCCGTCTCTTCGAGTGAGACGACGCCCGGGTGACTGGCCAGCGCCTGCTCGAGCAGGGTGGTGCCCGATCTCGGGAAGCCGACCAGGAAGACGTGTTGACGCACCAGCCCGCCGCCGATGCGATCGGGCCCGGGGGCGGTCTTCCAGGCATCCGCGTCAGCGCGGGTGAAGTATCGGGTGAGCCGCGCGGCGAGCTGGGCGGGGGTGTCGGGCTGTCCCGCGCCGAGGGTGCGGCCCGAGCGCGAACCGGCGTCGCCCACCGCGAGGTAGGCCGCGAACGCCTCGGACGGACGATCCAACCCGTCCAATGCGTCACCAAGGAAGGTCTTGGCGCGCGAGCGGAGCTCATCCGGAAACTGGGGATCGCCAAGCAGGCCGGTCAGCGCGGATTGGGCGGCTTCGAAGCGGCCGTCGACCACATCGGCTTCGGCGAGAACCAGGCGGCAGCGGGGCTGGTGCGGATCGGCGGCCAGCGATTGCGTGGCCGCGGCGCGCGCCCGCCCGGAGTCGCCGGCGCGGATCGCCAGCTCGGCCAGGGCGGCGAGGGGGCGTGGGTCGCCGCTGCCGATGACCGCCGCGCGCTCGTAGAGACCCATCGCGGCGGCGCGGTCGCCCCGCGCGGCCAGCACCGCCGCCTTGTTGCAGAGCGCCGCCAGATGATCCGGCCGAAACGCGAGCACGGCGTCGAAGACGGCGAGCGCTTCCCTGAGCCGGCCGAGCTGGAAGAGGCAATGGCCTGTGTCGATGCGCAGTTCCGCGTCGCTCGGATCCAGCTCCGTGGCCCGCTCGAGCAGGATCAGCGCCTGCGCGTAGCTCCCGGCATGCTCCTCGCGGCGCGCCAGCACATGCAGAACGAAGGGGTGCCGAAGGCCGGCCGCATACGCGGCCGCTGCGAGGTCGGCCGCGCGCGCCGTATCTCCATCGCCTAGCGTCGCCTTGATGGCCGCGATGTGCTGGCCGGCATCCTGGCCGGCGAGATTCTGTGTGTTGAGATCGTTCAAGATTCTGGATCGTTCATACAGGAAGGCGCCGTCACTCGGGCGCTGCAGACAGTCAGCCTAAACGAAAAGGGGCGGCGGATCGATGATCCGCCGCCCCAGGTTCGAGAGATAGCCGCGTTAGAAGTTGGCGGTGACGTTGAAGAAGATGTAGCGGCCCAATGCGTCGTAGAACTGCGAGAAGGTGTTGCCGTTGCCGAACACGGCGGGCAGGTTGTTCGACCCGATGAGCGGCGGGTTCGTGTCGGCGACGTTGTTGACGCCGACGCGGGCCGTGTACTTGTCGTTGATACGCAGGCTGGCCTCCAGGTCGAGATAGCTAATCGACGGCAGGTTCTCATCTTCCGGAAACACCAGCGCCGGGTTGGAGAGCTGCGGGTTCGACGACGAGGCATCGACCTTCAGCGAGCCGATGTAGCGCCACTGGGCGGAGAAGCCCAGGCCGTGCCAGGGCGTATCCCAGTTCACCCGGAACGAGTGCCGCCACGCCGGGGTGGGCGACGACATCGGCGTGCCGGTGCCCTGGCAGACCGTGCCGTAGAGGCCGACGCAGTCGAAGGTGCCCAGGCCCGGCGCCGGAGTGACGTTGTAGTCGATCGTGTAGGTGCCCTGGAAGGCGAAGCTCAGGCTGCCGTTGTCGCCCATGTGCATGTCGGCGAGCGAAATGCGGTAGTTGCCTTCGAAGTCGATACCGCTGGTCTCATATTCGGCGGTGTTGAGTTCCGTGTCCTGCACGTAGCCGCTGGTGCCGAGCCACAGCGAGCCGGTGCCCGGCGCGCGGTGGATCAGATTGCAGAAGAACGGGTTCGAAGTGGAAATGCACTGATCCATGATCGTCTGGGCGCCAATGCCGTTGACCGCGTTCTGCACATCGATGTGGAAGTAGTCGATCGACAGGGAGAAGCGCGGAATGGCCCGCGGCGTCAGCACGGCCCCGACGGAATAAGTGTCGGCGGTCTCCGGCTTCAGGCTGGGATTGCCCCCGAGCAGGCCGTTGTACTGGTTGGCGGGGTTCGCGGCGATGTGCGTGTACTGAGCTGCCGAGACGCCCGTCGCCGCGCACTGCGCCGCTGTGGCGGTAGGCACGCCGGCGCAGGGGTCGTTGGAGAAGTCGAGGCCGACCGCCTGGGGCGCGAAGAGCTCGTCCACGTTGGGCGCGCGCACCGCGCGGTTGTAGCCCGCGCGCAGCATGAAGTCCTCGGTGATGTTCCACGTCGGACCGATCTCGTAGGTGTCCGTGCCGCCGAAGGTATTGTAGTCCGAGTAGCGGAAGCTGGCGTTCAGGGCCAGGCTCTTGGCGAAAGGTTGGTCCTGCACGATCGGGATGCGGGTCTCGCCGTAGATTTCCCACAGCGAATACTGCCCCGAGACGCTCGGCGTCGGGCCCCCCTGGCCGGCAAGGTCGCCGGAGGAGAACTCTTCATCGACCTGGAGGGACAGCGTCTCCTTCCGGTAGTCGATGCCGAAGGCCAGGCCGATCGGGTCGGTCGCCCAGGGCGACTTGCCGCCGATCGAGCCGAGGTCGCCGTTGACGTCGCCTTCGAGCACGGTCTCGGTGGTGAGGCCTTCCTGGAAGCCAGGCGTTTCGAGGTAG
>DATAVF010000354.1:0-9228 GCA_036267835.1 Caulobacteraceae bacterium | reverse complement strand
AAGACCCTGCTGACCGAGCGCGGCTATGAGGAAGGCGCGGTCTCCGAGCCAGGCGACTACGTGCTGGAGAAGGCGTTCGTTTCCTAGGACCGCGCGGCGGCCGCTTCCTTCGCTGCCGCCAACTCCGCGTTGGCCATGCGCATCATGAAGCCGACGTCGCCGCCCAGGGTGGCGAAGTCGAAGCCCATCGCCAGGCGCCGGCGGGTGTAGTCGAGGCCGGCGGTGTGGATGCCGCAGGGCACCTTGTAGTTCCTGCAGACCGTGCGGATGCGCTCGACCGTCTTCAGGTGCAGGGGATCTTCTGTGTCGCCCTGCGCCGGCAGGCCGAGCGATAGGGCCAGGTCGGCCGGGCCGATGTAGACCGCGTCCAGGCCCGGCGTTGAGACGATCGATTCCAGGTGCTCCAGCGCCTCGGCGGTCTCGATCATGACGATGCAGGCGATCTGGTCGTTGGCCTCGGTCGCATAGCCGCGCCCGCCGTAGAGCGCCGCGCGGATCGGGCCAAAGGAGCGCATGCCGCCGGGCGGATAGCGGCAGGCGGCGATGGCCGCCTCGGCCTGGGCGCGGGTGTTCACCAGCGGCACGATCACGCCCATGGCGCCCAGATCGAGCGCCCGCATGATCTGGCCCGGGTCGTTCTGCACCACCCGCACCAGCGGCGTGGTGTCGGTGGTCGAGATCGCGGGCAGCATGCGCGCCAGGTCCACCGGCTCGACCATGCCGTGCTGCAGGTCGACGCAGAGGTAGTCGAAGCCGGCGTGGCTCATCAGTTCAGCCGAATGCGTGGTGGGCAGTTGCAGCCAGCCCCCGATCGCGGGCTCGCCGCGCCGCCACTTCGCCAAGGCCAGGTTCTGTCTCATAGGCTCGGCCGTACCTCAGCCCGCTCGCCCTGTCAGCCCTTCGCCTGCACCAGATGGATGAGGTTGCCGCAGGTATCCTCGAACAGTACCGAGACGATGGGCCCAAGGTCGCGCGGCTCGCCGCGGAACGCGACCCCCGCCGCCTTCATGCGCTCGAAGTCCGCCTGCACGTCGCCGGTATTCAGCGCCAGCACCGGCATGCCGGCCTCGAACAGGGCGCGCTGGTAGGCGGCCGTTGGCGGAAAATCGGCGGCGCCCAGCACCACCTGCCCGCCCTCGAACCCGTCTTCGCCGGCCACGGTCAGGAAACGGGTCTGTCCCATGTCGATGTCCGCCGCTTTGATCAGGCCGACGACCTCCGTGTAGAACTTCAGCGCCTGGTTCTGGTCGCGCACCGGCAAGTTCGAGAATTTGATCTTCATTTCGCGTGTCTCCTCGGCCGCGCCGGGCCTGCGACCCCAGGACGGCGCGGGCGTCGGCGTTCCGACAATTTGTGTCGTGCGACGGATGCGTCCGGCTAGAAACCTATCCCATGATCACCGCGACCGTTAAGGGCGTCGAGCTGCGGCTGCAGACGGCGGCGAGCCTGTTCTCGCCGCGCGCCATCGATCGCGGCACCCTGGCGATGCTGTCGTGCGTCGAGTTTCAGCCCGAGCAGAAGGTGCTGGACCTGGGCTGCGGCTACGGCGTGGTCGGCCTGGTCGCCGCGGGCTTCGTCGCCCCGGAGCAGATCTGGATGATCGACAAGGACCCAGTCGCGGTGCGGCTGGCGCGGGAGAACGTTCGGCTGGGCGGCGCGGCGGGAATCACGGTGGCGCTCAGCGATGGGTTCGAGGGGCTGGCCGAGACCGGCTTCGACCTCATCCTCTCCAATCCGCCCTACCAGGCCGATTTCGCCACGCCGAAGCACTTCATCGAGAAGGGGTTCAATCGGCTCGCCATCGGCGGGCGCATGCTGATGGTGACCAAGCGCGAGCTCTGGTACCGCAGGAAGTTCACCGCCATCTTCGGTGGCGTGACCGTGCGCCCGGTCGATGATTACATGGTCTTCGAAGCTGTGCGCCGACGCAGCCGCTACGCCAATCGGCCGGACGCTCGGCCTGGCTCGGACTGATCGGTTCTTGACCGTCCCGGCGGCGGCTCCGATTAAGACCGCATGATCGAAGGGGCCCCAGATGAGTGAAGACGTCGAACGCGAGGCGATGGAGTACGACGTGGTCATCGTCGGCGCCGGACCGGCGGGGCTGGCGGCGGCCATCCGGCTGAAGCAACTGGCCGCGGACGCGGGCTCGGAGATTTCAGTCGCGGTGCTGGAGAAGGGCTCCGAAGTCGGGGCGCACATCCTCTCCGGCGCGGTGATGGACCCCAAGGCGCTGGCCGAACTCTTCCCCGACTGGAAGGAGAAGGGCGCGCCGCTGGATACGCCGGTAACCAAGGACGTGTTCCTGATCCTCGGCAAGAGCGGCGACATTCCGCTGCCGGTCTTCGCCATGCCGCCGTTCATGCACAACCACGGCTGCTACGCCGGCTCGCTCGCCAACCTCTGCCGCTGGCTGGGAACGCAGGCCGAGGAGTTGGGCGTCGAGATCTATCCCGGCTTCGCGGCCTCCGACCTGACCTGGCGCGAGGACGGCTCGGTGAAAGGTGTCATCGTCGGCGTGGTCGGCGTCGCCAAGGACGGCGAGCACAAGGCCGACTACCAGCCCGGCATGGAGATCAACGGCAAGTACGTCTTCATCGGCGAGGGGGTGCGCGGCTCCCTGGCCAAGGTGTTGCAGGCCAAGTTCGGCCTTGCCGAGGGGCATGAGCCGCAGAAGTTCGGACTCGGGGTCAAGGAGTTGTGGCAGGTGCCTGACGCCGCCTTCCACCCGGGCCTGGCCCAGCACACGGTGGGCTGGCCGCTCTCCGGCGACACCCGCGGCGGCGGCTTCATGTACCACTTCGGCGACCACTACGTGGCCATCGGCCTCGTCACCCACCTCAATTACAAGAACCCCTGGACCTCGCCGTTCGACGAGTTCCAGCGCTACAAGCACCACCCGTCGGTGAGCCGCTACCTCGAGGGCGGCAAGCGCATCGCCTATGGTGCGCGGGCCATCACCGAGGGCGGCTGGCAGTCGATCCCCAAGCTGACGTTCCCGGGCGGGGCGCTGATCGGCTGCTCGGCCGGGTTCATGAACGTGCCGCGCATCAAAGGCAGCCACAACGCCATGAAGTCCGGCATGCTGGCCGCCGAGGCGGCGTTCGCGGCCATCGCCGCCGGGCGCGAGGGCGACGAGATCACCGAGTACGAGACCGCGGTGCGCTCGTCCTGGATCGCCAAGGAACTCAAGCTGGTGCGCAATGCCAAGCCGCTGCTCCGATTCGGCGACCTGGTCGGCGGCGTCCTCGGCATGCTCGACATGTGGACCGCGTACCTGACCGGCGGCTTCTCGTTCCTGGGCACCATGAAGCACGGCAAGACCGACGCGGCCTCGACCGGCCTGGCGGAGGACTACAAGCCGATCGTCTACCCGAAGCCGGATGGCGTGCTCAGCTTCGACAAGCTGTCGTCGGTCTTCCTGTCGGCGACCAACCACGAGGAAGACCAGCCGGCCCACCTGCGGCTCAAGGACCCGGGCGTGCCGATCAACGTCAACCTGCCGCGCTACGGCGAGCCGGCGCGCCTCTACTGCCCGGCGGGGGTCTACGAGGTGCTCTACGACGATGCGGGCAATAACCCGCGCTTCCAGATCAACGCCCAGAACTGCGTCCACTGCAAAACCTGCGACATCAAGGACCCGTCGCAGAACATCAACTGGACCACGCCGGAAGGCGGCGGCGGACCCAACTATCCGAACATGTGACGGCGGCTTGATCGCGTGGGCCGAACGCGCGAAGGCTGTCGCCAAATGACCCACGCGCGTCTCCTGATTGCCCTCCTCGGCGCCGCCAGCCTGGCCGCTTGCGCCACCGCCCCGCAGAGTGCTGCGCCGACGCCCGAGGCGGTCGCCGAGCCGGCGCCCGCGCAGGCCGTGGACGACGCTTCGCCTTTTGGCCTCTTCCTGGCCGGGCGCACCGCCGGCGATCAGGGCCACCTCGCCGCCGCCGCGTCCTACATCAGCCGGGCCGCGGCCGCCGAGGGCGAGCCCAGCTTCCTGAAGACCCAGGCCTTCGGCGCGGCCCTCCGAGCGGGCGACATCGCCGAGGCCGCCGCCCTGGCGCCCGACGGTGTCGACGACGCGGGCGGCGACAAGCGCCTCGGCATCCTGGTGCGCGGCGTCGAGGCGATGGCCGAGGGCAAGAACAAGGAAGCCGTCGCGCTGCTGAGCGGGCCCGACATGGGCTATCCGTTCAAGATGGTCGCCGACCTCCTGGCGCCCTTCGCCGCGGCCGGCGCGGGCGACAGGGTGGGCGCCGTGGCGCGCCCGGACGCCGGCGGCGACCCGATCGCCCAGTTCGTCGGCGACCTCGACGAAGCCCAGCTCGATGAGCGCACGGGCGCTACCTCCGCGGCCGAGACCGCCTACAAGGCGCTGCTGGCCACCGGCGACGAGAGTGGCATGGTCGGCGAAGCCTACGGCGGCTTCCTCGAGCGGCACGGCCGCAGGGCGGCGGCCGCGGCCCTCTATCGCCAGCGGCTGGCCAGCAACCCCGACGACGCGGCGGCGGCCGCGGCCCTGGCCCGCGTCACCCATCACGGCCATGCCCCGCCGCTGCCCAGCCTGCGCCAAGGCGCGGCCGCCGCGCTGCTGATCCCGGCCGCCGGCGCGCTCACTCAGAAGCAGACCTCGCTGGCGCTGGATTACCTGCGGCTGGCCTTGCGGCTCGATCCCACAGACGACGAGGCCTGGGTGCTGGTCGGCGACATCCTGGCGCCGGCCGATGTGGCGGCGGCGCGGACCGCCTACATGCACGTGCCGCCCGGCTCCGACCGCTACGTGTCCACCCGCGGCAAGCTCGCCTGGACCTACCAGAACGCCGGCGACCGCGACACGGCGCTGAAGCTGGCCCGCGAGACCCTGACCTCCGCGCCCGCCAGCCGCGACGCAGCGGTGACCCTCGCCAACCTGCTGCGCGGCGACGACCAGTATGCGGAATCGGCCGCGGTGCTGACCCCGCTGATCGATCGCCAGGGCGCGCAGCCGGACTGGCGGCTCTACTACCTGCGCGCTTCCGCCTATGACGGCGCGGGCGAGGAGACCAATACCGAGGCCGACCTGCAGGCGGCGCTGAAGCTGGCCCCGGACGAGCCCGAGCTGCTGAACTTCCAGGCCTATTTCTGGATCGACCGCGGCGAGCGGCTTCCCGAGGCGCTGGCCATGGTCCAGCGGGCGGTCGAGGCCGAGCCCGAGTCCGGCGAGATGATCGACAGCCTCGGCTGGGCCTATTACCGCATGGGCGACTTCAAAACCGCGGTCGAGAAGCTGGAGTCGGCGGCCAACCTGGAGCCTTCGATCCCGGAAGTGATCGACCACCTGGGCGACGCCTACTGGCGCGTCGGCCGGCGCACCGAGGCCGCCTTCGCCTGGCGCCGGGTGCTGACGCTGGAGCCGGACGACAAGCTGCGGATCCGCGTCGAAGCCAAGCTGGCCTCGACCCTGGGCCCGGACGCGCCGCTGGTCCCGGGCGCCGCGGCCAGCAACCCGTAACCCGCGCGATGCAGACCGAATGCCTCGCTCCGGCGAAGGTGAACCTGTTCCTGCACGTCGGCCCGCTGGGCGACGACGGCTATCACCCGCTGGCCAGTCTCGTAACCTTCGCCGACGTGGGCGACGTGGTGCGCGTGTGGCCGTCGCACGAGCCGGGGTTCGCCATCGAGGGGCCGTTCGCGGACGAGTTGGCGGCGTTTCCGGCCTCCGACAACCTGGTGGTCCGGGCGCGGGACGCGATCCTGGCGATCTGCGAAGGCGATCCGCCGGCCCTCCGGCTCGTCCTGGATAAGCGGCTGCCGATTGCGTCGGGGCTGGGCGGCGGCTCGGCTGACGCCGCGGCGGCCCTGGCGCTGATCGCTTGCCAGCTCGGTTGGGGGGGAGAGCAAGCCCCGGCCCTGAAAGAGATGGCCGCGGCTCTGGGGTCCGATGTGCCGATGTGCCTGGCCGGAACTCCCAGCCTGGCCGAGGGGCGTGGCGACGTGCTGAGCTTTCCGACGCTGTTCCCCGACCTGGACGCGGTGCTGGTCAACCCGATGCAGCCGTCGCCGACGGGGGCGGTCTACCGCGCGTTCGACGCGGCCGGGGCGACTGGCGGCGCGGATGTGCCGGAGTGGACGGAGCAGATGGCGACGCCGCAGGAGATGGCGCGCTTCCTGTCAGGCTGCCGCAACGACCTCGAGGCGCCGGCGATCTCGCTGCAGCCCGCGATCGGCGAGGTGCTGGCGGCGCTGAACGCCCGGCCGGAGACCCTGTTCGCCCGCATGTCCGGCTCGGGCGCGACCTGCTTTGCCCTCTGCGCCAACGAACGCGACCGCCGCGACCTGGCCTTCGCGATCAGCGCATTTCACCCGACCTGGTGGGTACAAAGCTGCCGCCTCGCGGGAACCTACCCTTGAGGCGGCGCCCGGCGGGTTAGTTGGCCTTGCCGCCGCCCATCTGAGCCATCAGCTCTTCTTTGCGCGCCTTCAGCCGTTCGCCCATCGCATTGAGATCCTCATCGCCGCGTTTGGCCTGGGCGAAGATGCCGCCGGGCTGCTCCTCTTCCTTGACGTGGTGCTTGATGTACTCCCCGAGCACCTTGACCTTGGCGTCATAGTACTCGTCGGAGGGTTTCATCGCCTCGATCTCGGCGATCAGTTTCTTGGCGCCGGCGTGCTCGACAAAGGCCTCGTCCAGCATGTCGTCCTCGACCTCGCCGCGCTCGGACGGATAGAAGATTTCCTCCTCGATCTGCGTGTGCACCTTCAGCGCGAGGGCGATCTTCTTGAACAGAGCCAGCTTTTCCGCATCCTCTTCAAGCTGTTCGTACTCGTCGAACCAGCCTTCGACTTCGCGGTGATCTTTCTTCAGCAAGCTGACCGCCAGCGGATCTCGCCGACCGGTGCGGCGGGTTCGCCGAGTCGTCTTCTTCGCGTGGGTCGCCTTCGCGGATGTAGTGGCCATGTGATCCTCCAAGGTGGCTGGTTGCATGAACCCCCACCCCCGATCACAGTTCCGAGCCTCTCTAGAGCCGTGGCAGGTACCAGTGGGCCAGCAGGCTGAAGAGGCTGACGAGGCCCACGCCGACCACGGCGAAGAAGCCAAGGGCGCAGGCCAGCAGCAGGCGGAAATCCTTCCGCTGCGCCGTCTCCTGCGTGATCAGGGCGGCGCGGTCGAGCCAGAAGCCCAGCGCCGCGACCGCCAGCCCACTCACCACCACGGCGGCATAGGGCGTACGCAGCACGCCGCAGAGCGCGCCCAGGGCGGCCGCGCCGATGAGGGCGATCAGGACGCCGGCGCCCTTGAAGAGGCGGGTAGTGGGTTCAGTCATCTGGAAGGTCATGGCTGGAGTTCTCCGGCGATGGCAAGGGCAGGTCAGCCCTCAAAATAAGAGCGGGGGCCCGAAGACCCCCGCTCCCTGCGCTTGGATAGAAACGAACGTTCTACTGCAGCACTTCGCCGTGGAGGTTGATGTCGAGGCCCTCGACTTCGATGTCCTCGCTGACGCGGATGCCGATCGTGTACTTCAGCACCGCCAGGATGATGAAGGTGACGACGCCGCAGTAGATGAACACCGCGCCGACATCGATCAATTGCTTGCCCATCTGGCCGAGGTTGCCGTCGGTCAGCCAGCCCGAGCCGGCGGAGTTGATCTTACTGGACGCGAACATGCCGGTCATGATCGCTCCCAATGCCCCGCCGATGCCGTGCACGCCCCAGCAGTCGAGGGCGTCGTCGTAGAAGCCCAGCATCTTCTTCAGGTGCACCGCCGCGAAGTAGCAGACCACGCCGGCGGCGATGCCGATGATCAGCGCGTCAGTAGGGTTCACGAAGCCGGAGGCCGGGGTGATGGCCACGAGACCCGCCACGGCGCCCGAGGCCATCCCGATCACCGTCGGCTTCTTGGCGATCATCCATTCCATCGCCATCCAGGCGAGCGTCGCCCCCGCCGTGGCGATCTGGGTGGCCGCCGCCGCCATGCCGGCCTGGCCGTCGTGGGCTTCTACCGCCGAGCCGGCGTTGAAGCCGAACCAGCCGACCCACAGCAGCGAAGCGCCGATCACGGCGTAGGCCGGGTTGTACGGGGCGAAGTTCTCGGTGCCGAGACCCTTGCGCTTGCCGAGCATGATCGCCGCCACCAGGCCGGCGGTGCCGGCATTCAGGTGCACGACGGTGCCGCCGGCGTAGTCGAGCGCGCCGAGTTGGCCCAGCCAGCCGCCGCCCCACACCCAGTGAGCCACCGGGCAGTAGACCAGCAGCAGCCACGCGCCCATGAAGAGCATGAACGCCGAGTACTTCATCCGGTCGGCCAGCGCGCCGGCGATCAGCGCCGGGGTGATGATCGCGAAGGTCATCTGGAAGAACATATACACCGACTCAGGAATGGTGCCGGCCAGGCTGGACACGGCGTTCAGACCCATCGGCTTCAGGAACAGATAGCCGAAGCCGCCGATCCACATATTCGTGCCTGCATCGGGATTGTTGGTGAAGGCAATCGAATAACCGATGATCATCCACAAGACGGTGATCAGGCAGGTGGCGCCGAAGCTTTGCGCCAGGGTCGCCAGCACATTCTTCTTGCGCACCATGCCGCCATAGAACAGGGCAAGACCCGGAATGGTCATCATCAGCACCAGGGCCGAGGAGGTGATCATCCAGGCGGTATCGCCCGAGTTCAGCGGGTCTTTGGTGGCCGCGTAAGCGCCACCGGCGGTCAGCGCGAGCGTGCCCAGGCCGGCAAGCGCCGCGAGGCCCACTTTCTTCAAACTTTCCATTCTCATTTTTCAGTCCCCTTTGTGGACGGCTGGAGCCTTCTCGGCCTACAGCGCGTCGCCATCCGTTTCGCCGGTGCGGATACGCACGACCTGCTCGAGCGGCGTGACGAAGATCTTTCCGTCGCCGATCTGGCCGGTCTTTGCCTTGGAGGTGATCGCGTCGATCACCGCGTCGAGCATCTCGCTCTTCACCGCCACTTCGATTTTGAGCTTGGGCAGGAAGCTCACGGCATATTCCGCGCCGCGATAGATTTCCGTATGCCCCTTTTGCCGCCCATAGCCTTTGACCTCAGTCACCGTCATGCCCTGGACGCCGAGCGCGGAAAGAGATTCGCGCACTTCGTCGAGCTTGAAGGGTTTGATGATCGCCGTGATAAGCTTCATCTGCCGTCCTTCCGTGTTATTGCCAGAGCCGGACGAAAGGCCCGGCCTTAACGAAGTATCAAGAAGCGGGCCAACTCGCGGGGTGACAGCTAAGGC
>DATAVF010000353.1:0-8639 GCA_036267835.1 Caulobacteraceae bacterium | reverse complement strand
GCCAGCATGGCCTCGATGTCGAGCTCGGGCTCGGGCGCGGCGGAGGCGCCGGCCATCGGCTCGATGCTGAGGTCGCAGTCACCGTCGACGAACTCGAACACCTCGGCGATGGCCTCGCGGGCGCAGTCGCTGGTCAGCTCGACCGTCCAGGCCGCATAGGCGCCCTCGGCGTCCATGGCGTCGAACGCCGGCAGGGCGTCGGTATCGAGCTGAACCGCGCAGGGGCCGAGGCGCTCCAGCTCGCGCAGCAGCGGCGTCGCGTCATTGGCCTTGGCATACATCGACGCCTTCGGCGCGAACCGCACCCGCCAGCCGGCTGCCGCCGGCGGGGTGAAGTCGAACGCTTCCAGCGGCGCCTCGATCGAAACCTGCATCGGCGTGAAGCCGAACTCGTCGGCGCCGGTGGCCGGCTCGAAGTCGGGCACGACGACCGGCGCGGCGGTCGGGGCCGGCGTTTCCTGGGTCAGCGCCACCAGCTCGGCGACCAGCGCTTCGGAGCGCTCGACGTCGGTCGCGCCATTGCCCTGGGCGGCCGCCACGTGGTCGGCCAGCATGTCGGCGGCGCGCAGCATGGTCTTCACCACCACGTCGTCGGCGGCGAGGCGCCCGGTGCGCATTTCGTCGAGGGTGGTCTCGAAGACGTGGGCGAAGCGCACCAGGTCTTCCAGGCCGAAGGCGCCCGCGCCGCCCTTCACCGAGTGCACGGCGCGGAAGACGGCGTTGATGGTCTCGCTGTCGCCCTCGCCGGCCTGCAGCGTCAGCAGGCCGGTCTCCAGGTCCGCCATCAGCTCCTGGCATTCCTGGAAGAAGGTGATCTTGATCTGCTCTAGGGGGTCCACTTGCGCGCGCTCCTAAACTCAGGCCGCGACGCGGCGGATGGCGTCGACCAGCTTTTCCGAGCTGAAAGGCTTGACGATCCAGCCCGTGGCCCCGGCCTGGCGGGCGCGGTCCTTCTTGGCCGGGTCACTTTCGGTGGTCAGCACCAGGATCGGCACGCCGCGGTAGCGCGCATCGCGGCGCACCCCCTCGATGAAGCCGAAGCCGTCCATGCGCGGCATGTTGATGTCGGTGATGATCACCTGCGGGTCGCAGCCGGACAGCACTTCCAGGCCGTGCACCCCGTCCACCGCCTGGATCACGTCGAAGCCGGCGGCGTGCAGCGCCAGCATCAGCATGTCCCGCATGGTGCGCGAGTCATCGATGGTGAGGACGGTCAGGCTCATGCGGCGAACTCCGGCAGATCCGCCGCGCCGGTCAGGCGCAGCATTTCGGTGAAGGGTTGCGAGGGGCTGGTGACCTGGAAGGCCAGGTCACTGCCCTGCCAGGCTCTAGCGGCCGCGAGCAGCACCTGCAGGCCGAGGCCGCCGATCCGGGTGACGCCCGAGGCGTCGATCGCCAGATCGCTGCCCCGCAGTTCCAGCAGGCCCGACCGGAGGGACGCCACCGAGGCGGCGTCCACGACGGCCGGAAGGACGAAGGTCGCGTTGCTCATGGCGGCCTAGAATTCCTCCCAGCTTTCGTCGCGCGGCTCGGGAGCGCGGGCGACCTGGCTGGTGGGCCTCATGGCGGTGGCCGTGTAGCGCTGGCGGAATTCGGCGACCTGCGGGCGTGCGCCGCCGGACCGGGGCGCCGGGGCGTGGCCGCCGCGGGCGTCGGCCTCATGGCCGGTCTTGAAGCGCGACACCAGGCGCGCCAGCTCCTCGGCCTCCTGCGAGAGCGAGTGGCTGGCAGCGGTCGATTGCTCGACCATGGCGGCGTTCTGCTGGGTCACCTGATCCATCTGGTTGACGGCGGTGTTGACCTGGGCGAGCGCGCTCGCCTGCTCCTGGGTCGAGGCGGTGATCTCGGAAACGAGGCCGGTGATGTCTCCGACCTTGCTGACGATGCCGGTCAGGGCCTCGCCGGTCTGGCCGACCAGGGTCACGCCCTGGGCCACCTGCTGCGACGACGCCGAGATCAGGGTCTTGATCTCCTTGGCGGCTTCCGCCGAGCGCTGGGCCAGGGCTCGCACTTCGGAGGCCACGACCGCGAAGCCACGGCCCGCATCGCCGGCTCGCGCCGCTTCCACGCCGGCGTTGAGGGCCAGCAAATTGGTCTGGAAGGCGATCTCGTCGATCACGCCGATGATCTGGCTGATCTTCTGCGCCGACTGCTCGATCTGGCCCATGGCGGCGACCGCCTCGCGGACCACTTCGCCGCTGCGCTCGGCCTCGGCCTTGGCCCCGCCGACCACGGTGGAAGCGCGCACGGCGCCGTCGGCAGTCTTCTTCACCGTCGCGGTGATCTCATCGAGCGCCGCGGCGGTCTCTTCCAGCGTCGCGGCCTGCTGTTCGGTGCGCTTGGAGAGGTCGTCGGCGGCCTGGCTGATCTCGCCAGCGCCGGTGCGCATGCCGGCAGCGTTGCTGGAGATCACCCCCATCGCCTGCTGCAGCTGCTCGAGGGCGGCGTTGAAGTCGGCGCGCAGCTTCTCGTACTCGGCGGTGAACGGCTGTGCGATGCGGAAGGTCAGCTCGCCATCGGAGAGCTTCTCCAGCCCGCCGGCCAGCGCCGACACCACGCCGGCTTGGACGCGGGCCGCTTCGGCCTCCGCCGCGGCGACGCGGGCGCGTTCCTGCTCGGCCTGGCGGCGCGTCTCGGCCACCTCGGCCTCGACCCGGATCTTCTCGATCGCGGCTTCCTTGAAGGTCTGCACGGCGCCCGCCATCAGGCCGACCTCGTCCTTGCGGCCGACGGCCGGGACCGCGACGGTGTTGTCGCCGCCGGCGAGGCGCTTCATCGCGTCGGTCATCTGCGACACCGGCTTGGCGATGGCGCTGGTCAGCAGCCAGCCGGTGGCCATGGCCAGCAGCAGCGCCAGTCCGCCGAAGACCATCAGCGCCATGCGGCTGTTGGCGACGGCGTTCTTCTGCGCGTCGCTCCACTTGTCCGACCAGGTGTTGGCGTACTTCAGCAGATCGTCCTGGGCGTCGTCGAATGCCTTGTGCTTGGCCGCGCCCTCGGGGCTGCGGATCGCGGCGAGGCCCTGGTCGCGGGTGGCCGGGTCGGCCAGCAGGTGCATCGTCTGCGACGCGAACGCCTCGTAGGCGTCGCTCGCCGCCTTCAGCTGGTCGAGGCGTTGGTTGATCTCGGCCTCGCCGCCGGCGAAGCCGTGCGCGGCGGACAGGTCCTTGAGCAACTCGGCCTGCGCCACATTGAACTGGTCGAGGTAGACGATTTCCTGGCTGGCCGCGTAGCTCTTGAAGGCGAACGCTTCCTGCCAGTGGTCGGCCGCCACCTGGTCGGCGCGATCAACCATGTCGTAGGAGTCGTTGTTGAGCTTGGACGCATCGGTGTCCTGCGCGAGGAAGACGAACACCGCGCTGCACATGCTAACCACGACGATGGCGACCGCGGCGAAGCCGGCCCCCAGCTTCTTGCCGATACTCAGGTCCTTCAAAGACATTTCACCCATCCCACTTCAAGCCCAGGCGCGGCGTTCGGCCGGCGCTACAAGTCCGTCCAGGCGCTGCCCGGAACAGTTGCTCGTATCAGTAGAGGCAACGGGAAAAGTCAGGCTTAACAATATCTTACGTGTGGATACCTAGGTAGATCGCCTAGGTAGCTGTGCGTATGAGGGGCTCGGAACCGGGGCGGAGCGCCTCGCAAACTGCCGAGCTGGGCTGATTCGGCGCGGCCCCGGAAGACTCGGCTCGGGACGCGCCCGGATGGCGTGCACAGGTTGCGGCGCAATAAGCGTCCAAGCAGCACTTCTGCCCGAGGCCTGAAGGCCCACAAAGCCCAGGCAGCGGGCGAGTTTTTCGCTTGCGGCTCTGAGGTGTGCTGGAGACTCGGCGAAAGTCTAGAGGTCGAAATGCTTCGGCGTTGAATGGCCGGATATGACCACACGTGACATGCCCGGATGTAAAGCCGGTGAGCTGCATTGGAGTTTAACGTCTAAGTAACGGGTGATACGCTTGCGCTATCCTTTGGTATAGTGAGGAAATGCCGCAAGATATCGGACCTGGGGCGCTGAACTCTGGGGCGAATAGTCGCGTTGAGTCTCACGTGGTCACTGTCTAACCTTGCTCGTCTGTCAGGCTTGTGTGTGGGATCGGGTGAATGCGGGGAGCGGGCGAATCTGTCGTCTTCGTCGTGGACGATGTGGCGGGCGACCGCGATTCGCTGGTTTCGATGCTGCGCGGCGCCGGCCTGACCAGCCGCGCCTATCCCGACGCAGCCAGCTTCCTGGCCCGCCTCGACCCCAACGCCGTCGGCTGCGTCGTCGCCGAGGCGCACATGGCGCAGATGGGCGCCGTGGCCCTGATCGAGACCTTGCGCCGGCGCGGCTGCCTGATGCCGGTGATCGTCAGCTCCGGGCGCGGCGACGTCATGCTGGCGGTGCGGGCGATGAAGGCCGGCGCGGCCGAGTTCGTGCAGAAGCCCCTCGACGCCGCGCTCGTGGTCGGCGCCGTGCGCGGCTGCCTGGACCAGGCGCAGGCGCTGAACGAGCGGGCCAGGTGGCGCGAAGACGTCAGCCGCCGCACCCACCGCCTCACCCTGCGCGAGCGCCAGGTGCTGTCGGGCGTGGTCGATGGCCGCACCAACAAGGAAATCGGCCTGGCCCTCGGCATCAGCTCGCGCACGGTGGAAATCCACCGCGCCAACCTGATGCTGAAGATGCAGGCCGAAGGCCTGTCCGACCTGGTCCGGATGGTAGCGCTGACGGACCTGGCGGCTTAGGGCCGCTACACCCGCTCGATGATGATCGCCGGGGCCATGCCGCCGCCGGCGCACATGGTGATGAGGCCGCGCTTCAGGTCGCGGCGTTCGAGTTCGTCGAGCATCGTGCCGATCAGCATCGAGCCGGTGGCGCCGATCGGGTGGCCGAGGGCCATGGCGCCGCCGTTGACGTTGACCTTCTCGCGATCGAGGCCGAGGTCGCGGATGAACTTTTCCGCCACCACGGCGAAAGCCTCGTTGATCTCGAAGAGGTCGATGTCTTCCAGCGTCAGCCCGGCCTTGGCCAGCACCTTGCGGGCCGCCGGCACCGGTGCGTTCAGCATCAGCGTCGGGCTGTCGCCCATGTTGGCCATGGCGACGACGCGGCCGCGCGCTTTCATGCCGTGCTTTGCCGCGTACTCGGGCGAGGCGAGCAGGATCGCGCCGGCGCCGTCCACGACGCCTGACGAATTGCCGGCGTGGTGCACGTGCTCGATCTTCAGGTCCGGGTAGACCTGCCGGATCAGGCCGGCGAGCGTCGTGCCGTCGGCGCTGATCGCCACTTCGGCCATCGGCGCGAACGACGGCTTCAGGCCGGAGAGGCCTTCGATCGTCGTTTGCGGACGCGGGAATTCCTCGTGGTCGAGGGCCAGCGAGCCGTCTTCCTTGTAGACCGGCACCAGGCTGCGGTCGAAGTGGCCGCCCTTGATCGCTTTCTCGGCGCGCTGCTGGCTGGACAGCGCCAGCTCGTCCAGCGCCGAGCGCGGGATGCGCTCCAGCGTGGCGATGGCGTCGGCGCAGATGCCCTGGTGGGTCTGCGGGTGGCGGGCGCGCAGGCGCAGGTTGCCGGCATCCATCAGGCCGACCGAGTTCGGGTCGGCGGTGGACGAGGTGTAGGACATCATCTCGGTGCCGCCGGCGATCACCAGGTCTTCCATGCCCGACATGATCGAGGCCGCGGCCAGGTTCACGGTGCTGATGCCCGAGCCGCAGAATCGGTCGATGGTGACGCCGCTGGCTCGGGTCTCGTAGCCGGCGTCGAGCGCCGCCATCCGGCCGAGGTCGCCGCCCTGCTTGCCGCGCTGGCTGGAGGTGCCCCAGATGATGTCGTCGACTTCGGCGGTGTTGAGGTTGTTGCGCTCCTTCAGCGCCTTCAGCACCGTGGCGCCCAGCTGCTGCGGGTGGATCTCGGCCAGCGCGCCCTTGCCGACCTTGCCGATGCCGCGGGGCGTGCGGCAGGCGTCGATGATCAGGGCTTCGGGCATGGGTCTGGTCCTTGTGAGGCGAAGATGGCGCTGATGTTCCGCCCCCGCCGTGGCGTCAGTCTAGCCCAAACTTGCGGCCTCTATGTCAACAGAGATTGACTTGGGACGCGGTTAGGTGGATGCAGGAGGCTGGGCGCGGGGCCGCTGAGCGCGCCGCCTGGGAGAGATCGAAGCCATGAACATCGCCGTCAAGGTCGGACCCGACGCCGAGCGCGATCTCGCCTATGCGATGCCGCTCGAGAAGATCAATCCGGCCCACGTCGAGCGCTTCCAGAACGACACCATCTGGCCCTACTTCGAGCGCCTGCGCCACGAAGACCCGGTCCACTTCACCCCCGAGAGCGAGTTCGGTCCGTACTGGTCGGTGACCAAGTGGAACGACATCATGGCGGTGGACACCAACCACGAGGGCTTCTCCTCGGCCGAAGGCATTGGCCTGGCCAACCTCGACCAGATGGCCGAGCAGCAGAAGATCATGGAAGCGCTGGGCCGCGGCGGCGAGCGGCGGCGCAACAACGCCGGCTTCATCACCATGGACGAGCCCGAGCACGGCCCGGCCCGCAAGGCGGTCAGCCCGACCCTGGCGCCCGCCAACCTTGCCACCATGGCCCCGGTGGTGCGCGAACGCGCGGGCGAGATCCTCGACAGCCTGCCGATCGGCGTCGAGTTCGACTGGGTCGACCTGGTCTCCAAGGAACTGACGGCGATGACCCTCGCCACCCTGTTCGACTTCCCGTTCGAGAAGCGCCGCAAGCTGCCCTGGTGGTCGGACATGATCATGAACATGCCCGGCCACGGCCCCGTCGAGAGCTGGCAGCAGAAGGGCGAGGCGATGAACGAGTGCTTCACCGCCTTCAACGAGCTCTGGGAGCAGCGCTTCGACGCCCCGGGCGGCAACGACCTGATCTCGATGCTGGCCCACAACCCGGCGACCCGCGACATGGAGATGCAGCAGTACCACGGCAACGTGATCCTGCTGATCGTGGGCGGCAACGACACCACCCGCAACACCATCTCGGGCAGCGTCTATGCGCTGAACAAGAACCCCGACCAGTACGACAAGCTGCGCGCCAATCCGGACCTGATCCTGCCGATGGTCTCCGAGACCATCCGCTACCAGACCCCGCTGGCCCACATGAGCCGCGTCGCCACCCGCGACATCGAGCTCGGCGGCAAGATGATCAAAAAGGGCGACAGGGTGGTCATGTGGTACATCTCGGGCAACCGCGACGAGACCATGGTCGAGAACCCCAACGCCTACATCATCGACCGCGAGCGGCCGCGCCAGCACATGTCGTTCGGCTTCGGCGTCCACCGCTGCGTCGGCAACCGCGTCGCCGAAATGCAGCTGACCATCATCTGGGAAGAGATCCTGAAGCGCTTCCCGGTGATCAAGCTGACCGGCGAGCCAGTGCGCAACTGGTCCGCCTTCGTGCACGGCTACGAGACCATGCCGGTGATCATCCCGTCGCGGACCTAAACCGCTCCTCCCCTGTGTAGCGCAGCGAAACGGGGGAGGTGTCGCGCGAAGCGTGACGGAGGGGGCGCGAGGCCGCGGGTCGCTAATCTCGCCGCTGGATCTGCGCCGTCCTGCGCCCCCTCCGTCGCGCTGCCGCGCGCCACCTCCCCCGCTGCGCGGGTGAGGAGTGGGGTTACGCCCCGCGCGCCAGCACCACGCCGACCAGCACGGCGACCCAGTGGAGGATCGAGCCGCCGACGACGTGGCCGTGCCAGATGGCGCGGCGGAACTTCAGCTTGCGGATCACGTAGAAGGCCGCGCCGGTCGAGTAGACCACGCCGCCGATGGTCAGCAGCAGCAGGGCGATCCAGGAGAGATTGTCGATCATCGGCTTGATCGCGATCAGGGCGATCCAGCCCAGCGCCAGGTAGAGCCCGACCCAGAACCGGCGCCCGAGCCCCGGCAGGAAGAGCTTGGCGAGGATGCCGACGCCCGCCAGGCCCCAGACCGCGGCGGTCATGCCAATTGCCCAGGGCTCCGGCAGCTTCTGGGTGGTGAAGGGGGTGTAGGAGCCGGCGATCATCAGGAAGATGCCGACGTGGTCCAGCCGCCGCAGCAGCGGCCGCCAGCTCGGCTTGGTGAAGTTGTAGGCGGCCGACAGCGAGAGCATGGCGACGAAGCCGCCGACGTAGATCAGCACCGCCGCCACCTGCGCCGGCGATCCCATGTCGAACGCCAGCCCCAAGAGGATGCCGCCGCCGAAGAGCGCGAAGGCGAGGCCGATGATGTGCACGACGAGATCGGCGCGCATGGCGCCCGGGCTCGGATAGTGCGCGGCGGTCGTATCGGTCACGCCGCGATACTACCCCGGTTGGGTGGCGGAACGAAGACGCCGCACGTCGGCCCGACGTGAATAAGCGTCCATGTCAGGGCGCGGGGGTTTCCCAGTCATCGGGCGGCGGCGGCAGGCTCGAGACGAGGGCGCCCAGGCCTGCGCTGTAGCCGTTGCGCAGGGCGATCCAGTAGGGCGTGTCGTCGTCGACGGTGACCAGCTTGGCCGCGGCGAAGCTGTTCTCGCGGTAGAGCAGCACGTCGAGCGGCGGGGCGACCGAGAGGTTGCTGCGGATGGTGGCGTCGAAGGACAGCAGGGCCAGCTTGGCCGCCTCATCGAGGCTGCTCTGCGGCGTCAGCGCCCGGTCGAGGATCGGCTTGCCGTA
>DATAVF010000352.1:0-5562 GCA_036267835.1 Caulobacteraceae bacterium | reverse complement strand
CATGTTCATGCGACGACAGTTAGCTAAACGTCGAAATGAGTCAACCCGTGCTTTTTGACAGGGGTGTGATGGCGCTCAAGGCGCTCTAAAGTCGCGCTTCGGGAGGCGCCGCTCGGCGCCCCGGCTCGTGAGGGAGGGCGTGATGCGCCAGGCTCCGATCATCCTGACCTTCGCAGCGATGGCCTGGCTCGCGGCCTGCTCGCCATCGACACCCGCGCCGCCGGCCGCGGCCGCGGCGCCGAACGCGCCAGCCCCAGGCGCGCCGGTCCAGCCGCCGAGCGTCGCCAATCTCGGCGCGCGGCCGGCACAGTTCGCCGGCGCCGACCCCACCGCCTACAGCCAGTGGCTGGCGTCGGCCGCGATCAGCGCCGTGCAGCAGGAGTTCGGGACCGCCGCGTGCCCCGGCGCCGCCGTCTCCTCGCTGGGCGTCTCGCCGGGCGACCAGCAGGCGGCCGCACCCCCGGGCGCCGCGACCGACATCACCGCCATCGAACACCTGCAGGTGGCGGGCTGCGGTCGCACCGACCACATCAACTTCATCGTCTATCGCCAGACCGCGGGCGGCTGGGCGACGTCGCGGATGCTGGACGGCGACTCGATCGCCAGCCCCCAGCTGCAGCATGACGCCCTGCAGATCGCCGAGGGGGCCTATTCCGCCGCGACCCAATGCTCGGCGGACGGCTCGCTGCGCCTCGGCGCGGTCAGCATGGCGCAACGCCCGAACGGCCAGGGCAGCATCTGGCAGGAGGTTTGGCCGGCCACCCTCTGCGGCAAGTCGGTCGCGCTGCAGATGACCTTCACCCCGGATGCGAGCGGGCCGGGCACCAGCATCTCGGCGACCATCCTGCGCCAGGGGGGCTGACGCCAGCGCGCCTCAGCCGCGGCAGATGGGGCGCCGCGGCCGGTAGGCGCCGCGCCCGGGCCCGATCGGCGCTACGCCGCCGCCTTCGCCAGCGCCTGGCGGGTCCAGGCGACGATCTGGCTGGCCGGCATGGCGCCGGCGGTCTGCGCGATGACCCGGCCGTCGCGGATCAGGAAGAGGGCCGGAATGCCCGAGACGCCGAGAGCGCTGGCGGCCGCGGGTTCGGCGTCGGAGTTGAGTTTCAAGAGGCGCACCTCCGGCTCCAGCGTCTTGGCCGCAGCCTGGAACTGCGGGGCCATCGACTTGCAGGGGCCGCACCAGGGCGCCCAGACGTCGAGCAGCAATGCCGCGCCCTTGGTGCCGTTGCGATGGGCCGCGAGCTCGGCGCCGGACACCTCCACCGGCGCGCCAGTCAGCACCGGCTCATGGCACTTGCCGCACTTGGCTGCGCTCGGGTCCCGCGTCTCGGGGATGCGGTTCACGGCGCGGCAGTTTGGGCAGACGAATTGAGACATCAGGGCTGGCTCTCGGAAGTCGGTAAGGTGCGGTGCGTCACGCCCGAATATAGGCGCCCGCCGGCCGCATTGCCTCCTGCGCTGCGAGGTCCGTGTTCGGCGGATGGCGCGGGGCGGCGCGTCCCCCGGAACTTCGCTTTTCTTGGAGGTCGCGCCGATATACGGCTGCTTGCATTCACGCGTGTCGGTAATTTGTCGACCTCGCCGGAGACATAAGGCGCCATGAGCGCGGCCATTCCTGAAACCAGCGCTGCCGCGATGGGTCGCCACCCCAGGCGTCGTCAGGCGGACCGTTCGGCCGCGATGCGGCTGCAACTGGTGGAGGCCACCGTCGCCTCCCTGATCGAGATCGGCTACGCGCGAACCACGACGGTGGAAATCTGCCGCCGCGCCGGCGTCACCCGCGGCGCGCTGCTGCACCATTTCGACAGCTTGGCCGACCTGTTCGCGGCGACGCTGACCCGCATCTACGAGGGCTTCCTCTCAGGCTCAGCCGCCGACGACAGCCCGCCCATCAACGGTAAAACGCTCGTGGAGGGGCTGTGGCGGCACTTCTCCAGGCCCGAATACAAGGCGGTGATCGAGCTCTGGCTCGCGTCCCGCAACGAGCCGGAGCTCGGCGCGGTGCTGCAGCCGACGATCGCGAGGATACGCGACCTTGCCAGTCCCGGGCTCAACTCGGACCTGCGCAGACGCCTCGGCCAGTCGAGCGACGCGGTTGCCCTCTACCGGCTGCTGCTTGAGGCCATGATCGGCATGGCCCTGGGGCGCGCCGTCACCCCCGGCGGCGGGATCATGGGACACGAAGACCAGGTGGTCGCCTTGCTGGGGCAAGTGGCGAGCGGCTTGCTCGATCCATCGTCCCGGGGATAAATACATTCGTAGATGTATGTATTGACTCGGGCCCTATGATGGGAGACACCACGGCGCGAAGGTGACGCCCCCGTCACCTTTATGCCAGGGAGTGGCCGTCTTGCCTGACTCAGGGTCTCTGCCAGCCGCATCGCTTCGGGCGCAGTGCGGCATTTCCCCGGCCGACGAGAAGCGCGTCGCGCGCGAGCTGTCGCCGTCGGTGGCCTGGCCGACGCTCGCCCTGGCGGTGATCCTGCCCTCGACCTTCATGGCGATCGGGACGCTGGGTTTCCTCCGCGTGCTGCCGCTCTGGGCCTGCCTGCCGATCCTGGCTTTGGTCAGCTACGCCCACTACTCGCTGGTTCACGAGTCCATCCACGGCAACGTGGTAGCGAGCCCGAAGAGCCTGAACTGGATCAACACCGTCGTCGGCTGGATCGGCGCCGTGGGCATGGGCGCCGGCTGGCCGCCGCTGCAGAAGACCCACCTGCTGCATCACTCGCACACCAACACCGAGCGCGACCCGGACATCGCGGTGAAGGGCACGCTGCTGCGGTTGGTCACTCGCTGGGTGGTCGGCCTGCCCACCAGCCTGCTGCCGTTCTTCGCCATCCGCTTCATCAGCAAGGACGGCTATGCGCGGCTGGGCCAGTTGCTGACGCAAGCCGAGATCATGCAGTCGTCGATCATGAGCGTGCTCTCACTGATCGCCCTGGCGCTCGCCATCCCGACCGGTCACATCCTCGACTGGCTCTGCCTGTGGTTCCTGCCGACGCGCATCGGCATCCTGCTGCTCAACATCTTCTTCCAGTGGCTGCCGCACTATCCGTTCGACCGGACCGAGCGCTACCACAACACCCGCGTCAGCCTCTGGCCGGGCGGCACCGTCGTGCTGCTGCAGCAGAACCTGCATCTGATGCACCACCTCTGGCCCAGCGTGCCCTTCTACAACTACGCCCGCCTCTACCGCGCCCTGAAGCCGGTGCTGCGCGCCGAGGGCTCGCGGATCGAGGGGCTGATGGTCGGGCCCTACACCAAGGCTGTTGCGGACTAGCAGTCGGCCATCGCCAGCTTCGATCCGACGATGAGTGGAGTTGAAGGCAATGAGCAGCTCAGGAAACATCCTGATCGAGGCGGAAGATTTCGCCAGCTACGGGGGCTGGGTGCTCGACTCTCAGTTCGAGACGCAGATGGGCTCGCCCTACCTGCTCGCCCACGGGCTTGGCCGGCCCGTCGCTGACGCGACCACGGTCGTCGCTGTCACCCAGGCCGGTGAATACGAGGTTTGGGTGCGGGCGAAGGATTGGGTTCCCGGGCATCATCCGGGGCGGTTCACGCTCTCGATCAATGGCGTCGCGCTCGAAACCGAATTCGGCGCCAACGACCAGGACTGGTCGTGGGAGTCCGCCGGCAAGATCGCCCTGCCTCAGGGCGATGCGACGCTCGTGCTTCACGACCTGACGGGGTTCGACGGGCGGTGCGATGCGATCTATCTCAGCGCCGACGGGAGCGAGCCGCCAGGCGCTGTCGATAGCGTCAGCCGCGCCTGGCGCAAGGCGCTGCGTGGGCTGCCCGACCAACCGCTCGACGCCGGTGACTATGACGTTGTGGTGGTGGGCGGCGGCGTTTCCGGATGCGCGGCGGCTCTGACCGCGGCGCGCCTCGGACGGCGCGTGGCGCTGATCCACGACCGCCCGGTGTTGGGCGGCAACGCCAGCAAGGAGATCGGCCTGATGCCGCGCGGCGCTCAGGGCAACCTGCTGGCGGAACTGGCGGCGCGCACGCCCGACGGCGACCTCGCGGCGTTCTCGCTGCTCGAGGCGGAGCCAACCGCGACGGTCTTTCTGGAACATCGCATCGTGGCCGCCGTCCGCGAAGGCGACCGGATCGTCTCAGTGGACGCCGTGCACGCCCGCGGCGGCGCCGAGAGCCGCTTCACCGCCCGCATCTTCATCGACACCAGCGGCGTAGCGCAGCTTGGCGTCCTTGCAGGCGCGGAAACGCTCTTCGGTCGCGAGGCCCAGTCCGAGTACGGCGAGGCCTACGCGCCCGAGACGGCCGACCATATGCATCACGGCAACACGCTGTTCTTCCGGACGCGCATGGCCGACCACCCCGCGCCGTTCCCGGACGTGCCGTGGGCGACCGAGGTGTCGAAGGACTATGCGAACTTGAGCGGTCAGCTGACCAAGCCCGGCGCGGAAAACGGCCCCGGCCCAGCCGCGAACCCCAACAACCCGACCTTCCAGTTCAGCGCCGATCCGAGCCAGGCCTGGATGAACCAGTTCCCGGCCACCCACTACTGGGAATACGGCCAGTGGCTCGACCCCTACACCTCCGGCGAGCTGGTCCGTGACTACCTGATGCGGGCGCTCTACGGCACGTTCTCGAACGTCAAGAACAGCGACCCGGAGACCTACGCCAACCTCGAGTTCGACTGGATGGCCTTTGTCGCCGCGCAAGGCGAGTTCCGCCGTTACAAGGGCGACCACGTGCTGACGGAAAACGACATCCGCGAGCACACCCGCTACAACGACATGCTGGTCAGCAACGACGGGTTCTTCTGCATCCACTGCGCGTGGGCGCCGGGGGAAGGCAAGTACGACTTCCGCCTGAAGGACTGGATCATGGATGTCCGCGATCAGCAGCCTTACGGCATCCCGTTCCGCTGTCTGTATTCGGCCAACGTCGACAATCTGCTGATGGCCGGCAAGCACATCAGCGTCACCCATGTGGCTGGCTCGTCCGTGAAGCTGATGGGCAACGGCGCGCAACACGGCATCGCCACCGCCGCCGCCGCCTTCCTGTGCACCGAATACGACACCACCCCGCGCGGCCTCTACGACGAGCACTTGGAAGAACTGATCGGGCTTGTCGCTAAGCTCAGCGGCCACGAGCATGGCGCGGCGGGAAAGAGGTTTGTGGCGGTCCCAGGCTAGGCCGCCATCAACCGGGCGGCCGACGAGGCGATCTCTGCCCTCCGTCAGGCCGCGAAGCTGCGGGTCTCGTCGTGCAGGCTGCCCTGGCGGACCGGCAGCAGGAAGCTGACCGTAGTGCCCTGGCCGGGCTCGCTCTCGATCTCTAAGAGGCCGCCATGCATCTCGACCAGCGACTTGGAGAGCGCCAGGCCCAGGCCCGTGCCCTGCTGGGTCTTCGATTGCTGGCTTTCGATCTGTTCGAACGGGCGGGCGAGGCGGGCGAGGTCATGGGGGGCGATGCCGATGCCGGTATCGCGGACGCTGACCTTGATGCGGTCGCCCATCGCGTCGCGACGGCTCTCGGCGCAGAGGGTGATGCGGCCGCCGCGCGGGGTGAACTTCACCGCGTTGGAGA
>DATAVF010000351.1:0-6385 GCA_036267835.1 Caulobacteraceae bacterium | reverse complement strand
AGGTCTGCGCTCGCGATGACGACGAGGCGCTGGCGGTGCTGGAGGATGCGCTGCGCACGCCCGGCGTCGCGGCGGCCTTCGGCGAGGTCGAGGCGGTGGACCTGACCGCTGGCCGCCGCCTGCAACTGGCTTGCGAGCAGGGCGGCGCGGCGGCCGGCTTCGTGCTGCGGCGGCGTCCCTTCGGGGGCCGCGCCAAGGCCGAGCCGGGCACGGCCGCCGCCACCCGCTGGACCATCGCGCCGTCGCCCAGCGAGCCCGCGCCGGGCGACCCGGGCCTCGGCCCGCTGCGCTGGCGCGCCGGCCTGGAGCGATGCCGCGGCGGCCGCACGGGCGCCTGGATCCTGGAAGCCGTGGAGGACGACCATGCCCCGCATCCTTTCCGTCTGGTCGCCGACCTGGCCGATCGCGACCTGGCGCAGGAAGCACCCCTCAGGCTCGCCGGCTAACTCCCCTCCCCCTTGCGGGGAGGGGGCAGGGGGTGGGGGTGTCAGCACACCGCCCGCCGATAAAGCTGCGAAGCAAACCGGCAAGCCTCGCGCCGACACCCCCACCCCTAACCCCTCCCCGCAAGGGGGAGGGGAACACTCGCCCCCCTTCGCCCTGATCACCACCGACCGGGGCGTGCGCCGGCTCTACGCCGTCGACGAAGCTGCCACCGCACAGGGCCTTTTCACTGGCCAGAAAGCCACCGACGCCATGGCCCTGGTCCCCGAGCTGGTCACCGAGGAGGCCGATCCCGAGGGCGACTTCGCCGCGCTGACCGCCCTCCTCGACTGGTGCGTGCGCTTCTCCCCCGCCGTCGCCGCCGATGCGCCGGACGGGCTCTTCCTCGACATCACCGGCGTCGCTCACCTCTGGGGCGGCGAGGCGGCCCTGCTGGACGACCTGCTGGACCGGCTGGCGCGCCAGGGCATCGCGGCCCGCGGCGGGGTCGCGGGCTCAGCCGGCGCGGCCTGGGCGCTGGCTCGCTGCGGCGACGACCGGACAGTGGCCCCGCCCGGCGCGGAGGCCGAACTGCTGGCGCCCCTGGCGGTCACCGCCCTGCGTCTCGCGCCCGAGACCGCCGCCCAGCTCGTGCGCCTGGGCCTCGTCCGCGTTGGCCAGCTGGCGGCCCTGCCGCGCGATCAGCTCGCCCGCCGCTTCGGCGCCGCGACCCTGATGCGGCTGGACCAGGCGCTGGCGCGCGGCGAGGAGGCGCTGGTCTTCCGCCGCCCGCCGACGCCCTGGTTCGCCCGCCTCGCCTTCGCCGAACCGATCAGCGCGCCGGAGGACCTGGCCCGGGTCAGCCGCGACATCGCCGAAAAGCTCTGCGCGCGGCTGCTCGCCGAAGGCCAGGGCGCCGGCCGCTTCGAGCTGGCCTTCCATCGCCTCGACGGCCGCGCCCAGCGGCTCGCCATCGGCCTCTCCCTGCCGGGCCGGGGCGCGGCCGCCATCGCCCGGCTGTTCGCGCCGATGCTGGAGAGCGTCGATCCCGGCTTCGGCATCGAGGTGGTGACCCTCGCCGCCGACCGGGTCGAGCCCCTGGCCGAGCGCCAGGTCCGGATGGAAACCCTGGGCGAGGTGGCGCCGGAGGACGGCGTCGCGCCGCTGGTCGACCGCCTCTCCAACCGGCTCGGCGAAGACCGGGTCTGGCGCGCCGAAGCCTGGCCCAGCCACATCCCCGAGCGCGCCGTGGTCCGCCGCGCGCCGCTGGCGCCCCACGCCGCCGGGGGAACCTGGGAGAAGGCCCGCCCGCGTCCGGTGCGCCTGCTCGGCCGCCCCGAGCCGGTCGACGCTGTCGTCGCCCTGGTGCCCGACGACCCGCCGCTCTCCTTCCGCTGGCGCGGCCAGCTGCGCCGCGTGCTTCGCGCCGAGGGCCCCGAGCGCCTCGCCGAGGAATGGTGGCGCCGCCCCCCCGGCGAAGCCTCCCCCTCCCACATCCGCGACTACTACCGCGTCGAAGACGACACCGGCGCGAGATACTGGCTCTTCCGTGCCGGCCTCTACGGCGACGAAACCCCGCCCAAGTGGTGGCTGCATGGGCTGGGATGATTTTTCCCCTCCCCCTAGAGGGGAGGGGCCAGGGGTGGGGGGCTCTCAGAGATTATCCACCCCGCCCGACCCACCTACCTACCGCCCGGGCGCTCCACAGCACATCCGGCTCGCGCGCCAACTCCGCGAAGATGCAACCGGCTGGGAGCGCCGTCTCTGGGGCTGGCTCCGGACGCTCCGCAAAAGTCACGGCCTGCATTTCCGCCGCCAAGTCCCCATCGGCCGCTTCATCGCCGACTTCGGTTGCCACAGCGCCCGGCTGATCATCGAGCTCGATGGCCCGTTCCACGTCGCTGAGCGCGATCGCGAGCGAGATGCCTGGTTCAGAAGCGCCGGTTACCGAACGCTGCGATTCTCCAACGACATGGTGGTGACGCAGTGGGACCGCGTCGTCGCCGACATCGAGCATGCGCTCGGGATTGGGGATCGCCTCGACGGGGCGTTGGCGCGGCTACAGACCCCCACCCCCGACCCCTCCCCTCAAGGGGGAGGGGAGTAGATGTACGCCGAGCTGCAGGTCACCACGAACTACGGCTTTCTGCGCGGGGCGTCGCGGCCGGAGGAGTTGGCGTTTACGGCCAAGGGGCTGGGGCTGGCCGCGATCGCGGTCACCGATCGCAACAGCCTGGCGGGGGTGGTGCAGGCGCATGCGGTGGCCAGGGAGGTGGGGCTGCGGTTCGTGCTCGGGTGCCGGCTGGTGTTCGCCGACGGGACGCCGGACCTGCTCTGCTACCCGACCAGCCGCGAGGCCTACGGGCGGCTGACCAAGCTGCTCACGGTCGGCCAGCTGCGCGCCCAGAAAGGCGGCTGCGAGCTGCATTGGGAGGACCTCGTCCAGCATGGCGACGGCCAGCTGCTGATCGTCGTGCCGCCGGCGACGCTGGACGCGGGGTTCGAGGCGGCGCTGCGGCGCACGGCGCGCGACTTCCCGGGTCGTGTCTGGCTCGCCGCCACGCGGGGTTATGCCGCCCAGGACGTGAAACGCATCGCCGCGCTGGACGCCCTCGGCCGACGCTGCGGTGCGCCGATCGTGGCGACGGGCGACATCCTCTACCACGCCCCGGAGCGGCGGCCGTTGCAGGACGTGATGACCTGCATCCGCGAGAAATGCTCGATCCAGACCGCGGGCCTGCGCCTCGAAGCCAACGCCGAACGCCATCTGAAGACGCCAGTCGAGATGGGGCGGCTGTTCAAGGCCTGGCCCGAGGCGGTGGCGCGCACCCTGGAGATCGCCGAACGCTGCCGCTTCTCGCTGGACGAACTGAAGTACGAATACCCCGACGAGCCGGTGCCGCCGGGCATGACCGCGATCGAATACCTGAAGCAGCTGGCCTGGGCCGGCGCCGACTGGCGTTATCCAGGCGGCGTGCCGCAGAAGGTGAAGGACCTGCTCAACAAGGAGCTCATCCTGATCGAGGAGCTTGGCTACCCGAACTACTTCATCACCGTGCACGACATCGTCCAGTGGGCGCGGCAGAAGAATATCCTCTGCCAGGGCCGCGGGTCGGCGGCTAATTCGTCCGTGTGCTTCTGTCTGGGGGTCACCGCGGTCGACCCCTGCAAGCCACACCATGACGTGCTCTTCGAGCGCTTCATCTCCAAGGAGCGTGACGAGCCACCCGACATCGACGTCGACTTCGAGCACGAGCGGCGCGAAGAGGTGATGCAGTACGTGTACGAACGATACGGTCGCCACCGCGCCGCCATCGTCGCCACTGTCATCCACTACCGCCCGCGCAGCGCCATCCGCGACGTCGGCAAGGCGCTGGGGCTGACTGAGGACATCACCGCGGCGCTGGCCGACACGGTCTGGGGCAGCTGGGGCGACGGGGTGCCGGACGAACACATCCGCCAGGCGGGGCTGGATCCGACCAACCCGGAGATCCGCCGCGCGGTCGATCTTGCTACCGACCTGCTCGGCTTCCCGCGCCACCTCTCGCAGCACGTCGGCGGCTTCGTGCTGACCAAGCGGCGGCTGGACGAGACCGTGCCGATCGGCAATGCGGCAATGAAGGACCGCACCTTCCTGGAGTGGGACAAGGACGACATCGACATCCTGAAACTGATGAAGGTCGACGTGCTGGCGCTGGGCATGCTGACCGCCATCGCCAAGGCGATGGTGATGCTGCGCCAGGATCACGGGCGGGCCGATCTACAGGACATCGCCGACATCCCCGAGGACGACCCGGCCGTCTACGACATGCTGTGCAAGGCCGACTCGGTAGGCGTGTTCCAGGTGGAAAGCCGGGCGCAGATGTCGATGCTGCCGCGCCTGAAGCCGCGCGAGTTCTACGATCTGGTGATCGAGGTGGCGATCGTGCGGCCCGGGCCGATCCAGGGCGACATGGTGCATCCGTATCTGCGGCGGCGGGACAAACTTGAACCGGTGAGCTTCCCGGCGCCCTCGCCCGAGCATGGTCCGGCGGACGAACTGGAAGATATTCTCGGCAAGACCATGGGGGTGCCGCTCTTCCAGGAGCAGGCGATGAAGCTGGCCATGGTGGCGGCCAAGTTCACGCCGGACGAGGCCAATGGCCTGCGCCGCTCGATGGCCACTTTCCGCAACCTCGGCACCATCGGCGAATACGGGCGCAAGTTCACCGAGGGCATGGTGGCGCGCGGCTACGACCCGGAGTTCGCCCAGCGCTGTTTCAAGCAGATCGAGGGCTTCGGGTCCTACGGCTTCCCGGAGAGCCACGCGGTCAGCTTTGCCAAGCTGGTCTACATCTCGGCCTGGATCAAATGTCACTACCCGGACGTTTTCTGCGCCGCCCTGCTCAACAGCCAGCCCATGGGCTTCTACCAGCCGGCCCAGCTGGTGCGTGACGCCCGCGAACATGGGGTGACCGTGCTGGCGCCGGACGTGATGCTCAGCGATTGGGATTCGACGTTGGAACCCCCTCCCCCCCGAGGGGAGGGGGCAGGGGGTGGGGGGCTGCCGCAGGAAAAGGTTCGATGCCCGAACCCTCGTTCGAGACTTTCCGGAGAGAGACCCCCACCCCCTGCCCCTCCCCTCAAGGGGGAGGGGAGGGCGGTTCGTCTCGGGCTGCATCGGATCCGTGGGCTGAAGAAAGAAGAAGCTCTCGCCCTCATCGCCGCCCGCAAAGCCGGAGCGGCCACCCTGGAAGACCTCGCGCGCCACGCCCGGCTGTCACGACGCAGCCTGGAGCTGCTGGCCGAGGCCGATGCGTTCCGATCGCTCGGGATGGATCGGCGCGAGGGGCTTTGGGTAGTCAAGGCGCTGGCGCCGGAGGGGAAGGCCAGCGCCGACGCGCCCCTGCTGGCCGGGCTCGGGCTGGAGGAGGACCCGGTCGACCTGCCGAAGATGCGGCTGCCGGCGCACGTCGCCGAGGATTACCGCACTACCGGTCTCTCGCTGAAGGCTCACCCTTGCCGCTTCTTCCGCTCGCTGCTGACCAGCCTGGGCGCCGTGCCGACCGAGCAGCTGCGCGCCATGCGAGATGGCCAGCGCGTCACCATCGGCGGCCTGGTGCTGATCCGCCAGCGGCCGGGCACCGCCAAGGGCGTGGTCTTCGCCACCCTGGAGGACGAGACCGGCGTCGCCAACGCCGTGGTCTGGCAGGACGTGTTCAACGCCAACCGGCGCACGGTGATGACGTCGTCCTTCCTGGTAGTCACGGGCAAGCTGCAGGTCGCCTCGGGCGTGATCCACGTGGTGGCGGAGCGCTTCATCGACCTGACCCCCCGCCTGGCGCAGATGCGCCTCGCCGACGGAACGCCGCCGGGACGCTCGGCGGCCGCGGGGCGGATGCAGCGCAGCCGGGACTTCCACTGACGGCCCACAGGCCGGACCGAGGAGGGCGTCAGGTTTTCCTTGACGGGCGGGGCGTCAGGTTATACCTGACTGTCAGGTCAAACCTGACGGAGGACTCATCCCATGCCCCAAGCCGAAACCCCCGCGCCGGCCGCCGCCAAGGCCGCCGAGCCGTTGCACTGTTCGTTCTGCCTGAAGTCGCAGCACGAGATTGCCAAGCTGATCGCCGGGCCTGGCGCGCTGTTCATCTGCGACGAGTGCGTGGCGCTCTGCGACGAGTACGTGGCCGGCCGCACGCCGAAGATCGACCATGAGCAGTTCAAGATCGTCAACATCCCCACCGACAGGCTGCTTTCGCGGCTGAAGCCCATCGAGCGCACCTTGCAGGGCATGGGAAACCAGCTGTCCACCGTGGTCGAGGAACTGCGCGGGCGCGAGGTCAGCTGGGCGCGGATCGGCGAGGCGCTGGGCGTCTCGCGACAATCAGCCTGGGAACGATTCTCCTGACAGCTGTTTGCATCGCAAACGGGTGTATGCTCCCGCCGTGATGAAAGGCGGCGTGGTCAGTCGAAGAGGAGC
>DATAVF010000350.1:0-6236 GCA_036267835.1 Caulobacteraceae bacterium | reverse complement strand
GCCTCGTTGGCCGCGATCATGTCGGCGATCCAGTTGGATTCGCCGGTCAGGTCCACGTAGTCGGTTCCCGCCGCGGCGCAGGCGGCGACCAGCGGCGAGCCGTAGAGCTGGTAGGGGCCGACCGTCGAGATGATCACCTTGGCGCGGCGCACCATGGCGTCCAGCGAGGCGGCGTCGTCGGCGTCGGCGATGACCTGGGGCAGCGCCTCGGGCGAGCCGATCTCGGCCCGCACCTGCGCCAGCTTGGCGGCGCTGCGCCCCGCGACGGCCCACTTCAGCTCGCCGCCGACCCCGTAGGTCTTCAAGAGGTGCTCGGCCACCAGCCGGCCGGTGTAGCCGGTCGCGCCCCAGAGGATGATATCGAACTCGGCCATCTCGTCCCTCGCCTTGATTGCGCCGGACCATGGCAGATCGCCCGCCGGACTGGAACCGCGCGCCGCGCCGCCCCAAATACTTCACCAGGCATCCGAGGGGCGATCCGAGATGAGCGTGACGCTGATCAATCTCTTCACCGTGCCGGCGGAGGAAGCCGACGCCTTCGCCGCCCGCTTCCAGGCCACGGTCGAGACCCTGCGCAGCCTCGACGGCTTCGAACGCACCGAACTGCATCGCAATTCCGGCGTCGGCGATCCCACCTACCAGTTCGTCAACATCGCCACGTGGGCCACCGCCGAAGCCTGGCGCGCCGCCCTCCCGCAGATCATCGCCACGGCCGGCACGCTGGGCCTCGGCGCGATCCCCAAGGCCGCGCTCTACGACTCGGTCTTCCGCTACCCTTAAATCTCTGGCGTCCGCAGTCAGGCCTGCTTACTCTTGCGGAAAGCCGATAGAGCCAAGGGAGAAAGCGCATGGGTCACGTGAGCGCGGTGACGAGAAGACCGGGCGCAAGTTCTATATCGACGATCCGGATGACCTGAGGCCCGGCGAGCCGGTCACCTTCATCCTAAACCTGCACGGCGGCGGCTCTGTCGGGGCCTGGCAGCGACTGTATTTTCCGGCCTTCGACTACAAGAACCAGTACCGGCTGGTTATCGCCACGCCCTCGGCGGCGACCAAGGAGCCGGCGCGGCGCTGGGTCGGTGAGGCCGACGACGAGCACCTGCATAACATCGTCAACTACATCTTCGAGACCTACGGCCTGGACAACATCCGCGCCTTCTGGCTGGCCGGCCACTCGCAGGGCGGCATGACCTCGAGCCGGCTGCTGCGCGAGGATCCGTTCTTCCAGGACCGCGTCGATGGCTGGGTCAGCCTCTCCGGCGGCCGCATCGGGCCGGCCGAGCGGGCGGCCAATGCCGGCCCGCCGCTGCGCGCCGGCCAACAGCCGATGGTGATGCCCCGGCCCGCGCCGGCAGGGCCGCCGCCGGTCGAAATGTCGTTCATCTTCACCACCGGCGAGCACGAGATCGCCAGCCTGCCCACGACCTCGCCCTGGGCCGAGAAGTACGGCGCCGGCCCCCGCGAGCGCCGCCCGGACATCGTCGATACCGAAGCCGGCCAGATCTACGATACCGGCCGCGCCGACATCTCGACCAAGGAGTGGGGGCTGAAGCCGGGGCCGGGCACGACCCAGGAATGGGTCTATCCCGGCGCCCGCGACGGCCGGGTGATCGCCGACCTGGTGCGGCTCAACAAGGGCCACACCGAGGGGCTGGAGCCGCACGTCACCGAGGAGATCGTAAGGCTGCTGGTCTCCGCGCCGGGCGGCAAGGCCCGGACGCTGGCCAAGGCAACGGCTGGGGCCTAGGGCGCCCGCTCGAACGGCGCGGTGACGCCCGGCGCGACCTGCACCTCGAAGGCGTTCAGGGTCATCGAGACCAGGGTGTAGTAGCCGATCACCGCCATCAGTTCGGCCACCCCGCGCTCGCCGAAGGCGGTGATGCCGGCGTCGTAGAGCGGGCGGGGCAGGGCGTGGGTGGCGTGCATGGTCTGGCAGAGGTCGTAGACCAGCACGTCCTCCGGCCGGCCGCTGGGGCGGCGCCCGGCCAGCACCTCGTCCAGCACGGCGGGCGCGACGCCATACTCGATGGCGCGCGGGGCGTGGGCGGCCCACTCGACATTGGCCTCCCAGAACTTGCCGGTGACGCAGATCGCCAGCTCCACCAGGCCGCGATCCAGGCTGGTGCGGGCCCAGAGCATGCCGCCCAGCCCGGTCAGCCGGTGAAAGAGCTCGGCGTTGGTCATCCACGGATCGAACGGCCCGCCCAGCGCGCCGCTGGGGCCGGGCCTGCGGGTCTGGGTGAAGCGCTCGTATTCGGCCCTCTGCTCAGGCGTGAAGGCGGCGACGTCGGGCGGGGCCTGGCGGGTCATGGGCGTTTCCTCTCGCCGGCCCACAAGACAGCGCCCCGCGGCTGAAGTGAAGCCTTTGCCGAGCTGAGGGGCTGGAGCCGAAGGTGATCGAGCCGCTGCTGGCCATGCTGGTCGCGGCGCCGGGCGGCAACGCCAAGCGCCTGGCCGGCGTCGCCGCCGGCGGCTGAGGGCCGGACGCGCATCAGCGTCACCTTGACGGGCCTGTGAGCCGCGCGGATGACTGGGGGTTCAGTCGCCGCCGCGGCGCGCCACGAAGAGGCCCGATGACGTCCCTGCTGCGCCGCAAGCCGATGTCGCTGGACGGCGTGCCCGAGAGCCAGCGACTGAAGGCCACGCTGGACTGGCGCCATTTGATCCCGCTGGGCGTCGGGGCGATCGTCGGCACCGGCATCTACACCCTGATCGGGGTGGGGGCGAACCTGGCCGGGCCGGCGGTGATCGTCTCGTTCCTGGTCGCCGGGGCCATCTGCGCCTGCGCGGCCCTGGCCTACGCCGAGGTCGCCACCATGATCCCGGCCTCGGGCAGCGCCTACACCTACAGCTACGTCGTGCTGGGCGAGATCATCGCCTGGGCCGTCGGCTGGAGCCTGATCCTCGAATACTCGCTGGTGGTCAGCGCGGTGGCCGTGGGCTGGTCGGGCTATGCGACCGGCTTCCTGGGCGCGGTGGGCGTGCACCTGCCCGCGGCGCTGACGGCCGGCGTCTTCGCAGGCGGCCTCGTCAACCTGCCGGCCATCGTGATCATCGCGGTGGTGGCGGGCCTGCTGATGGTCGGGGCGCGCGAGAGCGCCACGATCAACGCGGTGCTGGTGGTGGTGAAGATCGTGGCGCTGGCGATCTTCGTCGCGGTGGCCGCGCCGCACTTCAGCCGCGCCAACTTCCAGCCCTTCATGCCCTACGGCTTTACCGGCCACACGGTGGACGGCGCCAAGCACGGGGTGATGGCGGCGGCGGCCATCATCTTCTTCGCCTTCTACGGCTTCGACGCCATCTCGACCGCGGCGGAGGAGACCAAGCATCCAGGCCGCGACCTGCCGATCGGCATCATCGGCTCGATGCTGGTTTGCGCCCTGATCTATGTGGTCGTGGCCGCCGTTGCGGTGGGCGCCATGCCGACGGCTGAGTTCGGGGCCAGCACGGAGCCGCTGGCGCTGATCCTGCGGCATGTGGGGCAGGGTGGGTTGGCGGTGGTGATTGGCGCCGCCGCCGTGATCGCCCTGCCGACGGTGATCCTGGCCTTCCTCTATGGCCAGAGCCGGATCTTCTTCGTGATGGCCCGCGACGGCCTGCTGCCCGCCGCCCTCGCCAAGGTGAACATCCGCACCGGCGTGCCGGTCCGCATGACCGCGGCCACCGCCGTGGCGGTCGCGGCGCTGGCCGGGCTCTTTCCGCTGAGCGAGATCGCCTCGCTGGCCAACGCCGGCACGCTCGCCGCCTTCATCGCGGTGGCCGCCTGCATGCTGACGCTGAGGGTGCGCGCGCCGATGCAGGCCCGCGTCTACCGCACCCCGCTGGCCTGGGTGGTCGGGCCGCTGGCCATCGTTGGCTGCCTTTACCTCGGCTGGAACCTGCCGTTGAAGACCAAGCTGTTCTTCGCCGGCTGGAACGTCGTCGGCCTCGTCTGCTACTTCGCCTGGCGTTGGCTGCGCCCGGCGACGCCGACCGAGCCCGCCCCGCCTTGAGCCCGACCCTTGCCGAGGTTCGCGCCTGGGACGCCGCCGATCCGTTCGCGGCGATGCGCGAGCGCTTCGATCTGCCGGCCGGCGTCATCTACCTGGATGGCAACTCGCTGGGCGCGGCGCCCCGCGCGGTGCACCAGCGGCTTCGCGACGTGCTCGCCACCGAGTGGGCCGAGGGCCTGGTGCGCAGCTGGAACCGCCACGACTGGATCGGCGCGCCGGCCCGCGTCGGCGCCAAGATCGGCCGGCTGATCGGCGCCCAGCCGGGTGAGGTGATCGTCGCCGATTCCACTTCGGTCGACCTCTTCAAGCTGATCGTCGCCGGCCTCCAGCGCCAGGCGCCGCGCCAGGTCATCCTCACCGAGGCCGGCGACTTCCCGACCGATGGCTACGTCGCCCAGGGCGTCCAGTCGCTGCTGCCGGGTGTCATCGTGCGCGCCGTGCCGCCCGACCAGCTGGCTGCGGCGATCGACGAGAGCGTCGCCCTGCTCATGCTCACCGAGGTCAACTACCGCACCGGCGCCCGCCACGACATGGCGGCTTTGACCGCCCAGGCTCATGCCGCCGGCGCGCTGACGCTGTGGGACCTGTCGCACAGCGCCGGCGCTGTCCCGGTCGATCTCACCCGCGCCGGCGCCGACCTCGCCGTCGGCTGCGGCTACAAGTATCTGAACGGCGGCCCGGGCGCGCCGGCCTGGCTCTACGTGGCGCGCCGCCTGCAGGACGCCCTGGTCTCGCCATTGACCGGGTGGATGGGCCACGCCGAACCCTTCGCCTTCGATGGCGACTATCGGCCCACCGTGGGGATCGAGCGCTTCCTTTGCGGCACCCCGCCCATGCTGTCGCTGCTGGCGCTCGAATGCGGTGTCGACCTGATGGCCGAGGTCGACCTGCCGGCCCTCGCCGGCAAAGGCCAGCGCCTCTGCTCGCTCTTCATCGATTGCGTGGAAGCAGGGGGCGCCGGCCTTGCCCTGGTCACGCCCCGCGACCCGGCGGCGCGCGGCAGCCAGGTTTCCTTCGCGCACCCCGAGGCCTGGGCCATCATGCAGGCGATGATCGATCGCGGCGTCATCGGCGACTTCCGCGCCCCGGACGTGCTGCGCTGCGGCTTCACCCCGCTCTATCTGCGCTACGAGGACGCCTGGCGCGCCGCCGAGACCCTGCTGGACATCCTGGAAACCGGCGCCTGGCGCGAGCCTAGGTTCCAGGCGAGGTCACGGGTGACTTAGCGTCGGCTCCATAAAGTTAGACCACGAACCTCACGAACCACACGAACAGGAGCGGAACAGCGGAAGCACCGCAGCTGTTGTTCGTGCCGCCCGTGAGGTTCGTGGTCAGACAATCTTACTCAGAGGTCGCCGAGGTGGTCTGCGTGCCTTCGTCGTAGTGGATGGTGACCTTGTTGATCGAGCACAGGTTCACGCTCGTCCACTCGTGCGAAGAGTCGTCGTTGTAGGCGATCTTCAGGTCCCACTCGCAGGTTTCGCCGCGGCCGCCGGGGAAGTGGATGTTCAGCGCGGCGCCGGTGTCCAGGGTGTCCTGGCCCAGCACGTCATCCTGCCAGTCGTTGGTGGTGGTCGGCGAGATGTAGAGGTTCTTGATCGTGTAGCCGGTCTCGTTGTCGAGCTGGAAGTCCTGCGGCGCGGCGCTGGCCATGGTGGGCGCCAGCACGGCGAACGAGGCGGCCGCGACGACAGCGGCGATGGTCTTGAACTGCATGGTGCAAGCCTTTGTGCTTGGGTCTGCCCGCGGCCCCCATTTGGGCGAGCAGTCGCGGTGGAAGGGATTCCTTCAAGGCTGAAATCTACCTGAGCCGTGGCGCGTTGATAGCTGTAGAATACTGAAGCTTGCTCGCCCGGGGTGGGCGGCGCTGCGGCAAATTGTCCGCCTTCGCGGGGCGGAAACCGCGGCGCCGGACGTCGGGTCAGTCTCGCCGCGCCATCGGCATCGACGCTAGAAGCCCCAGGCACGTCCCGGAAACACGAGGGGAGACAACATGAGCGCCTACATTATTTTCACGCGCGAAAAGATGCGCGATCCGGCCGAGTTCGCCACCTATTCCCAGAAGGCCGGCGCCACGCTGGGCGGCCACACCGTCAAGCCGCTGGTCGCCTACGGCAAGTCCGAGACCCTGGAAGGCGCCCCGATCGAAGGCGCGGTGGTGCTCGAGTTCCCGTCCGTCGAAGCCGCCAAAGCCTGGTACAACAGCCCCGCCTACGCCGAAGCCCGCGCCCACCGCTTCGCCGC
>DATAVF010000349.1:0-4055 GCA_036267835.1 Caulobacteraceae bacterium | reverse complement strand
GGGCGCCTCATGCCGGAAGTTGTTGTCGTGGTGGCGGTCAATGCCGTGGTGGTGGTGGTGCTGTTCGCCATCGCCTGGCAGGCGTGCGTGGCGATGCGCGACTGCACGCCGGTGGACAGCCTCTGGGCCATGGGGATGGCGGCCGTCGCCGTTTCGACCTTCCTCCAGACCGGCGGCGGCACGCCGCGGCGGATTGCGCTGACCGCGCTTTGCGTCGCCTGGGGCGCGCGGCTCGGCGGCTATCTGCTGTGGCGCTGGCGCGATCACGGACCGGACCGGCGCTATGTGCGGATGATGGACAAGGCCAAGGCCGAGCGCGGCTGGGGTTATGCGCGGGCCTCGCTCGTGCTGGTGTTCGCCCTGCAGATGCCGCTGCTGTGGATCGTCTGCCTGCCGGTGCAGCTGGGGCAGATCTCGGCGACGCCCGCCGCGCTGGGGCCGGTGGGCTGGGCCGGCCTGGCGCTCGGCGTGTTCGGCCTGGCTTTCGAGAGCCTGGGCGACTGGCAGCTGGTGGCCTTCAAGCGCAACCCGGCCAACGCCGGCCAGGTGCTGCAGAGCGGCCTCTGGCGCTTCACCCGCCACCCGAACTATTTCGGCGACGCCTGCGTCTGGTTCGGCCTCTGGCTGATCGCCGCGGAGACCACCCTGGGCCTGGTCTCGGTGGTGGGGCCGCTGCTGCTGCTCTTCCTGCTGACCCGCTGGAGCGGCATGCCGACCGTCGAGGGCCGCATGCGCCGGGGCAAGCCCGGCTACGAGGACTACGTGCGCCGCACCTCGGCCTTCGTGCCGTGGCTGCCGCGCCGGGCGACCTAGGTTCGTATTACGAGCGCGGGACCGGCGCGGACGCCCGACCCGGGCGGCCCGAGGCTGGCGGGTTCGCCGCCAAGACCACTTTGGCGATACGTTGTTCGAGTTCGCGGGCCCCGCCCGAGGTGTTCGCCACAACGGCGATGGTGATCCGATCGTCCGGATAGGTGAAGAGCGCCGCCTGAAAGCCAGGGATGTCGCCGTCGTGACCAATCTGGCGATGGCCGTCGAAGCTCATGATCCTGATGCCGAAGCCGTAGTCCCCCGCGGGCTCGGACGGATCCATGTTCACTCTGTTGGCGCTCGCCAAGCGCCCGTCGGACAGGCGCGCCGGCGTCATCATTTCCTGCAAAGACCCGGCGTCCACGACGCGGCCGCCTATCAGCGCCTGCATCCACTTGGCCAGGTCCATCGCCGAGGACCGAAGCGCGCCGGCGCCGCCGGCGTTGGTCAGCGAAATGTACCCCGGCCAGACGAACCATCGACCGAACCACGGCGCCTGCGCGTAACCCTCGGCCCGACCTGGCGGCGCGTCGGAGCCGTCATCGATCTCGGTCTCGTTCATGCCGAGCGGGTCGAAGAACTGATCTTGCAGATAGGCGGCCAGCGGCTGGCCAGAGACCTTCTCGACAATGGCGCCGAGGAGGAAGAAGCCAGAGTTCGAGTAGTGCCAAGCCGTCCCGGGCAGGAAGTCGTAGAGCGGTCGCTGGCGAGCGATGTGGTCCACCCACTGAGCGGTCGTATGAGCCCTCATCAAACTGAGGGCGGCCAGTGGGTTGGAGTTCAGCGCGTCCGTATAGTTGTGGATCCCGGACGTGTGCGTGAGCAGCTCGTAGAGGGTGACGTTGTCGGCGTCGGGGAAAGTCGGAATGTATTTCGACAAGTGATCGCCTAGCGAAAGTCTTCCCTGTTGGGCGAGTCTCAGGATCGCGGCCGCGGTGAATTGCTTGGTCACGGAGCCGATTCGAAACGGCGTCCCGGCGGTCACGGGTGGACCGTTCGGGAGGCGCTGCACCCCAAAGCCGCTCGCGTAGACGACGGCCTGGTCCTGTGTGATGACTACAGCGGTCCCCGCCGCCCGCCTGGATACGATCCAGTCGTCGGCGATGCGGTTGATCTTATCCATTGTCGCCCTCCCCCGTAGCGCTGTGACGGTCAATGCCCGATCCGGTATCGTGTTACGTGACCGACGGCGGACTGTTCCGTGGCGGTTCGTCATCCTTACCGCCAACGCTAGGGCGCCATTGGGCGTCGACCTAGTTACGACCGGTTAAGCATCGGCGGGCTCGTCGGCGCGGGGCCACGCGCCGGCATGGAGCTGTTGTTTGTCTTTGCAGGCGCGCTGCTCATGGCGCTGAGCCTGGCAGTGTACGCAATACCGGCCGTCCGGCGACGGTCGCCCAGGGATGCATCCGACTTTCCTCCCGCTAGGGTCGGCTTTCCACCGTTCGCGGCGCTCGGAGGGTCCGGTTGTCGGACGACCCGCTGGTCCGTGATTGATGACGCGCGCTAGTCGAAGATCAGGGACAGATCGCGGAAGCCGAAGAAGAGCTCGCCCGGCACCCGCTCGCCGGGGGCCGCGCCGCGGCGGACGGTGCTGAAGCGGGCGACCAGGGCCTCCATCGCCGCGCGGGCCTCGATGCGGGCGAGCGGCGCGCCGATGCAGCTGTGCACGCCGTGGCCGAAGGCCAGGTGTCGGCCGATCTCGCGCCCCGCCTCGAAAGCCTCGGCGCCCTGCCAGCGGGCCGGATCGCGGTTGGAGGCGGCCAGGTAGACCACGACGTTCTCGCCGGCCCGGATCGTCCGGCCACAGACGGTCGCGTCCTGGGTGGCTTTGCGCAGCAGCAGCTGGGCGGGGGAATCGATGCGCAGCGATTCCTCGATCGCGCCGTCGATCCGCGCCGGATCGGCCCGCAGCGCCGCCCAGGCCTCCGGCGCGTCCGCCAGGCGGTTCAGCAGGTTGCCCAGGAGATTGGTCGTGGTCTCGTTGCCGGCCAACATCAGCAGCATGCAGAAGCCTACCACCTGCTCGTCATTGAGCGCGTCGCTGTGCTCGCGCGCCTTGGTCAGCGCACTGACGAGGTCCTCGCCCGGCGCCAGTCGCCGCTCGGCGGCGAGACCGGCGAAATAGCCTTGCAGCTCGAGCAGAGAGGCCGTGTGGCCGGCGTCCAGCTGCTCATAGGTGAGCTGGACGATGACGTTGGACCAGCGCTTGAAGTCGCCGTGGCGGTCGGCCGTCACGCCCATCATGCCAGCGATCACCGTGACCGGCAGCGGTGTGGTCAAGGCCCCGACGATGTCGACTTCCACGCCAGTCGGGATGTCGGCGACGAGCCCGTGCGCCAGCTGGGTGATCGCCGGGCGCATGCCTTCCATGGCGGCCGGGGTGAACGCCTTGGCCAGCAGGCCGCGCAACAGGGCGTGGCGTGGCGGATCGTCGTTGAGCAGCGGCATGCGCAACTGGCCTTCCATGCCCGCCGACGAGAAGCGCGCATGGTCGAGCAGGATCGCCCGCACGTCGTCGAACCGGCTCGCCACCCAGTTGCCGTTGCTCTGCCGGAACAGCGGCGCCTCGCCGTGCAGGCGGGCCAGGAAGGCGTCCTTGCCGAGGCGGGCGAGGCCGTCGTTGAGGTTGATCGCGCCGTCGCTGAGATCGATGTCGCCGTCAGGCATAGCGTGGCCTCACCCGTGATGCTGACACCGCGGGTGACACCATCATGGTGTCATGTCAACGGCCAGTGGCGCCAGAACGGCGGCTCGATCAGATCGAGCGCGCCCGCCCGGCCCAATAAGGGTCGCGCACCTTCTTGCGCTGGATCTTGCCCGCCGGGCTGCGCGGCATCTCGTCGACGAACTCGATCGAGCGCGGGACCTTGAAGCCGGCCAGGTGTTCGCGGGCGTACTTGGTGATGTCGGCCGCCAGCTCGGGCGAACCCACATAACCGGGGTTCAGGGTGAGCACCGACTTCACCTCCTCGCCCCACTCCTCGTTCGGCACGCCGATGGTGCAGGCGTCCTCGACCGCGGGGTGCTTGATCAGCTCGTTGTCGATCTCCTGCGGGTAGATGTTGACCCCGCCGGAGATGATGCACTCGGCCGTGCGGCCAGTGAGGAAGAGGTAGCCGTCCGCGTCGAGATAGCCGACGTCGCCCAAGGTGAAGTAGCCGTCGCGGTGGGCCGCGGCGGTCTTGGCCGGGTCCTTGTAGTATTCGAACGGCGCGATCGGGGAGACCTTGAAGTAGAGGGTG
>DATAVF010000348.1:0-5257 GCA_036267835.1 Caulobacteraceae bacterium | reverse complement strand
CGCGCCGGACCGAACGCGTCCAGCAGCACGTCGACGTAGGGCCTTAGGTCCGTCGCACACCACTTCGGCGCCGCCTCGGTGACGAGCCCCGAGAGCTTGCACATTGCGTCCGTATCGACGGCGAGGCCGCGGATCGCGCCGGTCCAGTCAGCGAGCCCGCCGCCGGCGATGTCGGGCTTGGCGCCATGGTCGATGACCACCCTCAGTCTTGGCCGCCGCGCCAGCAGGCGAGCGAGGTGTGGCAGGTGGCGCGGCTTGACCAGGGCGTCGAAGCGCAGGTCCGCCGCCTCGATCGCATCCAGCGCCGGCTGCACCTCTGGTCTCAGGATCCAGGCGTCGTCGTCCAGGTCCTGCAGCATCGGCCTGAGGCCCACCAGCTTGGCCTCTTCGGCCATTGCGGCGATGCGATCGGGTGCGTCGGCGGCTTCGAGATCGGCCCAGCCGACCACGCCGGCGACGAAGGGCGTGGTCCTGGCGATCTCCAGCAGGAAGTCGGTCTCGGCGGCGGCCGGCGCGGCCTGCACCAGCACAGTGGCGTCGACCTGGGCGCGGCGCAGCAGCGGCGCCAGATCGTCGGGGCCGAAATCGCGGCAGATGTCCGGATGCGCCTCAGCCGTCAGCCAGCCGTAGTCGCCGCGCGACGGCCGCCAGAAGTGCTGGTGCGCGTCCACCCGCATCAATCGGCGCCCTCCGGCGGGATCGCGCCCTTCTTCAGGATCAGGTTGCCCCAGTAGCGGCGCTCGCCGGTGGAGACGATGGCGTAGGCGACGCGGGTGCGCTCGTAATAGGCGAAGCGCTCCAGCGCCTCGATCGGGCCCTCGTAACCCACATCCCGGAGCAGCTGCTCGAACTCGCCGATCACCGGCGGCAGCTCGTCCGGCGCGCCGTCAACGGCCATGCGGAAGGCGGCGACCGGTTCGAACTGCTCCAGCGGCAGCACGCTGAGGATGGCCCGCACCATCCGGGTGGCGCTGGCCCCCTCGGCGCGGATTAGCCGGCGCGCGTTGGCGGCGGCGGGGAAGTTGGCGTCGACGATGGCGATCTCGTCGGCGTGGCCCATGGCGCGCAGCGTCGCCAGCAGCTCCGGCCCCAGCAGCGGATCGATGCCCTTCAGCATTCACGGACCTCCCGGCGTCGGCGCGGCCGGATCGACCAGCCCGCCTTGCTTGAGCGCCGCCCAGAGCGCGGCCGTGGCCCCCGCCTCGAACCACGCGACGTTGCCGGCCACCTCGGCCGGCGTGCCGCCGCCCGGGATGATGCTGACCACCGCCGGGTGCGCGGCGGGGAACTGCAGCGCCGCGGCCGGCAGGGCGACACCGTGCGCGTCGCAGACCGCCCGCAGCCGCTCGACGCGCGCCAGCACGTCGGCCGGCGCGGCGGCGTAGTTGTAGTTGCCGCCGGGCCGCACGAGGACGCCCGAGTTGAACGGCCCACCGATGACGATGCCCACGCCGCGCCGCGCGCAGTCCGGCAGCAGCCCGCTCAGCGGCGCCTGTTCCAAGAGGGTGTAGCGGCCGGCCAGGAGGAATAGGTCCGGATCCAGCTCGGCCAGCACCCGCTCGCAGGCGGCCGTGTCGTTGCACCCGAGCCCGATCGCCGAGACCACGCTGGCCGCCCGCAGCTCAGCTAGCGCCTGCCAGCCGCCGCCGGCTGTGAGCTCATTCCAGTGCGCCTCATAGACCTCGGCGGAGCCGTGAGTGGGCAGCTCCATGTCGTGCACGAAGAGGATGTCGACCCGGTCCAACCCCAGCCGCGCCAGGCTCTCGTCCACCGAGCGCCGCACCGCATCGCGCCCATAATCGAAGCGGACCCTGCCATCCTCGATCAGCCGCCCGACCTTGGTCGAAAGCACGTAGTCGGCCCGCGGCCGCACCTGCAGCGCCCGGCCCAGCCGCACCTCCGAGAGGCCGGTCCCGTAGAGCGGCGCGGTATCGAAATAGCGCAGCCCAGCGTCCCAGGCGGTGTCCACCGTCGCGGTCGCCTCGACATCGCTGATGGTCTGGAACATGTTGCCGATCGGCACTGCGCCGAAGCCCAGGCGCGAGAACGCCAGCTCTCTCCCGAGCGGCGTGGTGAAGGTCCGGCGATCAGCGGCGGCGGGGGTCATGTAATCTATGCTGGCATGTTAGCAGGCGGGCCTTGCCGCCTGCATCGTAGAAAAAGCGTCCGACACAGTCTATGCTGATATTTCAATGACCGAGCAAACTTCCCGCCCCAACGCCCTGCGGCTCAACCTGGCCGACAATGTGGTGGTCGCCATGCGGCGCCTCGCGGCCGGCGAACGCCTCGACGGGGAGCCTCTGGCCACCGCCGAGGCGATCCCCAGCGGCCACAAGGTGGCGACGTGCGCCATCAAGGCCGGCGAGCGGGTGCGCAAGTACGGCCAGGTGATCGGCGCGGCCACCCGCGACATCGCCCCCGGCGCCCACGTCCACACCCAGAACCTCGCCATGACCGAGCTGCGCGAGGGCGCCCTCGTCGGGGCCGCGCCGCAGCGCCAGGAGCCGCAGCGCGGTTTCCAGGGCTATCGCCGGGCCAACGGCAAGGTCGGTGTGCGCAACTACATAGGCGTGCTGACCAGCGTGAACTGCTCGGCCACGGTGGCGCGCCACATCGCCGAGGCGGCCGAGCGCTCCGGCATGCTGGACGACTATCCGGACATCGACGGCGTGGTGCCGATCACCCACGCCAGCGGCTGCGGCATGGCCAGCGCCGGCGAGGGCTTCGACGTGCTGCGCCGCACCCTCTGGGGCACCGCGGCCAACCCCAACTTCGGCGCGGTGATGCTGGTCGGCCTCGGTTGCGAGGTGGTGCAGATCGGCGGGCTGAAGGCCGACTATGGGCTCAGCGAGGGCGACGCCTTCCAGTCCTTCACCATCCAGGAGAGCGGCGGCACCCGGCGCGCCATCAAGGAGGGGCTGGAGCGGCTGGCCGCCATGCTGCCCAAGGTGGGCGCGGCGCGGCGCAGCGAGACCCCCGCCAGCGCCCTCAGCCTCGGCCTGCAGTGCGGCGGCTCGGACGCCTGGTCGGGCGTCACCTCCAACCCGGCGCTGGGCGTGGCGTCGGACCGGCTAGTCGGGCTAGGCGGCACCGTGATCCTCTCCGAAACGCCGGAGATCTACGGGGCCGAGCACCTGCTGATTGCGCGGGCCGCCTCGCCCGCCATCGCCGACAAGCTGCGCGCCCGCCTCGCCTGGTGGGAGGACTACACCGCCCGCAACGGGGCCCAGATGGACAACAACCCCTCGCCCGGCAACAAGGCCGGGGGGCTGACCACCATCCTGGAGAAGTCGCTGGGCGCCGTCGCCAAGGCTGGCGGCTCGACCCTGGTCGACGTGGCCAAATACGCCGAGCCGATCGCCACGTCGGGCCTCGTCTTCATGGACAGCCCCGGCTTCGATCCGTGCTCGGCCACCGGCCAGGTGGCCTCCGGCGCGACGATGATCGCCTTCACCACCGGGCGCGGCTCGGCCTTCGGCTTCAAGCCGTCGCCCTCGATCAAGCTCTCGTCCAACACCGATATCTACCGGCGCATGGAAGAGGACATCGACATCGACTGCGGCGGCATAGCTACCGGCGACGCCACCATCGAAGGCAAGGGCGCGGAGATCCTCGACTATTTGCTGGAGGTCGCGTCCGGGCGGAAGAGCAAGAGCGAGGCGCTGGGCTACGGCGGGGCGGAGTTCGTGCCCTGGCAGATCGGGGCGGTGATGTGACGGCGAAGCTGCGCGCGCCGTTCGTCTGGACTCCCCGCCAGGCGATCGACCCGATGGGGTTTCGCAAGCACTACCTGGGCGCCGAGGCGCGGCCGAACGAGAAGAACCGCTGGTTCCTGTTCCGCAAGACCGTGCGGCTGGACGCCCCCGTGGCCGCCGCGCCGCTCTCGATCACCGTGGACGGGCGCTACATCCTCCATGTGAACGGCCGCCAGGTCGGGCGCGGCCCGGTGCGCTGCAGCCCGCTCTTCCAACGCTACGACGACTACGATCTGGCGGGCGATCTGGTCGCCGGCGACAACACCCTGGCGGTGCTGGTCCACACCTATGGCCGCGACACCGCCTTCTACGAGACCACCAAGGGGCTCTGGCAGCCGAGCTTCGGCGATGGCGGGCTCTGGACCGAAGGCGCGGCCGGTGCGGTCTCTCTCTCGACTCATGCGGGCTGGCGCTGCACCCAGTCGCTGGCCTGGACGCAGGACACGCCGCAGTCGAACCACTCGCTAGGCTTCATCGAGGAGCTCGACGGGGCGCGGCTGCCGGCCGGGTGGACCGAGCCTGGCTTCGACGACTCCGGCTGGGACACAGCCCAGGCCATGGTCGCCGGCGGCGGCGGGCCGGAGGCCAACTACGGCGGCATGCAGGCGCGGCCGTTCCCAACGCTCGTGCCGCGCGGCATCCCGATGCTGGAAGAGCGCAAGGTGGCGGCCGAGCGCATCGTCTGGATGCGCGGCCTGACGCCCGATCCGGGCCTGCCGTTTCATCGCCGCACCTACGAGGAGCCGCTGACCGAGCTGCCGGAGGGCGCGGTCTCCGACGCCGCCGACCTGCTGCGGCTTGAGGGCGGCCGGGCCGTGGTCCGCACCTCGCCCGGCTGCGACATCAGCCTGCTGCTCGACTTCGGGAAGATCATGACCGGCCGGCCGTGGTTCGAGATCGAGGCGCGGGGCGGCGAGGAGATCGAGATCGCCTGCGCCGAGGGCCTGCCCGGCGAGTGGACGCGCGGCGTCGGCCCGGAGAGCCGCCCGCGGCCCAAACCCTGGCTGGGCGCCGACGCCCACCTTTGTCGCTACATCGCCCGGCCAGGGGTGCAGCGCTTCGAGCGCTTCGAGTGGTGCGCGATCCGCTGGATGCAGGTGACGGTGCGGCGGGCGTCCGAAGGCGTGACCTTCCGCGGCCTGGGCGCCAACCTGGTCAACTATCCGGTCGAGCCGCGCGGCCGCTTCGCCTCGTCCGACCCGGTGCTCGACCAGCTCTGGGCCGTCGGCGCCTACACACTGCGCCAATGCATGCACGACGCCTGGGAGGATTGCCCGAGCCGCGAGCAGCGCCAGTGGCTGGGCGACGTCACGGTGGAGAACCTGGCAGGCTGGGCCGCCTTCGGCCCTGGCGTCGCGCCGCTGACCGCCAAGTTCCTCGAGCAAGCGGCCGAGAGCCAGCGGCCGGACGGCCTGACCCAGATGTTCGCGCCGGGCGATCACCGCACCGACGGCCTGCTGATCCCCGACTGGACCCTGCAGTGGATCCTCTGCGCCGGCGAC
>DATAVF010000347.1:0-5519 GCA_036267835.1 Caulobacteraceae bacterium | reverse complement strand
CCGGCCCAGTCGTAGCCGCCGGTCCAGTGCTCGCAGAGCCGCTTCAGGAAGCCCGCATCGCAGCCATAGAGCCAGCCGTCGGGCACGGCCGGCGCCGGCGGCCACGGATAGCCGCGCACCTGCGCCAACACCTCGCCCACCTGCTGCGCGGACCAGTCGACGGTGAACGGCTTCGGTTCAGACATGGCGGGGCTCCAAGCTTCGGCCGCGCACCCTGCGGTCCAGTGACGTTGCGGGCGTCAACCCACTCCTCACCCGTGCAACGGGGGAGGGGGACCATGCGGAGCATGGTGGAGGGGGCGCGCAACCTCGCAAACGGGAGCGCCCCCGAGGAGCGGCTATGGGGCCACCGAGAAGTCGAACACCCGGGTCTCTGTGTCGTCCTCGGCGACCTGGATGCCGTAGGTGAAGCCGTATTCGCCCGGCGGCAGGTCGGCGCTGGGTGTCACCCGGAACACTCCGGGCGCCAGCATCTGCGAGTTGAAGGCGATGTTGGCGTCGTCGCCAGCGCCGCGCGGCCCGAACACCCGCAGCTCCACGACCTGGCTGCGGTTGCCCTGGCCGTCGGCATGGAAACGCACCAGGGTGAGGTCACTGGGCGAGTTCACCGCGCTCGGATGCCAGGCGTTGGCGAACGGCGTGCCGGCCGCGCCCTGGTTGGCCTGGTCGAAGTAGAAGTAGAAGACCGGCCGGCTGGTGTCCGCGCCGACCCGCGCCTGTGGGCCTTGCAGCACGGTGGTCTGCTTCAGCGGCACGATGCCGGAGGTGAAAACTGACGCCAGCACGTTGGTCACCCGGATGTCGGCCGGCGATATCGGTTGGATCGCCTGCATCCGCGCCGGCCCGGACTCCAGCAGGTAGCCGCCGGGCGCATGCGGCGCGGCCGGATCGGCCGACGTGTTGTCAAGCCCGCCGCCGCGCGGGCCGGCGTCGCCCGCCGCCGTCTCCAGCATCGCCGAGATCACCGCGTCCGGCACGCCGGCGCGCTTCAGCGCCACCAGCTGCTCGGAGGAGAGGTCGTAGTCGGCCCCCGAGATGCGGATCTTGGCGACGATCGCCTCGGGGCTCAGCCCGGCCCGGACCAGGCCGACGACCGACGCGTCGGTCAGGGTCTCCGCTTGCACGGTCGCTGGCGCCAGGGCCAGGAGGGAGAGCGCCGCGCACAGCGGCAGCCAGTATCGGGACATCGGTTTCCTCATCTCGTCACCCGGCCCCGCGTCCTCCCCACGCCAGCCGGCTCAGCTTCGTCGAGCGCAGGGCATAGTCACGGTTGATCACTGAACGATGGCGGGATGTGTTTGGCGCGAAACACGGGGCTGGTTCCAGCCCGTCGAGCCTGCATTCCACGAATGCCGCCAAGAGTTTAAGGGCGATTTTGCTCGGCGTCGGGGAGGTTCTCCGGCCAGCCGCCCTCGCCGAAATACCCCACCAGCCGGCGCTTCGTCGCTGCCTCCAGCGCGGCCGGCCAGGTCGCGCCCACCTCCGCCGCCGCCTGCCGCGCGCATGGCAGGAAGAGCCGCGCCAGCGCCGTATTCGCCGCCATCAGGCTCTCGCGGTTCGCGGCGACAGGCGCCAGCCCCTCGAGCGCGGCCCGCTGTTCGGCCGTCAGGAACGGATTGCGCTTCAGCGCCCCGCCGCGCTCGGCCGGCGACACCCGGTTGGCCTCCAGCATCATGTCCACGGTCATCTTCCGCAGCAGTTCGACCCCGGAGAGGCAGACCACGAACTCCTCCCGCCCGATCCCCACCGGCCCCAGCCCCAGCACCCGCAGGAACTCCTCCACCAGCGCCGTCACCGCCGCCGGGCTCGGCTGATAGGCCACAGGCGCCGGCCGCGGCGGCTCCACGCCCGTGCGATTGAACAGCGGCGTCAGCTGCCCGCCGTCATACCGCCCAATCTCCGCCCCCTGCACAAACACCACATCAAACCGCTCCCACCCCGCCGTCACTACATTGACGATCCGCCCGCCGAACAACTTGTTCACCAGCACGGGCTCGGCGACGCGCCCCACGCCCTCCGCCACCCACCTGGCCGACGCCGCATCGGCGCGGCCGTCGGCGGCAAGCGCCAGGATGTCCACGTCGCTGAACTGGTCCCCGCCCCCACGGCCGAGACTGCCGGAGAGCCAGGCGGCCTCGATGTCGGGATTGCCCGCCAACTCGGCGGCGATGGCGTCGATCAGGGCTTGCTGTTCAACTGTCGCGGGCATGGGCCGTTGCTCGGATCGTCGTTGACGCGAAACGCCTAGGGCATCGTCACCGAGAAGTCGAAAATCCGCGCCGACTGGCCGCCGGCCAGCCCGCCCGTGCCGCCGCCGACCGAGTAGACGAAGCCGTATTCGCCCGGCGCCAGATCGACGCTCGGCGTCACCTTGAAGACGCCAGTGGCGACCGTTTCATAGGAGAAGGATATCCGCGCCTTGTCCATCACGCCGGTCTGTGTCCCGATGATGTTGACCCGGCCGAGCACGGCCTCGCGATTGCCGTGGTTGATTTCGAACCGCACGAGGCTGAATTCGTTCGGCGACGTCACCGCTCCTGGCAGCCAGACGCCGCCGATTGGGCTGCCCGAGAGCCCCTGGCTCGCCTGATCGAAATAGAAGTAGAACTCCGGCCGCGCCGAGGTTGTGTGAACGCGGGCCGAGGGGTTGGGCAGCACCGTCTTGATCTTGATCGGCGCGATTCCGTAGGTCATCGCCGAGACGAACATCCCCGTCATCTTGGTCTGATCGGCGACCGTCGCGTCGATGTGCTCCATCTGCGGCGGCGTGTGGTCCGGCTCCAGCATGTAGATGCCTGAGGCATGCGGCCGGGTGGGGTCCGGCGACGTGCTGTCGACGACGTGCAGTGTGGCGGCGCCGCCCGCGGAGGCGTCCAGCATGGCCGCGATCACCGCATCCGGCACGCCCTGCTGCTTGAGCGACACCATCTGGTCGGTCGACATGTCGAACTTCACGTCCGACGTCTTGATCTTCGCCACGATGGCTTCGGGGCCAAGCCCCGCCTTCACCAGCTCGATGACGGTGTCATTGGTGAGCGTCTCCGCCATCGCCGGAGTGGCGGCCAGGATCGAAAGCGCCGCGAGCAGCGCCAGCCAATATCTGCCCATGAGTCCCCCCGGACCTCGGCCTCGTCCTGACGGGCTCTCCCGCACCAGTTCGACCGAAAGTGGACGCATGCTGGCACGACAACGCCGACTTTCAAAGCTGGTGGCACGGCGGCCGAGACGGGAGGCTGCTCGCGCGCCTCGGAGTTTGGGACTGCTGGAACGGCCTGAAGCTTCCTGCACTTCCGAGGTACTTGCCGGTAGCAAGCACGGCTACCCCGCTTAACTTGTTCTAACTACACGTTCCGCTATGGTTGCGCTTCGTTAGCTAAAAGCGGGGGGTGTCTTGAGCGTCGATTTCCGTGCTGCGTTGGTGGAGCAAGCGAAGCGATCGGTCGCCGCCTCCTCACACTGTCGAACTGAAGAGGCGGCCAAGATTGCCTTGGTGCTCCCCTTCATTGGCTTTCTCGGCTACGACACGGCGAACCCAGCAGAGGTCACACCGGAACACTCGGCAGACTTTTCGGAGAAGTACCAAAACCGAGTCGACTTCGCTATTATGCAAGATGGCATCCCCGTGATGGCAATCGAATGCAAAGGCGTTGGCGCGACGCGCGTTGACGATAAAGGTCAGCTTAAATCCTACTTCAATGCAGCCAGAACTGTGAAGCTCGGTGTGTTGAGCGACGGCATCGTTTGGGATTTCTACGCCGATAGCGACGATCCCAATCTGATGGATGACAACGCCTTCTTGACCCTCGACCTCAGGAAGGCGGCGGTAGATCAAGTTTCAGATCAGATCATCGAAGGCCTTCAGCAACTCAAAAAAGGGGCATTCAACCCCGAAAACATCGGGGCCGAGGCGAAGCGGAAGCTGATCCTGAAGTCGTTCGTCGATCAGATCGGCGCGCAGATGGCTCAGCCTACCGAAGCCTTGTGCCGATTATTGCTCGAAGGCGCCGGCATAAAACACGTACGCAGCAAGAATATCCCTGAGTACCAAGAACTCGTAAAACGGGCGTTCAAGACGGCGACCGACAGCAGCATACTAGCGCGCCTCGAGATAGAGCCCCCAGAGAAAGCCGCTCCGGAGCCGTTGTTGGTCCCATCGGTCGAGCCCGAAACACCAGAGCCGAGCCCAGCAGCCTTGCAGGTTCTTGCCTGGGTGGAACGCAGACTGTCATTCTTGGTCGAAGATGAAGCTCATTTTTCCGCTATCGGCAACATCGACTTCAGGCAAAACAAGTCCAACTTCGTAGTCTATCTCGGCGGCGCAGGCGGTGGTGTAAACAAGGGACGAATTTTGACGTTTGAAGAACGGGGCGAAGCTTGGCGCTTTCAGTTCGCAACGGGTGAAGACGTGCTGACACGCGATCTGCTATCGCTCGATGTCCCGCTCGCAGCCAGCTTCACATCACGAGTAGGGTGGGTCCGCGACAGACGTTACTTTTACCGCAGAGGCGCAGAGGACGCAGGGACGCATACGCCTCCGCGCCCTCTCTGCGCCTCTGCGCCTCTGCGGTAAGAAGTGGGGCGCTTGCGACGGGCGCAACTCTCGAAAAGTTCTCTGCCAAAGCGGCCTGCCTGGGCCCCGGCGTTCGCCGAGTGAGCCGGCTTGTTGGCGCTGGATTGCGCGGGCAGCACGGTCGCACGCCGTCAAGATAGACTGCGGCAATTGCCGCACGTTACCTGCAGCCGAGGGACGCCGCGCTGGCACCCCTCCGGGTCTTTGACATCGTGCAGATGTAAGCCGCCGCCAGAACTCCATGGCGGCCGGCCGCGAACAGCGGCGCCACAATTCGGGCGCCGCTAATTAGCGTGATTTACGGTGGATGCTCTCCAGAGGGCAGGCGCCTCAGTGCACCGCGGCGCGCCCGATCTCCAGCTTTTCGCCGCCATCCCGCACCTGGATGACGCTCCCATCCTCCAGGTCCCCTGCCAGCAGCTTCCGCGCCACGGGGTCGACCAGTTCCTTCTGGATCACGCGCTTCAAGGGGCGGGCGCCGTAGACCGGGTCGTAGCCGCGTTCGGCGAGCCAGTGCAGGGCGTCCGGGTCGACGTGCAGGGTCATGCGGCGTTCGGCCAGGCGCTTTTCCACCCGGTCGAGCTGGATGGAGACGATCGAGTCCATCTGTTCGCGGCCGAGGCGTGAGAAGAGCACGATCTCGTCGATGCGGTTGAGGAACTCGGGCCGGAAGTGCTTGCGCACCGCGTCCATCACCAGCGGGCGCACGGCCTCGACGCTGCCGCCGACGTCGCTCGCCGCCTGGTCAGCCAGGAAGTCCGAGCCCAGGTTGGAGGTCATCACCAGGAGGGTGTTGCGGAAGTCCACGGTGCGGCCCTGGCCGTCGGTCAGGCGGCCGTCGTCGAGCACCTGTAAGAGCACGTTGAAGACGTCCGGGTGGGCCTTCTCGACCTCGTCGAACAGCACCACCTGGTAGGGCCGCCGGCGCACCGCCTCGGTCAGCGAGCCG
>DATAVF010000346.1:0-2149 GCA_036267835.1 Caulobacteraceae bacterium | reverse complement strand
CCCCGTGAACCTGGAAAACGCTCTTGGCCAGGTCGATCCCAAATCTGATAACTTGCATGCGGACGGTCTCCTCTGCTGGGTCCTCACACGGCCAGCATGGCACATTGATGCCGTCAGGGGGCCGTCCACCCATCATCCCGGAAACCCGCACAGCGGGTTATCCGGGATGACAAGTTGGGGGAGGGTGCGGAGAGGGATGCTGGCTCCCTTGCCCCGTGGGTCGTTCCGCGCGCAGTATAGTCCGAAACTGACTATGCCTTAGCGCGGTGGACGCATGGACGCCCGGCTGACTGAACTCGAGAACTGCACCCTCAGCGCCATCCGGCACCAGCAGCCGTGCTCGACTTATGCGGTGCGGCAGATGTTCGCCCAGTCGCCGACGCCGGACTGGCGCGGCGGCGCGGGGTCGATCTATCCGGTGGTCGAGCGGCTGATGCGGCTGGGGCTGGTCGAGGCGGAGGCCGACGACGAGGATCGCCGCCACCGCAAGAGCCTGCGGGTGACGCCGGCCGGCGACCACGCCATCGCCGCCTGGATCAGCAACCTGGAGCCCTGGCACGCCAAGCCGACGCCCGACCCCTTGCGCACCCGCATCGGCTTCCTGGGCCAGCTGGCGTCCGACGCCGAGCGCACCGCCTTCTTCGACACTGCCGAGACCTTGACCCGGCAGACCATGCTGGAGCTCAGCGCCCTCGCCGAGACCGAGCGGGCGGCCGGCGAGATCGAGCATGTCAGCACCCTGGGCGCGGTCTACCAGCTTGAGGCCCGGCTGAAATGGCTGGGCGAGGCGCGGGCGGTCTGGGTGGAACTCGCCGCGCCGCCCGCCTGACCGCTTGCGTCCGCCGGCCGGCTCAGGCCTCATCGCCGTTCGGGGAAGTGGGGGCGGGATGTTCGGACCGGAGAACGCGCAGAGCCTCGTCGGGATCGCCGTCACCATCTTGATCTGCTGGGCGTTGTCGGAAAAGCGCAGCGCTTTCCCCTGGAAGCTGGCGCTGGGGGCCATCGCGGTGCAGGCCTGCCTCGTCCTGCTGCTCTTCGGCCTGCCAGGCGCGCGGGTGGTGCTGGGCGGCGCGAGCCAGGTGGTCGACGGGCTCTCGTCGTCGACCCAGGCCGGCGTCGCCTTCGTGTTCGGCTTCCTGGCCGGCGGGCCCAGCCAGCCGTACACGGTGACCAACGGGGGGGCGCTCTTCGTCTTCGCTTTCCGGGTGCTGCCGGTGATCCTGGTGATCTGCGCCATCTCGGCCCTGCTCTGGCACTGGCGCATCCTCAAATGGGTGACGCAGGGCTTCGGCCTGATCTTCGAGAAGACCATGGGCCTGCGCGGCCCGCCGGCGCTGGCGACCGCGGCCACCGTGTTCATGGGCCAGGTCGAGGGCCCGATCTTCATCCGCAGCTATTTGGCCAGCCTGTCGCGCTCGGAGCTGTTCATGCTGCTGGCCGTCGGCATGAGCTGTGTCTCCGGCTCGACCATGGTCGCCTACGCCACCATCCTGAAGGACGTGCTGCCCAACGCCGCCGCCCACGTGCTCACCGCCTCGATCATCTCGGCCCCGGCCGGCGTGCTCCTCGCCCGCATCATGGTGCCTCGCGACGCCGCGGCTGAAACCGCCGAGAGCGATGAGCTGGCCAGCGACAAGCTCTACGAAAGCTCCATCGACGCGCTGATGAAAGGCACCACGGTGGGCCTGGAGATAGGCCTCAAGATCGGCGCGACGCTGATCGTCTTCGTCTCACTGGTGGCGATGATCGATGGCGTGCTGGGCCAGTTCGCCAACGTGGGCGGCGCGCCGCCCAGCCTGGAGCGGGGCCTGGGGCTCGTCTTCGCGCCGCTGGCGTGGTGCCTGGGCGTGCCGTGGCGCGAGGCGCAGGCGGCCGGCTCGCTCTTGGGCGTCAAGCTGATGCTGACCGAGTTCACCGCCTTCATCGACCTGGCCAATCTGGGTCCGGGCGTGGTCTCCGATCGCACCCGGATGATCATGACTTATGCGCTCTGCGGCTTCGCCAACATCGCCTCGGTGGGGATCAACGTCGCCGGCTATTCCACCCTGGCCCCGACGCGGCAGACCGAGGTGATGGGCATGGTCTGGAAGGCGATGCTGGTCGGCTTCCTCGCTACCTGCATGACCGCCTCGGTGGTCGGCGTCTTGCC
>DATAVF010000345.1:0-4824 GCA_036267835.1 Caulobacteraceae bacterium | reverse complement strand
GTGAACCGGTCGCCGCGATTGGTGCTGACGATCCAGCGCGACGCGGCCTCGTCCCAGCGCAGCTCGGTGATCGCGGTCTGCAGCAGCGCATCGTCGTAGAGCCGGTAGTGCCTGGCGATATTGCGGCTGTGCTCGAGGATTTCCGGCGCGAACGAATACTTGTGCTTGGGGATGTAGTTCAGCTCTTCGAGCAGCGGCAGGTAGCAATAGCTCTCCACGTCGCACATCGCGCCGGGATAGCGGTTCCAGTACCAGGTGCCGCCGAAGTCGCCGCCGCTCTCGACCATGCGGATGCGCTCGAAGCCGGCTTCGCGCAGCCGCGCCGCCATCAAGAGGCCGCCGAAGCCGCCGCCGATCACCGCGAACTCGACGTCATCGAAAACCGGCGCCCGAGTGAACCCCGGCTCGACGTACGGGTCATCGACATAGTGCGAGAACTCGGCCTTCACCTCGACGTACTGGCCGATGCCGTCATCGCGCAGCCGCTTGTCGCGCTCCGCCAGGTACTTCTCGTGCAAGGCGTCGGGATCGAAGTCGATCTCGCCGGCGATCTCGAGGATCTCGGGATGGATGGTCATTCTGCTGCCCCCCTACGCCGGCGCGCTTTGCGGCCCGCGTACCAGACGGCCCGGCAACGCGCTCGTCGGCACGCCGTCGCGGGCGATTACCTGGCCGCTGACCATCGTCGCGACATAGCCTTCGGCGCCCTGGAACAGCCGCCGCCCGCCGGCCGGCAGGTCGTAGGCGACGCCCGGTGGCGGCAGGTGCACCGCGCCGTGGTCGATGAGGTTGAGGTCCGCCTTGCGCCCCACTGAGAGCACGCCGCGGTCGTTCAGCCCCACCGCGTCGGCGGTGTCCGAGGTCAGCGCCTTGATCGCCCGCTCGATCGAGATGCGCTCGCCGGCCCGCGTCCGCGTCCAGTGCTCGAGCACGAACGTGGGATAGCTGACGTCGCTGATCATGCCGTAGTGGGCGCCGCCATCGCCGAGGCCGATGACGCTGTTCGGGTCCTTCATCAGCGAGAGGATCGGGTCGAGATTGCCGCTGCCATAGTTGGCCAGCACCGAGAGCAGCAGACCGTGGCCGTCCTTCTCCATCAGGAGGTCATAGGCGAGTTCGGCCGGATTGATGCCCCGCCGCGCCGCCTGGGCCAGGATCGAGTCCTCCGGCGCCGGCTCATAGTTCGGCGGATCGTTCAGCGGGTACATGCGCTCGTAGAGCCGACCCAGCCGCGACAGTGGGATCACCGGGTCGTTGGCGTCCTCGCTCAGCAGCCGCGCCCGCACTTCGGGGTCGCGCAGCGCCTTGATCCGCTCGCCGAACGGCAACCTGGCCAGCGCCTCCCAACTCGGGCAGAGGCTGAACGGGTTGATCGACAGGTCGAAGCCCAGCACCACGCCGATCGGGCGCGGATAGACCTGGGCGCGGATGCGGGGCCCTTGCGTGTTGGCCTCAGCCAACGCCGCCATCACGTCGCGCCACACGTCCGGCCGGGCGATCTCCTGCGCCATGCTGAAGCTGGCGGGCCGGCCGCTCATCTTCGTGAGCCGCGAGAGCAGGCCCACCTCGTCCACCAGCGTGCGCCCCGGCGAGCCGAACACCGCCTGCAGCACGCCCTTGCCGCTGTCCTTCAGCGCCAGGGCGATGGCTTCGAGCTCGCGCTCGGCCGAGTCGTAGGTCGGGATCGCGTCGCCCTTGCCGGTCTTGTGGATCACGAGGCGCGAGGTGGCGAAGCCCAGCGCGCCAACGTCCATCGCCTCGCGGACGATGGCCTGCATGCGCACGAGATCGTCGGCGGTGGCCGGCTCGCGGTCGGCGCCGCGCTGACCCATCACGTAGACGCGCACCGCCGAGTGCGGGATCTGTGAGGCGAAGTCGATGTCGTGCGGCCGCGCCTCCAGCGCGTTGAGGTATTCCGGGTAGGTCTCCCAGTTCCAGGTCAGCCCCTCGGTCATCACCACTTCGGGGATGTCCTCGACGCCCTCCATGACGCTGACCAGCAGCTCGCGGTGCTCCGGCCGGCAGGGGGCGAAGCCGACCCCGCAGTTGCCGCCCACCGCCGTGGTCACCCCGTGCGAGGACGACGGCGAGAGCCGGTCGGCCCAGATCGCCTGACCATCGTAGTGGGTGTGGATATCGACGAAGCCCGGGGTGACCAGCAGGCCCTTGGCGTCGACCTCTTCCGCGCCACGGCCCGCCACCTGGCCGACCGCCGCGATCTTGCCGCCCGAGATGCCGACATCGCCCTCGAACGACGCCCCGCCCGTCCCATCGACGATCGTGCCGCCCCGGATGACCGTATCGAACTCGCGAGCCATGGACGCTTCCTGCCTGTTGTTTTGCGAGGAGACTTCGCGCCAACGGCCCGCGAGCGCAATCCTGTTCCGGCTAGTTCTCCAGCACCACGCGGCCGACCACCCTGCCTTCGCGCAGGTCATCGAGCGTGGCGTTGGCGGCGTCGAGGCCGCGGGTCTTGACCGGGATCGGGTCGATGGCGCCGGCGCGGACCATCTCCATCATGGCTTCCGCCTCGGCCAGCGAGCCGACGTAGGAGCCGCCGATGGTCAGGGCGCGCATCGGGAACATCGGCAGGGGCATGCTCATGCCGCCGCCGAAGAGGCCGACGATGACGATCCGGCCGCCGCGCCGCACGGTGGCGCCGGCGAAGGCGAAGGTGGCTTCCGAGCCGACGAAATCGACCACCGCATAAGCGCCGCCGTTGGTGTCGGCCTGCAGCTTCTTGGCGGCTTCCGGGTCCTTGGTGTTGTAGGCGGCCTTGGCGCCGGCCCCCATCGCGGCTTGCAGCCGGCCTTCGTCGATGTCGGCGACCAGCGGCGGCTTGCCGAACAGGTGGCGGGCGAACTGGATGCCCATCATGCCGACGCCGCCAGCGCCCAGCACCAGCACCTCGTCCTGCGGCCCGAGCTGGCCGACCTTCTTCATCGCGCCATACGCGGTGAGGCCGGAGCACATGTACGTCGCGGCCAGCGCCTTCGGCGTATTGCCGTAGTCGAGCAGGTAGCGCGGGTGCGGCACCAGCACGTGGGTCGCGTAGCCGCCCGGCGTGCCCGATGAGCAGCCGAGGTTGCGCGGGCGGTTGCAGTAGTTCTCCTCGCCGCGATTGCAGGCGGGGCAGTCGCCGCAGCCGATCCACGGGAACACCGCGCGGTGGTCGCCGACCGCGACGCCCTCGGCGTCCGGCCCCATCGCCGCGACTTCGCCGGCGATCTCGTGGCCGAGGGTGTGCGGCAATTTCAGGCCCGCCATCGGCAGCTTGGCGCCGCCGCCGAGGTCGAACGAACCTTCATGGATGTGCACGTCGCTGTGGCAGACGCCGCAGTGCTCGACCCGCACCAACACTTCAGTGCCAGTCGGGACCGGCGTCGGCGCCTCGATGCTCTGGAGCGGCTTGCCGAACTCGGTGATGCTTTGGCTGCGCATGGCGACGGTTCCTTCCGGGATTTACCCGCCACATGTCGGACGGGACGCCGGGTCAAGCAAGGGCGATGGTCCCGCCGAAGCGCGCGCCGTAAGAAGGCGCCATGGCCAGTATCCTCGCCGTCCACGCCCACCCCGACGACATCGAGACGCTGGGCGCCGGGACCCTGGCGCTGCTGGCGGCGCAGGGCCACCGCATCGTCATCGCCACCGCGACCGCCGGCGAGGGTGGGGCGGTCGAGACCACGCCTGAAGAAACCGCCCGCATCCGCATGGCCGAGGCGGCCGCCGCCGCGGCGGTGATCGGGGCGGACTACCGCTGCGCCGACTTCCCCGACCTCGGGGTGTTCAACGACGACGCCTCGCGCCGGCGGATGACCGAGCTGGTGCGCGCCGCGCAAGCCGACATCGTCATCACCGCCGCGCCCGTCGACTACCACCCCGACCACGAAGCGGTGAGCGTGCTCGTGCGCGACGCCTGCTTCGCCTCCAGCGTGCCCAACTACCGCACCGGCCCGGCGGCCGTGCTGGCCGCGATCCCGCACCTCTATTTCATGGACCCGATCGGCGGGCGCGACCGCGAGGGCCTGCGCATCCGCCCCGACTTCGGCGTCGACATCACGCCCGTGTTCGAGATCAAGCGCCGCATGCTGCTGGCGCACGCGAGCCAGGTCGCCTGGGTCGCCAAGCAGCACGGCATCGCCGACTACACCGGCTCGATGCAAGCCTGGGGCCGCCGCCGCGGCCGCGACTTCGGCGTGGAATACGCCGAAGGCTTCCGCCACTACCGCCACGAACCCTACCCGCGGACCCCGGCGCTGGAGGAACTGCTGGGGGACGCGGTGAAACACTCCTCACCCGTGTAGCGCAGCGAAACGGGCGAGGTGGCGCGCGGAGCGCGACGGAGGGGGCGCAAGGCCGCTGGGCGCGAAGCCGGCGCGTTAATCGCAGTCGCTGACGCCCCCTCCGTCGGCCTGCGGCCGCCACCTCCCCCGTTTCACGGGTGAGGAGCGACGAACTGGTTCAGCTTCACCCCGTGGTCGGCCGCGATCATTTCGGCGGCCTTTTCGCCGATCATGATCGAGGCGGCGTTGGTGTTGCCGCTGACCACGTTGGGCATGATGCTGGCGTCGGCGACGCGCAGGTGGCCTGCGCCCAGCACGCGCAGCCGCGGATCGACCACGTCGCCGATCCGGCAGGTGCAGCTCAGGTGATAGACCGTCATCGAGAAGTGCAGCGCCATGTCTTCCAGCAGGGCGTCGCTGGGCTCGTCGCCCTCGCGGTACTGGTGCTTCTGCGCCAGCTGCGGCGGCACCATCAGCGGGCCGAGCTGGCGCTGCTTGGGCCAGTTCTTCACGATCGACAGCGCCCGGCGCAGCACCGACA
>DATAVF010000344.1:0-5697 GCA_036267835.1 Caulobacteraceae bacterium | reverse complement strand
TCGGGCGTGTTGGTCTTGCCGAGCACGATGGCGCCCGCCGCCTTCACCCGGGCCACGTTACCGAGGTCGGCGACCGGCACGTTGTCGCGGTGGATCGGGCTGCCGTAGGTGGTGCGCAGGCCCGCGGTCTCCTCGAGGTCCTTCACCCCGATCGGCAGGCCATGCAGCGGCCCCAGCGCCGCGCCGCGCGCCGTCGCCTCGTCGGCCGCCGCGGCGAGGCTGCGCGCCCGCTCGAAGTCCCGCGCCACCATGGCGTTGACCGCCGGATCGATGGCTTCGATGCGGGCGATGCAGCTCTCCAGCAGCTCTCGCGCCGACAGGCTCTTGGCGCCGATCTGGCGACGGGCTTCGACGGCGGTAAGATCGCAGGGCTGCGTCATGGGCGTTCCATTCCTGGGCGTCCCATTTCTGGGCCGTTCCATTCTCGCCGCCGGCCTCACGAAAGGCTAGACCGGGGCCATGCCAGACACCTACCCCGCCATCGACTTCGGCGTCAGCGACGACAACCAGCTGATCATCGACAGCCTCTCAGGCTTCGCCGCCGAGCAGCTGCGCCCCAACCTGCGCGCCTTCGAGACAGCCCGCGCCGTGGCGCCCGAGGTCGCCGCGACCTTCGCCGAGATGGGCTTCGAGCGGCTGCAGCTGTTGGAAGACCTCGGCGGCGCAGGGCTCGGCATGCTGACCCGGGTGCTCGCCAACCTCACCCTCGCCCGGGCCGACGCCGGCGCGGCCCTGGCGCTGGATCGCCTCGGGCCGGCGCTCTACGCGCTGCAGGAGCTGGGCGGCGCGGCGGCGGTCGAGCAGTACGCCCTGCCGCTGCTGGACAAGCCCAGCGCGCGGGCCGTGCTGGTGATCGACCACGCCGATCGGCGCGCCAAGGCCGGCGATTCCATCCACGGCGTCGTGGCTTGGGCGCCGACCGACCGGGCCGACCTCGTGGTGGGGCTGGGACCGGGCGGCGGCTGGGTGCTCGAAGGTCCCGGCCTTGCCGAGCCGGTGCGCGGGGCCGCGCTGCACGCGGCAGGCGCCAGCCGGATCGAGTTCGGCGGCCGCATCGCCGCCGCCTGGCAGGGTGAGGCCGGCGCCGCGCGGGCGCTGGCCAAGGCGCGGCTGCACGCGGCGTCGCTGATGCTGGGCGTGATGGAGGACGCCGCGGCGTTCTCGCGAGACTACGCCCAGGGCCGCGTCGCCTTCGGCCAGCCGATCGCCCACCACCAGGGCCTGGCCTTCCTGATCGTCGATATGTTCAACGCGGTGGCGCAAGGGAGGCTGCTGGTCGAGGACGCCGCGCGGCGCATCGACCGCGGCGCCGACGCCACCCAGGCGGCCGCCGCGGCCTTCGTCGAGTGCGTCGAGGCCAGCCGCTTCGTGGGGCCGAACGGGGTGCAGATATTGGGCGGCCACGGCTTCATGCGCGACTACCCGGTGGAGAAGGCGATGCGCGACGTCCGCGCCCTCGGCCTGCTGGCCGGCGGCATCCACCGCGCCCAGGACGAGGCGGCCTCGCATCCGGACGCCCTGATCGCCGCCTTCGAGGGAGCCTGACCCGATGGAACTGAGCCTCAGCCCCGAACTGCGCGAGCAGGTGCTGGCCGCCCGCGAATGGGGCCGCGCCGAGGTGCGCCCCGCCGGCCTGGAAGCCGACCGCGCCGCCGCGCCGCTGCCGCCCGAGCACCCCTACTTCCAGCGCTTCATCGCCTCGGGCCGAGCCCGGGCGCGCGCCGAAGCCAGCGAAGGCCCCGAGGGCCGCATGGTGCGCGCCGTCGTGCTCGGCGAAGAAGGCGCCTACTGGGACCGCGGCATGGGCGTGGCGACGCCGGGCGCGGGCCTGCCCTCCGGCGCCGTCAGCGCCAGCGGCACGGCCGAGCAGAAGGAGCACTTCCTCGGCCGCTTCCGCGACCTGAAAGAGCCGCGCTGGGCGAGTTTCGCCCTCACCGAGCCGGGCGGCGGCTCGGACACCGCCGCCTTCCGCACCCGCGCCCAGCGCACCGACCGCGGCTGGGTGCTGAACGGGGCCAAGTGCTTCATCGGCAACGCCAAGCGAGCCGACTGGCTCCTGGTGCAAGCCACCCTCGATCCGTCCAAGGGCCGCGCCGGGCAACGCTCGTTCTTCGTCGAGAAGGGCACGCCCGGCTTTACCGGCGTGCGGGTGGAAAAGAAGATGGGCCTGCGGGCCTACGAGTCCGTCTCGTTCTCGCTCGAGGACTGCGAGATCCCGGCCGAGCACATCCTGGGCGGCGAGACCCGCAAGGAGCGCGCTGAAGGGAGCGGCGCCAGCGCCTACGGGGCCACCATGGGGGCGCTCAACTCGGCCCGCGTCGGGGTCGCGGCCAGCGCGCTCGGCATAGCCCGGGCGGCGCTCGACGAGGCGCGGCGCTTCGCCGGCGAGAGCGGCGCGGTGCGCCATCCACGCATCCGCGACCAGATCGAGCGGGTGGTGCGCAAGCTGCGCGCGGCGCGGCTGGCAACCCTGCACGCGGGTTGGCTGGTCGATCAGCGGCGCGGCAATATCGTCGAGAGCTCGATGGCCAAGATCCTGTCCGCCGAAGTGGCGCAGGAGGCTGGCATGCTCGGCATGGAGATCGTGGGGCTGGAAGCCGGCGCCGGCGACGAGCTGATCGAGAAGCTGTTCCGCGACGCCAAGGCGCTGAACATCGTCGAGGGCACCGGCCAGATCCAGCGCGTGATCATGGCCCGCCAGCTCGTTGGGCTGCCGCGATAGATACCCCCGAGGCGATCGCGGCGCGCTTCCGCCAGCGCTTCGGCGCGGCCTCGCGGCTCTTCCGGGCGCCGGGGCGGATCAACGTGATCGGCGAGCACACCGACTATTGCGGCGGACTCGTCATGCCCGCCGCCATCGACCGCAGCACGGTAGTGGCGGCGCGGGCCAACGGGTCGCGGCGGCTGGTGGTGGCGGCGCAGGGCTTCGGGGAGGCGGTCGCCGAGCTGGAGGCGCTGGCGCCGACCAAAAGCTGGATGGACTATGTGGCCGGGGTCGCCTGGGTGCTGGCGGGCGCCGGGATCGAGGTTCCGGGCGCCGATCTCTGGATCGAGAGCGACGTGCCAGTGGGCGCCGGCGTCAGCTCATCGGCGGCGCTGGAGGTAGCCGTGGTCCATGCGCTGCTGGCGCTGGCCGGGCGGGAAGCTGGCGGCCCACAGATCGCCCGCTGGGCGCAGATGGCGGAGAACGATTTCGTCGGCGCGCCGTGCGGGATCATGGACCAGTACGCTTCGGCCTGCGGCGCAGAGGGCGCGGCGCTGGTGCTCGACTGTGCGACGCTGCGGGCTGAGCCCGCGCCCTTGCCGGCCGGCGCCGGCTTCCTGCTGGTGGACAGCGGCGTGCGCCACAGCCATGCCGGGGGCGAATACGCCGACCGGCGCGCGGAGTGCGAGACGGCGGCCAGGGTGCTGGGCGTGGCCATGCTGAGCGAGATCGGGGAGGACGAGCTGGCGGAGGCATTGCCTCGGCTGCCGCCCGCGCCGGGGCGCCGCTGCCGCCACGTGGTCACCGAGAACGCCCGGGTGGTCCGCGCCGCCGAGGCAATGGCGCGGGGAGACCTCGCGGCGCTGGGCGCGCTGCTCAACGCCTCCCACGCCAGCCTGCGGGACGACATGCAGGTCAGCGTGCCGCCGGTCGATCGCCTGGCCGAGATCGCGCAAGCGGCGCCGGGCGTGTTCGGCGCGCGGATGATGGGCGGTGGCTTTGGCGGCTGCGTGCTGGCGCTGGTGGCCGCGGAGCGGGCGGACGAGGCCCGCGCGGCGATCCAGGCGGCCTACGGCGCCGTGCTCGGCCGCACGCCGGACGCCTTCGTCTGCCGCGCGGTCGGCGGCGCCGGCGAGATCGTGGCGTGAGCCAGCGGCGGCTCAACCTCCTGGCCGGCGACTGGGTGCTGGTCTCGCCGCACCGGATGGCGCGGCCCTGGCAGGGGGCGGTGGCGGAGGCGTCGCCGGCCTCCCGCCCCGCCTACGATCCCGGCTGCTACCTGTGCCCCGGCAACGCCCGCGCCGGCGGCGCCCACAACCGCGACTACGAGGGCGTCTACGTCTTCGACAACGACTACCCGGCCCTGCTGCCGGCCCCCGAGGGCGCGCCGCCCATCGACCCACTGCTGGTCGCGGAGCCGGAGACCGGCGTCTGCCGGGTGATCTGCTATTCGCCCGACCACAGCCAGACCATGGCGCGGATGTCGGTGGCGCAGATCCGCCGGGTGATCGACGTCTGGGCGGCCGAGAGCGACGAGCTGGCGGCGCAGGCAGACATCGCCGCCGTCACCGTGTTCGAGAACCGCGGCGAGATGATGGGGGCCAGCAACCCGCACCCCCACGGCCAGATCTGGGCGACCTCGCATGTGCCCAACGAGCTGGCCCGCGAGGATGACCGCCAGCGCGCCTGGCTGGCCGAGCATGGCGAGCCGCTGCTGGGCGCCTACCTGCGCCGCGAGTTGGACGCCGGCGAGCGCATCGTGGTCGCGAACGACAGCTTCGCGGCGCTGGTCCCCTACTGGGCGGTGTGGCCGTTCGAGACCCTGGTGCTGCCACGCCGCCCGGTGGGCGCTCTCGCCGAACTCGACGCGGCCGAATGCGACGATCTCGCCGCCCTGCTCTCGGCCCTGACCCGCGCCTATGACGCCCTCTTCGCCACCCCCTGCCCCTACTCGATGGGCTTCCACCAGCGCCCGGCCAAGGCCGCGCCGGACGAGGCGCACTTCACCTTGCATGCGCATTTCTACCCGCCGCTCTTGCGCTCGGCGACAATCCGCAAGTTCATGGTCGGGTTCGAGATGCTGGCCATGCCGCAGCGCGACCTGACGCCCGAAGCGGCGGCGGCGCGGCTGCGCGAAAGCGCGGAAGGAACCGGATGAAGCTGGGCGTCTGCTACTACCCGGAGCACTGGCCGCGCGAATGGTGGGCCGACGACGCCCGGCGCATGAAGGGCATGGGGCTCTGCCACGTGCGCATCGGCGAGTTCGCCTGGAGCCGCATCGAGCCTGAGCCCGGCCGCTTCGACTGGGGCTGGCTCGACGAGGCGGTGGAGACGCTGGGCGCCGCCGGGCTCTCCATCGTCATGGGCACCCCCACCGCGACGCCGCCCAAGTGGCTGATCGACGCCCATCCGGACATCCAGGCATACGATGCCCAAGGCAGGCCGCGCGGCTTCGGCTCGCGCCGCCACTACTGCTTTTCCAGCGAGACCTATCGCGCCGAGGGCGCCCGCATCACCGAGGCCCTGGCCACGCGCTATGGCCAGCATCCTGCCGTGGGCGCCTGGCAGACCGACAACGAGTTCGGCTGCCACGAGACCACGCTCAGCTATTCGCCCAACGCCGCGGCGCGCTTCCGCACCTGGCTCTCGCAGCGCTATCAGTCGATCGACGCGCTGAACCGGGCCTGGGGACTGGTGTTCTGGTCGGAGGAATTCCGCAGCTTCGATGAGGTCGATCCGCCCAACCTCACCGTCACCGAGCCCAACCCCAGCCACCGGATGGACTACCGGCGCTTTGCCTCGGACGAGGTCGCGGGCTTCAACCGTGTACAGACGGAAATCATCCGCAGGCTGTCGCCGGGCCGCGACATCACCCACAACTTCATGGGCTTCCACACCAGCTTCGACCATTTCAAGCTGGGCGATGACCTCGACTTCGCCAGCTGGGATTCCTACCCGCTCGGCAACCTCGACAGCGGCTGGCTGCCCGAGGC
>DATAVF010000343.1:0-15337 GCA_036267835.1 Caulobacteraceae bacterium | reverse complement strand
CCGCGCCGGCGAGAACGCCGCCAAGGTCTGCGCTTATCTGCGCGACCACCCGAAGGTGGACCGCGTCGGCTACCTCGGCTTCCTCGACCCCGGCTCCAGCCAGGCCGACATCTGGCGGCGCCACTGCACCGGCGCCGGCTCGACCGTCTCGCTCTACCTGAAGGGCGGCGAGGGCGAGGCTTTCGCCTTCCTCGACGCCCTGCGCATCGCCAAGCTCGCCGTCAGCCTCGGCGGCACCGAGACCCTGGCCTCCCACCCCGCCAGCACCACCCACCTCAGCGTGCCGGACGAGCGCAAAGCCGCCCTTGCCATCACCGACAACCTCGTCCGCATCTCCTTCGGCGTCGAAGACGCGGGCGACCTGATCGCGGATATGGAACAGGCGCTGGCGGCGGTTTAGGGCGGCCGCTCCCTCCCGGCCCGCCTGGACTTTCACCACGTCAACGTCTCAAACCACGCGATGCGGGTTCAGCTTCGGACCGACGAGGCGAGGCCAGTGATGCCATCACAATGGATGACCCGGCCGATCCACCTGTTCGGCGGCGGCTCTCAGGTCGAGAACTTCCGCGAAATGTCGACCATCTACCCGGTGCGGGTTATCCGCCGGTCTGCAAAGCCGGTTCTGCTTACGTCCGGCCCGGCGATCGAGCTGCCATCCCGTTTCGCGTTCGAAGGCTGCGAGCTCGACACCACCGCGTTCCTTGCCGAGATGGAGACCACCGGTCTCCTCGTGATGAAGGACAATCAGCTGGTCTTCGATCGGTACTGGCTGGGCAATGACGCAGCCACCCAGGCCACCTCATGGTCGGTCGGTAAGTCGTTCGTGTCGGCGCTCGTCGGCATCGCCATCGACGAAGGCGCCATCGGCTCGATCGAAGATGACGTCGCCCGCTACGCCCCGGACCTCAAAGGCAGCGCCTACGACGGCGTTCGCCTGAAGGACGTGCTGCAGATGTCTTCCGGCGCCAGGTGGAACGAGGACTACAGCGATCCCGCCTCCGACCTGAACCGCTGGATGCGGCTGCTCGCCGATGGCGGATCGATCGACGCTTTTGCGGCAAGCGCCGTGCGCGAATGCGACCCGGGAACCGTCAGTCGCTACAACACCACCGACACTCACGTCCTCGGGATGGTGGTCCGCGGCGCCACGGGGCGCTCCCTCACCGAGTACCTGCGCGAGAAGCTGTGGGACCCGCTGGGCGCGGAGGCTGACGCCTTCTGGGTGGTGGATTCGGCCGGCGCCGAAGTGGCCGGCGGCGGGATCAACGCCACACTTCGCGACTACGCCCGGCTGGGTATCCTCTATCTGAATGGCGGTGTCTGGAACGGACGGCGGATCGTATCGGAGGCCTGGGTGAAGGCGTCGGTGACGCCGGATGCGCCTCACGTGATGCCCCGCCCGGACGGGTCGGGCTATGGCTTCCAGTGGTGGGTGCCGGACTTAAGCGGCGCCTACGCGGCGATCGGCGTCTACAACCAGTTCATCTGGATCGACCCGGCGTCGCGCACGGTCATCGCCAAGACGTCCGCCTTCCGCCGCTACGCAGCCGATCTGCAACCGGAATCGTACCGTGTCTCCGACCACTTCGCCCTCTTCCGCGCCATCGCAGACGCGACCTGAATTCCCGAAAAGGGCTATGTCGTCGGTCGCCAAGGACGCGGCCAAGGGCTGCGCCATCGCCCGGAGGTCGTGCGCGTCGACTTCCTCGACTCCGCCTTCGCCGTCAGCCGACAATCCATTTGCTCATCCCAGCGGTTCGCTTGCCAACCTCGAGCTTCGTCCGGGCCATGAAGACGTGAGACCGCCCCCGGGATTCTGGATCCCAACCATCAGCGATCGCATCGCGGATATCGTTTTCGATGACGGCGGCAGTGATCTTGGGTCGCTGGGGAAGCAGTGCCGACTTGTCATAGGGGTACTCAATGATCAGTTCTCGAAAAGAACCTGAAGCTTGCTTCACTGAGACACAAAGACCTTTGTAGCCATCCGTGGTCCACTGTGGCTCGCTTGCGAGCTTCCATTGGAAACGATGGCGGTCTATCTCGCTCACACCGCTTATTGTGCGCTTTCGCCGCTTCTTTTGACCGTGCATTTCCGTTGTCCCGACGACCGGAAGCTGCCCATCGCCTCCCCGAGAACGCACGTCAACGTCTGCTCAGGGAACAATCTTAAAGCGATCTCATGCGGTCCAACGCACCCTGCAAAATCCACGCAGCCGCGGCCTTATCGACCAGCTCGGCTCGCCGCGCTCGGGTCGCATCGGCTTCCGAGATCAGCATGCGGTTCACCGCTGCGCTGGAGAGGCGCTCGTCCCAGAAGGCGATGGGCAGGTCGCGCAGGCGCAGCAGGTTGCGGGCGAAGGCGCGGGTGGATTGGCAGCGGGGGCCTTCGGTGCCGTCCATGTTGATCGGCAGGCCGATGATCAGGCCGGCGGCGGCGCGGGTGGCCATCAGGGCGAAGAGCTGCTCGGCATCGGTGGTGAACTTGGCGCGGCGGATCAGGGCCAGCGGGGTCGCGATCATGCGGCCGATGTCGGAGACGGCGACGCCGATGGTCTTCTCGCCCAGATCGAGGCCCGCGACCGGAGCGTTGCGCGGCAGGGCGGCAGTGAGGTCGGCGACGTCGATCACGGCCATGCCATCTCCTTAAGAAGGCTTGCCAAGTCCGCCAAGCGCCAGCTAACCCCCGCGCTCGTTTTACCCCCGCTCGTTCTAGAGGAGCCCCGCCATGGCCATCGACGCGGCGACGGTGCGCAAGGTCGCCCACCTGGCGCGCATCCGCGTGGAGGAAACCCGGCTGGAGCCGCTGGCGGCGGAGCTGTCGGGCATCCTCACCTGGATCGAGCAGCTGAACGAGGTTGACACCGAGGGCGTGGCCCCGATGGCCTCCACCGAGGCCGTCTGTCTGCCCATGCGCGAGGACGTGGTCACCGATGGCGGCGACGCCTCGGTGGTGCTGGCCAATGCGCCGCGCACGGAGCGCGGCTTCTTCGTCGTGCCGAAGGTCGTCGAATGAGCGAACTCACGGGCCTCACCCTGAAGGACGCCCTGGCGGGCCTGAAGGACCGCCGCTTCTCGGCCGAGGAGCTGGCGCAGGCGCACCTCGATGCGATCTCCGCGTCGGAGGCGCTGAACGCCTACGTGCTGCAGACGCCCGAGCATGCGCTGGCGATGGCGCGGGCCTCCGATGCGCGGCTGAAGGCGGGCGAGGCCGGGCCGCTCGAGGGCGCGTCGCTCGGCATCAAGGACCTCTTCTGCACCAAGGGCGTCCGCTCGACCGCCGGCTCGCGCATCCTCGGCAACTTCGTGCCGCCGTACGAATCCACCGTCACCTCGCAGCTCTGGCGCGACGGCGCGGTGATGCTGGGCAAGCTCAACATGGATGAGTTCGCGATGGGCTCATCCAACGAGACCAGCGCCTGGGGCCCGGTGGTGAACCCCTGGCGCTCGCGCGGCTCCAACCGGCCGCTGACCCCGGGCGGCTCGTCCGGCGGCTCGGCCGCGGCGGTGGCGGCGAACCTGGCGCTGGCCGCGACGGCGACCGACACCGGCGGCTCGATCCGCCAGCCGGCCGCCTTCACCGGCACGGTCGGCATCAAGCCGACCTACGGGCGCTGTTCGCGCTGGGGCATCGTCGCCTTCGCCTCGTCGCTCGACCAGGCCGGGCCGATCGCCAAGACGGTCGAGGACGCCGCCATCCTGCTGCGCTCGATGAGCGGGCACGACCCGAAGGACTCGACCAGCCTGCTCTCGGCCGTGCCGGACTTCGCCAGCTTCGTCGGCAAGTCGGTGAAGGGCCTGCGCATCGGCGTGCCGAAGGAGTACCGCGCCGACGGCATGCCGGCCGAGATCGAGGCGCTGTGGGCCGAGGGCATCGCCTGGCTGAAGGACGCCGGCTGCGAGGTGGTCGACGTCTCGCTGCCGCACACCAAGTACGCCCTGCCGGCCTATTACATCGTGGCCCCGGCCGAGGCGTCGTCGAACCTCGCCCGCTACGACGGCATGCGCTTTGGCCTGCGCGTCGATGGCGAGACGCTCCTGGACACTTACGAAGCGACCCGGGCGGCGGGCTTCGGCGCGGAGGTGCAGCGGCGGGTGATGATTGGCGCCTACGTGCTCTCGGCGGGCTACTACGACGCCTACTACCTGAAGGCCCTGAAGGTGCGCCGGCGCATCGCCGACGACTTCACCCAGGCGTTCGAAAAGGTGGATGCGCTGCTGACGCCGACGGCGCCCTCGGCCGCCTTCGGGCTTGGCGACAATGCGTCCGACCCGATCGCCATGTACCTGAACGACATCTTCACCGTGACGGTGAACCTCGCCGGCCTGCCGGGCCTCAGTCTGCCCGCAGGGCTCGACGCTCAGGGCTTGCCGCTCGGGCTGCAGCTGATCGGGCGGGCTGAGGACGAAGCGACCCTGTTCCAGCTGGGATCCGTGCTGGAGAAGGCGGCCGACTTCCGCGCCAGGCCGGAGCCGTGGTGGCGGGCCTAGCCGGCGCAGCGCCGGCTTCGGGCCAGTAGGAGAGGGCGATCAGGCCCAGCTTCGCCGCCGCGGCGATCATCACCAGGCTGGCGGTGGCGACGCCGCCGGCGACGGGCGCGTAGATCATCACGGCGCCGGTCCCGAGGGCCGCCGGCAGCGTCAAGCCCAGCCCCATGCAGGCCGCCGCGGCCAGCCGGCTGCGCGGGTTGGGCCGCCGCGCGAACGCGAAGGTGGCGAAGGCGGCGACGGACGCGGCGCTGGAGAGGCCGAGGTAGCCCGAGATCATGATGTCGTCGAACTCGACGTCGGAGCCCAGCGAGGCCATCAGGAACAGCCGGCTGGCCGCCGCGCCAGCGCCCAGGATCGCCCCGCCGGCGATCCAGCGCACGGCGCCCTTGCTGCGCCTGTAGGCGGCGCAGGCCAGCACGCCGCCGGCCAGCGCCACGGCGAGCGCGACGCCATCGCCGGCCAGGTCGGCCCGGGTGTCGAGCGGAAATCCCGGCCAGATCAGCATCTGCGCCCAGGTCGCCGCGCCGAGCATCACCCCCGCACCCAGCGAACGTGCGCCGCGCAGGACCCGCACCTGGCCGGCGAGGATCGCCAGGGCTCGCTGGCACGCCGCCACGCACAGCCCCAGCGCGGCGGCGGCGGTGGCGAAGCTCAGCGCGAGTTGGACAAAGTGGAGCAAGGGAGCCCGAAGCGGTTGCGCGACAAGGCCCCCTCATGGCCGCAACGCGTTTAACGAGCCGCTAGGATTGCATCCAAATCCGTCCGTTGCGCGCTTCGGTCGCATATGTCGCAGCGGGTTCAGCGGCCTCACGGCTTGCTGCTCGCCGACCGCGCAAGGCGCCCTATATCTCTCAGGCGGCCGCACCGATCCGGTGCGCGCCGCGGCGAGTTGGTCTAAGAGCGCGCGCATGAGCACGGCAGAGTCAAAACTGATCGAGGGCCGCACCGGCCCGTGGGAACTGGTCATCGGGCTGGAGGTCCACGCCCAGGTGGCGTCGAAGTCGAAGCTGTTCTCCGGCGCGGCGGTCGGGTTCGGCGCCGGGCCGAACGAGCAGGTTAGCCTGGTCGATGCGGCCATGCCCGGCATGCTGCCGGTGATCAACCGCGTCTGCGTGGAGCAGGCGGTGCGCTCCGGCCTCGGCATCAAGGCCAGGATCAACCACTGGTCGCGGTTCGACCGGAAGAACTACTTCTATCCGGACCTGCCGCAGGGCTACCAGATCAGCCAGTACAAGGACCCGATCGTCGGCGAGGGCGAGATCGAGGTGGACCGCGACGACGGCACTAGCTTCACCGTGCGGGTCGAGCGGCTGCACCTGGAGCAGGACGCCGGCAAGTCGCTGCACGACCAGGACCCGCACGCCACCTACGTGGACCTCAACCGCTCCGGCACGGCGCTGATGGAGATCGTCTCCTTCCCCGACATGCGCTCGTCGGACGAGGCGGCGGCCTACGTGAAGAAGCTGCGCACTATCCTGCGCTACCTCGGCACCTGTGATGGCGACATGGAAAAGGGCAACCTGCGCGCCGACGTGAACGTCTCGGTGCGCAAGGTGGGGGCCGAGCTGGGCACCCGCTGCGAGATCAAGAACGTCAACTCGTTCCGCTTCATCCAGGCGGCGATCGAGTACGAGGCGCGCCGCCAGATCGACATCCTCGAGGATGGCGGCAAGATCGACCAGGAGACCCGGCTTTACGATCCAACGCGCAACGAGACACGCTCGATGCGCTCGAAGGAAGACGCGCACGACTATCGCTATTTCCCGGACCCGGACCTGCTGCCGCTGGAACTCGACCCGGCCTGGGTGAAGGCCATTCAGGACTCGCTGCCGGAGCTGCCGGACGACAAGCGTCGGCGGCTGGTCAGCCAGTATGGGCTGTCGGCCTATGCCGCCGGGGTGCTGGTGATCGAGGCCGCGCGGGCGGACTTCTTCGAGGCCGCCGCCGTCGGGCGCAACGCAGAGCTGACGTCCAACTGGGTCGCCAATGAGCTGCTTGGCCACCTTGCCAAGGACGGCCTGGAAATCGGCGAGAGCCCGATCCACCCGGCAGACATCGCGGGCCTGGTCGAGCTGATCGAGACGGACGTGATCTCCTCGAAGATCGCCCGCGAGGTGTTCGAGCACATGTGGGCGGGCGAGGGCGTCCCCGCCGCCATCGTCGAGGCCCGCGGCCTGCGCCAGGTCAGCGACACCGGCGCGCTGGAAGCGATGATCGACGCCCTCATCGCCGCCAACCCCGGCCAGGTCGAGGCGGTGAAGGCCAAGCCGCAAGCGATCGGCTGGTTCGTCGGCCAGGTAATGATCCAGACCGAGCGCAAGGCCAACCCGGGGACGGTGAACGCGATCCTGAGGCGCAAGCTGGGGCTTTAGCCGAAGGCTTTTTGGCCACGGAAAACACGGAGAACACGGAAAGACGCGTCCGTGTTTTCCGTGTTTTCCGTGGTTAAATCTGAGGGTGCCTGCGGCGAGTGCAGCGCCAGCCGTGGAGGCAAGATGACCTGGTCCATCGTCGCCTACGATGAGCAGACCGGCGCGTTCGGCGCCGCGGTGGCGACCAAGGCTTTCGCGGCGGGGACGTTCGTGCCGTTCGTGCGCTCGGGCGTCGGCGCGGTCGGGACGCAGTCGCTGACCAACCGCTATCTCGCGCCGGCGGTGCTCAACGCGCTGGAGCGCGGGCTCACGCCCCAGCTCGCCATCGCCTCGGCCCTGGCCGGCGACGAGGGGCGTGAAATCCGCCAGCTGCACTGCGTCGATCGCCACGGCCGCCACGCCGCCTGGAGTGGCAGGCACTGCGTCGAGTGGGCCGGCAGCGTCGGCGAGCCCTTCGTCAGCGTCGCCGGAAACATGCTTTCGAACGACCAGGTGGCCGCCGCCACCCTGGCCGGCTTCAACGCCGATCCCGCAGCGCCGCTGCCGGAGCGCCTGCTGGCGGCGCTTGAGGGCGGCGAGGTGGCCGGCGGCGACCGGCGCGGGCGCCAATCCGCCTCCATCGTGATGACCACCACCGAGGACTTCCCCGACCTCTCGATCCGCGTTGACGATTCCTCGGAACCGCTGCCGGAGTTGCGCCGCCTGCTCCATATCTGGCGCACCGAGCGCGCGCCCTATCTCGGCAACTCGCCCTCGAAGGCCAACCCGTCGGGCGTCCACGACATCGATGTGATCGAAGCCGGCTGGATCGCCCGCGGCTGGGATATTCGTTTCAAGCGGTAGCTAGGGGGCGGCGCTAGGGGGCGGCGCTCGCCGCCAGCACGAACTGGTAGGTCTCGTAGACGCCGAAGATCAGCGTGGCCGCAAGAAGGACGACGAAGACGATGTTGGTGGTGGAGCGGGGGCCCATTTCGGCCATCTTGCAATCCTCTAAGCCAGCGCCTGGGCCCGGATTCGGGCGGGCCGGGGCCTCTCTAGCGCCAACACGCCGCTCTTGCGACTCCCTCTCGCCCACGTCCATAGAACCTTGACCCGAACTGTCCGCTTTAGGGGCGGTTCGGCCCTGGCGTCGGGAGGTAAAGCGATGGCGTGGCGATCCGCGGGCGTGCTGGCGGCCCTGGCACTGATGACGGCCGGCGTGTCCGCACAGGCCGGCGACCTGGAGTTCTTCACCGGCGAGGGGCTCTACGCCCAGTGCTCGGCCAAGCCGTCGACGTCCGACTACCTGCCCCGGCAGGCCCGGTGCGCCGGCTATGTGCTGGGCGTCAGCGACGCGCTGCAGGCGGCGCAGGGCGCGGGCGCGCCGCAGCGGGTGTGCCTGCCGGCCACCGCCTCGTCGACTCAGCTGGTGGAGGTCGTCTCCCAGTATCTCGACGCCCACTCCGAGAAGCGGCGCCTGGCCGCGCAGGACCTGGTAATCGAAGCCCTCTCGGTCAGCTTCTCCTGCAAGTGACGCAGACGGCGGCGGTCCCGGGGAACCCGTCGCCGCGCGAACTGTTCGTCGCCTTCTTCCAGTGCGCCATCTCCGGCTTCGGCGGCACCCTGCCCTTCGCGCGGCGCATGCTGGTGGAGCGGCGCAAATGGCTAACGCCGCAGGAATTCGTCGAGACCCTGTCGCTCTGCCAGAGCTTGCCGGGACCCAACATCGTCAACATGTCGATCGTGGTCGGCGGCCGCTCGGCCGGCTGGCTGGGCTCGCTGGCGGCCTTCGCCGGCCTGGTCGGCGCGCCGGTGCTGATCGTCACCACCATGGGCGCGCTCTACAGCCAGTTCGGGGCCGTGCCGCAGGTGCGCGGCGCTCTGCTGGGCCTGGGCGCGGCCGCCTCCGGCCTCCTGGCGGCGACGGCGCTGCGCACCGCCGAGCCATTGCTCAAGGGCAAGCCGTGGATCGCCGTACCCTTCATGGCCACGGCCTTCGCGGCGGTGGCGCTGCTGCACTTCCCGCTGCCCTATGTGCTCCTGGCCCTCGCGCCGATCAGCATCGGCGTCGTCTGGTGGCAGAGGCGTCGCGCGTGAAGGGCAACGACACTCTGGTCCAGCTGGCGCTGCAGTTCTGCACCCTGTCGCTGATCGCCTTCGGCGGCGCCAACGCCCTCATCCCGGAAATCCACCACCAGTCGGTCGACGTGCGCCATTGGATGACCGACCAGGACTTCACCTCGCTCTACGCCATCGCCCAGGCCTGCCCCGGCCCGAACTTCCTGGTCTCCACCCTGGTCGGCTGGAAGGCGGCGGGGCTGGCCGGCGCGATGGTCGCGACAATCGCCATGTGCGGCCCGTCCTGCCTGCTCACCTTCTGGATCGCCAAGGTCTGGGACCGGTACCGCGAGGCGGAATGGCGGCTGGCGGTCGGCGGCGGCCTGGCGCCGGTGACCGTGGGCTTCGTCTTCTCCAGCGCCTTCGTGCTGGTCCGCGCCGCCGACAGCACCTGGTCCCTGGGCGCGGTGACCGCCGTCAGCGCCGCGCTCGCCTACTACACCAAGCTCAACCCGATCTGGTGGCTGCTGGGCGCGGGCGTGCTGGGAGTGTTTGGGGCCTTCGGGGGGTAGCGAACCTCACCCGGACGGGAGGCGCGCGGAGCGTTCAGGGTCTTCGGGGTTAGACGCCTTCCGGCGTCGCCGCGGCGCTCTGCGGTGCGGTTGGGGCCGGCTTGGGCGCATTGGCCGGGTCGAACGCCAGGGGCGGGCGCTTCCTCGGCCAGAAGCGGGTCGCCACCAGCGCCAGCACCAGCAGCACCAGGGCCGTGGAGACGACGCCCAGCAGCCCGGAGAGTTGCCGCACGTGGGCGTCGGTGGCCTGGACCAGCGCCTGCAGCCGCGCCACGTCGTCCTTCTCCGACGAGATCGCGGTCTCGTCGGTCTTCAGCCGGTCCTGCATGGTCTGGTCGGCTGCCGGCACGCAGGGCGCGTTGACCGTGGTCGCGGTGATCTGGGCGTCGGAGAGGAACTTGATCAGCACCGACGACTGGGTAGCGATGAACTGGCCTTGCGGCGTGGTCATCTGGCCGTCGTCGCCCTGCTCGGCGCCGGCGCCCCAGGTGTTGACCCCGATCACCTGGCCGCAGTCGTTGATCAGCGGCCCGCCCGAGTTGCCCGGATTGATCGGCGCGGTGTGGAAGATGGTGTTGATGCGGATGCCGCCGGGCGCCGTCGACGAGAAGAGGGCGATCGAGCCGGCGGTGACGTAGGTCTCCTGCGGCTTCAGGATCTCCGTCAGCGGCAGGTTGCGCACTTCGTCGGTGATGCCGGGATAGCCCAGCGCCCGCACCGTGGCCTCCTTGCCGGGCGTCGTCTCGGCGATGGTCATCGCCGGCGAGGCGAGGCCAGGCGCGCTCAGCAGGGCGAGGTCGGCGTCGGTCCAGGTCTGGGTGATGGTGGCCTTTTGCGACACCCCGCCGGCGTCGCGCTCGGGGATGACGAAGGTCTCGATCTGCACCGCGTCGGGCGAGCCGGCGATGACGTGGTGATTGGTGACGACCCGGCCGGGGGCGACCACGAAGCCGCTGCCGGTCTCCATCGCGGTCGGCGAGCCGGTCGCGTCCAGCGACACCGTGACCACGCGCACCACCGAGCGTTCGGCGTCGCGCAGCGGGTCGTCCGGCCCGCCGCTCTGCGCGCCGACCGGGCCGGCCAGCACGAGCCAGCCCACGCCGACGATCCCCGCCAGCCCTAAACGCCACCTGTCGCCTGAAATGTACACGGCCACCCGAAACCTTTGCCGTCCAAGGGTAGCATCATCGCGCGGCCGGCGAAATCGGGGCCGGCGTCCGCGGCTAGTCCGGCACGAGCCCCTTGAAGAGCGGGGCGAGCAACTTGGCGAAGGGTTTCCAGCGGCCGATCGAGCGGTCGTAGATCGGCTCGCGCACCTGGAACATGCTGGCCGACTTCACCGGCCGGCGCGATTCCCAGAAGCGCAGCACGTCGTCGTCCCACTCCAGCCCGCAGTGGGCGAGGATGCGGCGCGACTGGGCCTCCGGCTCGGCCACCACCGCCTCGTAGCGCACCTCCAGCATCAGTCCCGACGGCAGCACGGCGCGCCAATGCTCCATCAGGTCGCGGTAGGTGCGGTAGTACCGGCGCAGCTCGTCGATGTCGTAGGCGTATTCCTGGTTCTGCGAGAACAGCAGCGACCAGCACGACAGCAACTGGTCGCGCGGATCGCGGTGGCAGTGGATCACCTTCGCCTCCGGCAGGCTCATGGCGATCAGGGCCAGATGCTCGAAGTTCTCCAGCCACTTGTCGGTCGTGCGGGTCTTCCCCGGCAGGCCGGTGGGCATCCGGTCGACATAGGCCTGGCCGACGTTGACGGCGTCGGCGGCGTTCATGGTCCGGGCCCAGTCCGGGTATGGGACGCCGCCGGCGCCGGTGGACGCTTCCAGCAGACCCGGCATGACGTAGACCTCGCCCGCGCCATGCACGTCCGGGTGGGCGCTGAGGATCTGCTCGATCAGGGTCGAGCCGGAGCGCGGCATGCCGATGATGAAGATCGGCCGCGTGGACGCGCAGCCGTAGCCGGTGAGGCGGGCGATGGTGGTCGCGTCGAAGACCTCGGCATAGTGCTTCAGCTTCGTGGCGGCCGCGCCGACGTCGTAGGTGAAGGTGGCGCGCTTCACCGCATTGGCCTCGGCGAAGACCTCGGCGGCCTCCTTGTATTCCTTGCGGTCCTCGTGCGCCTTGCCCAGCGAGAACAGCACCTGCGCCCGCTCGGCGTCCGGCAGGTCGCCGGCCTTCTCGGCCAGCTCGCGGACAACGGCCATCAGCTGGCGCGAGCCGACCGAGTCGTCGTCCATGCTCATGCCGCGGATCAGCGTGTAGAGCACCTCGTGCGAGTGGACATCCAGCTGGATGGTGCGCAGCAGCCGGGTGCGGGCATTCTCCACGTCGCCGAGGAACAGCTGGGTGACGCCGAGGTCGCGGTGGTGCTGCGCCACCGCCGGCTCCCACTCCGCCGCCGCCTGCAGGAAGGGGAGGGCCTCCTGCAAGCGGTCAAGCTCGACCAGCAGGGCGCCCAGGTAGTGCGCCGCCTTCGCATAGCTGGCGTCGGCTTCCAGCGCGGCGCGCACGGCGCGCTCGGCCTCGGGCCACTGGCCGAGATTGCGGTGCGCCTGGGCGAGGCCCAGGTGCGACTCGGCGTTGGTCGGGTTGAGGACAAGCGCCTCGTTGAAGGCGTCCCGCGCCGGCTCCCACGACGACGTGGCCAGGTGGCCAACCCCGACGTCGTGCAAAGCCTTGGCCTGTTCGCGGCGGCTCCCTGAGCGGCTCGTCAAATTGAAACTATCCCTTGTTCGGAGCCCCGGCCCCCCGCGAGTCCAGCCTGCCCTCAAAGCTGGGCCTGACCTACTTTCAACGGGGCGCGGTTGTAAACCCGGCGGCTCACCTTCGGACAATCGGTGTTGGCGCAAGTGCGCAAATTGTCTCATCCTGAAGTCCGCCCGGGCCAGCGACGGCCAGGGCAGCGACGGGAGTTCACTTCATGTCGACGACCACTGACACGCCGCTTTTTCGCAACAAGGACGCTGCGCTGGAGGACCGGGCCGCCGATCTGGCCGCGCGGCTGACCCTGGACGAGAAGGTGGCGCTGATGGCCGGCGCCGCGTCCTTCACCCTGCACGGGGTCGAGCGGCTGGGCGTGCCGCGCATCGACATGGCCGACGGACCGACCGGCGTGCGCTCCAACGCGGGCGAGGTGGCGACCGTGTTCCCGGTCGGCGTCGCCATGGCCTCGACCTGGAACCCCGACCTGACCCGCGAGGTCGCCGCCGCCATCGGCCGCGAGGCGTTGGCGCTGGGGGCCCGGGTAGTGCTGGCGCCGACCATCAACATTGTCAGGACGCCGCTCTGGGGCCGCAATTTCGAGACCTATTCGGAGGATCCGTTCCTCGCCGGCGTGCTGGGCGCGGCCTACGTCGAGGGCCTGCAGGGCGAGGGCGTCGGGGCCTCGCTGAAGCACTATGCGGCCAATAATCAGGAGGCCAACCGGATGACAATCAGCGTGGAGGCCGACGAGCGGACCCTGCGCGAGATCTACCTGGCCGCCTTCGAGCATGTGGTGATGACGGCCAACCCCTGGACCGTCATGGCCTCGTACAACAAGCTGGACGGGGTCTATGCCACCGAAAACCGCAAGCTGCTCACGGACATTCTGAAGGACGAGTGGGGCTACGACGGCGTCGTGGTCTCCGACTGGGGCGCGGTGCACGCCACCGCCGCGGCGGCCGAGGGCGGCACCGACCTGGAGATGCCGGGGCCGGCCCGATGGTTCGGCGACAAGCTGCTGGCGGCGGTGAAGGCGGGCGAGGTCTCGCAAGCGCGGATCGACGATGCCGCCCTGCGGCTCTGCCTCCTGATCCTGCGCACCGGCGTCATCGACGAGACCGAGCCGCCGAAAGGCGAGCTGCGCACCCAGCGCCACCGCGAGATCGCCGAGCGCGCCGCGATCGAGGCCGTGGTGCTGCTGAAGAACGACGAAGACGTGCTGCCCCTGGAAGGGCTGAGGCGCCTGGCCGTCGTCGGGCCCAACGCCACGGCGCGGCGCATCCAGGGCGGCGGCTCTTCGCAGGTGCGCACCGACCGGCGCGTCTCGATCCTCTCGGCGCTGGAAACACGCCTTGCCGGCCGCGCCGAGGTGCTGCACGCCGACGGCGGCGACAACGAGACCTATCCGCCGGCGGCGCGGCCGACGATGTTCAGCCCGGAAGAGGCGCGCGGTCAGGCTGGCCTGATGTGCGAGTACTTCGCGGGCGCCGATTTCGACGCCGCGCCGGTGTTGGCCCGGCCGGAGCGGCAGATCAGCAAGCTGGTCGGCATGACCTTCGCCGGCGCCGCCATGCCGCGTTACACGGCGCTGCGCTGGACCGGCTGGTTCTGGCCCGAGAAGGACGGCCGCTACGAGTTCGGCCTGCGCGGCCCGGGTGCGTCGCGCCTCTGGCTGGGTGGCGAGCCGCTGATCGACGCCTCGACGCCTGCGCCGGCCGACAAGCTGGATCTCGGCGGCAGCCTCGTGCCCCGCCGCATCGTCGCCCGCGATCTGGTGGCCGGCCGCGGCTACCCGATCCGGATGGAATACGAGCGCGCGGCGCGCGCCGATCCAGGCGGCGGCATGGACCTCGAATTCGTCAGCCTTGGGGTGCGTGAGCCGCGCGGCACGATCGCCGAGGCGGCCGAACTCGCCGCCACCTGCGACGCCGCGGTCGTGGTGATCGGCTCCGGCTCGGTCACCGAGGGCGAGGGCTATGACCGCGACACCCTCGACCTGCCAGGTGACCAGAACGCGCTGGTCGAGGCCGTGCTGGCCGCCAATCCGCGCACCGTGGTGGTGCTGGTGAACGGCTCGCCTTACGCCCTGCCTTGGATCGACCACGTTCCGGCGGTGCTCGAAGCCTGGCTGGGCGGCGAAGAGGGCCCCGACGCGGTCGCCCGCATCCTGCTGGGCGAGGCCGAGCCGTCGGGCCGCCTGCCGGTGACCTTCCCGGTGCGAATCGAGGACAGCCCGGCTCACGCCTTCTACCCGGGCGGCGCCAGCGTCAGCTACGGCGAGCGGCTGCGCGTGGGCTACCGGCACTTCGATTCGTCCAACGAGCCGCCGCTCTTCCCCTTCGGCTTCGGCCTGACCTACACGCGCTTCGAATACAGTGACCTCACCGCCCCCGAGGTGGTAAAGGCCGGCGCGCCAGTCACGGTCAGTCTTACCCTGACCAATGTCGGCCAGCGGCCCGGCCAGGAAACCGTGCAGCTTTACGTCCGTCCGCGCGGCCCGTCACAAGATCGCCCGGTCAAGGAACTAAAGGCCTTTTCGAAGGTTAAGCTCGAATCGTCGGAGGCGCGACGGGTGCGGCTGGAACTCGATCAGCGGGCGTTTGCCTTCTATGACGCGGCCCTGCAGCGCTGGGTCGCCGAGCCCGGCTCGTACGACATTCTGGTGGGTGGATCGGCGGCGGATATCGAGTTGCAAGTGACCGTAAGGCTTGAGAGCGCCGGGTGAGGCTGTTGCAAGAAAGAGCCTTCGGCCTGAACAGACTCGCCATGAAATCTGATCGCAACGTTGCGGCTTATAAGCGCCCGTTTAGGGAGGCGAATCTGAGACGTGCTTGCATGGGCGCATGCAAGCGCACCGTCGTCGTTATGCCCGCGCCGCGGATCGTCGTGTTCGGGGCGCGGCGCTGAGGGGATGGGAGCGTTGGAGAACAGTCCCATGGTGCAGCCAGCCAGCGGCGAGGGACGGAGCCCGAACCGAATCGGCCCGGTCGCAAAGGCCGGCAGGCCAGGCGTCGAGGATTTGCGGACCCTGCTGGAGCGCGACGGCGTCCTGATCCTGGAGACGGATCCCTTCGCGCTGTCGGCGGCCGAACAGGGCGTGGTGGCCAACCACTGGAGCGACGGACGCTCGAAGAACTCCAGTTTCAATCCGCATACGGG
>DATAVF010000342.1:0-13748 GCA_036267835.1 Caulobacteraceae bacterium | reverse complement strand
GGCAGCTTCACCCAGACTTCGGCCGACAGCCCGGCGCGCAGCCGGTCGAGGCCGGGCTGGCCCGGGTCGAGCACGATCCGCACCGGCACGCGCTGCACGATCTTGGTGAAGTTGCCCGAGCCGGGTTCGAACGGCAGCAGGGAGAACTGCGAGGCGGAGCCCGGCGCCAGGCTTTCGACCTTGCCGGTGAAGGTGACGCCCGGAATCGCGTCGATCTTGATGGTCGCCGGCTCGTCCGGGTGCATGCGGCCGATCTCGGTTTCCTTGAAGTTGGCCACGATCGAGGGCTGGGCGCGACTGACCAGGGTCATCAGGGTGATGCCGGGCTGCACCGCCGAGCCCACCGAGACCTGGATGTCGGCGATGACGCCGGCTGTGGGGGCGGTGACGGTGGTGGCGGCCTTCTCGGCCTGGGCGGCCTGCAGCTCGGTCTTGGCGCGGTATTCGGCGGCGGTGGCCTCGGCCGCGGCGGCTTCGATCTCGCCGCGGGTGCGGGCTTCGACCAGGGCCTGGCCGCGGGCGGTCTCGAAGGCCTGACGGATCACCGGGCTGGCCGGGCTGTTGGTCCCGGCGATGGCCTCGGCGCCGTGCACCTGGCTCTCGACCAGTTTCTCCTCGGCGTCGAGGCGCGCCAAGCCAGCTTGCGCCGCGCGCTCAGCTGCCTGGGCCGCCATCAGGTCGCCCTGAGCCTGGGAGATCTTCAGGTCGTATTCCTGCGGGTCCATCCGGGCCAGCACATCGCCGGCCTGCACCGGCTTGTTCTCCTGGGCGACGATCGCTGTGATCATGCCCGGCACCTTGGGCGAGACGATGGTCTTGTCGGTCTGCACGTAGGCGTCGTCGGTGTAGGCCTCGGGCTTGGCGGAGAAGATCCAGCCGAGCCCCGCCCCGATCGCCGCGATCGCCACCAACGCCACGATCAGCGCACGCCAGCGCCCCCTGGCCATGGCGGCAACACCCCCTGAACCGCCGCTCGCCATCTGTACTTGGGCCACCCCTTGAGACCGCTTCCCCCAAAGCGGCCGCAATGATGCTAGCATGAATTCAAGCGCTGCAAGGGGTTCCGCCGATTTGAGCATCGACGCGGTTGTCGAGGAGGTGGTGGAGGAGCTGGAGGCCGCGCCGACGGCCCCGCTCGTCGAGTGGCGCAAGCTGGCGATCTTTTTCGTCATGGCGGTGGGCCAGTTCATGGCCCTGCTGGACATACAGATCGTGGTCGCCTCGCTGAGCTCGATCCAGGGCGGGCTCTCGGCCAGCCAGGACGAGATCGACTGGATCCAGACCGCCTACCTGATGGCCGAGATCGTGATGATCCCCCTGTCGGCCTACCTGGCGCAGGCGCTCTCGACGCGCTGGGTGTTCGTGGGCTCGGCCGCGCTCTTCACCGTGACCAGCCTCGCCTGCGGGGCGGCGTGGGACCTGCCCTCGATGGTGGTGTTCCGCGCCATCCAGGGCTTCGTCGGCGGAGCCATGATCCCGCTGGCCTTCGCCACCGGCTTCTCCTTCTTCGACGGCGCCAAGGCGGCGATGGCCACGGCCGTGCTGGGGGTGATCTCGACCCTGGCGCCGACGCTGGGCCCCGCGATCGGCGGCTGGATCACCGACACCCTGGGCTGGCGCTGGCTGTTCTTCGTCAACATCGCGCCGGGCGCGGCGGTGGCCATCGCCCTGCTGCTGCTGGGTCGCTACGAGCGCGCCCAGCCCCGGCTGCTGCTGCACATCGACTGGCTGCACGCCGCCAGCCTCGCCCTCTCGCTGGGCGGGCTGCAATACGTGCTGGAGGAAGGACCGCAGCACCAGTGGCTCAGCGACCCGTATGTGGCCGCCACGACCTGGGTGACGGTCGTCGCCACCCTCGTCTTCTTCGAGCGCTGCTTCTTTTCGCCCAACCCGCTGGTGAGCCTGCGCCCAATGCGCCACCAGGGGTTCTTCGCCGCCAGCGTGCTCAGCCTGGTGGTGGGCTTCTGCATCTTCACCAGCGTCTTCCTGACCCCGATCTTCCTGGCCCGGGTGCGGGACTTCTCCAGCCTCGACATCGGCGGCACGGTCTTCGTGTCCGGCGCCTTCATGGCGCTCTCGGCCGGGCCGGCGGCCTGGCTGGCGGCGCGGATCGACCTGCGCCTCCTCATGGCGATCGGGTTGGTGCTCTACGTGATCTCGTTCTGGCAGATGACCACGCTGGGCTCGGAGTGGGGCTTCTGGCAGCTCTTTCTGCCGCAGGCGGTGCGCGGCGCGGCGGTGCTCTTCACCATGGTCTCGGTGGTCGGCATGGCGATGCGCGAGCTGCCTGAGGAAGAGGTGCGCGAGGCGTCGGGCCTCAACAACCTGATGCGCAACCTGGGCGGCGCTGTCGGGATCGCGCTGGTCAACACCTGGCTGCTCAGCTTCGCCATGCAGCACGGCGCCGCGCTGGTGCGCGCGCTGGGCCAGACTCCGGACCAGACCATGGCCGCGATCTACTCGATCGGCCGGCTCTACGCCGGCGCCGGGATCGACCCCGCGACCGCCGGGCGGATGGCCACCGAGACCCTGATGAGCGGCGTCACCGACCAGGCCCTGACCCTCGCCTTCGACGACGTCTTCGCCATCTCCGCCTGGCTCGCCGGCCTCAGCCTGCTGATCGTCCCCTTCTGCCGCGCCGGCCCCCTGACCCAGGGCCCGCGGAACGCGATGCACTAAAGCGACACACGCCCGGGGCCCAGCAACGCGGCCAAGGCGCCATGATGGCGCCCAGGAGGGTGGGTAGCAGGGCGGCGCGACGGCGCGGCGCCTTGGGGCGGGGCGCTGCGCAGGCTAAGGAGGGCGGTTCGAGAGTTTCGAGTGAGCCGAGAATGAACGCCAGACTGGTCACCCCGCTGAGAACCGCAACTCTGGCGCTCGCCACCCTCGCCACCTTCAGCTTCACAGCCCAGCCGGCGCTGGCTGCGCCGCCCGCGGCGCCTGCCACCGCGATCTCGCCCGACAGCCCGGCCTATCCCTTCACCAACCCCAATCCCGAGGCCGAGATCGGCAAGCTGCCGAACGGCCTCACCTACGGCGTCATGCAGCGCGGTGGCACCCGGCGCGTCTCCATCATCCTGATGATCGGCGCCGGCAGCCAGGACGAGACCGACCAGGAGCGCGGCGTCGCCCACTTCCTCGAGCACATGGCCTTCAACGGCTCGACCCACTTCCCGCCTGGCGAGGTGCTGAAGCGCTTCGCCGACATCGGCGTCGCCATCGGCCGCGACCAGAACGCCGAGACGACCTTCGATTCGACCACCTTCAGCCTCGACATTCCCGAGGTGACTCCGGACAAGCTCGACCTGTCCTTCAGCTGGCTGCGCGACGTCGCCGACGGCAGCAGCATCGACCCGGCGCAGGTGAACCGCGAGCGCGGCGTCATCATGTCGGAGTACATCGGCAGCCGCAGCGCCATGGGCGACCTCGCGCAGGCCAGCGAGACCTTCCTGGCCCCGAACCTGCTGGGGCCGCAGCGCGCGCCGATCGGGTTGAAGGACATCATCACCAACGTCGACGCCCAGACCATCCGCGGCTTCTACGAGCGCTGGTACCGGCCCGAGACCTCGATCGTGGTCGCTGTCGGCGACCTGCCGCGCGACGAGCTGAAGGCGCGCATCATCCAGGCCTTCGGCAGCTGGCACAACGACCGCCCCGCGCCGCCGAAGCCCAACCTGGGCCGCATCAACCCCTCACGGCCGAGCGCCGTGCTGACCCGCGCCGAGGACCGGGCCCCGCCGACGCTGGAGGTCTGCCGGCTGGAGGACAAGGACGCCGACGAGCGCGAGGGCGTCGCTTCCCGCACCCGCGACTTCGAGGAGGCGCTCTGGCAGTCGACTCTCGACAAGCGGCTGACCGCGCTCGCCACCAGCGCCAACCCGCCCTTCCTGGGGCCGGAGGTGGCGCGCCAGGAATTGTTCGACGCCGCCGACGCCAGTTGCGTCGACGCGCCGCTGCGCGACGGCAACTGGCGGAGCGCGCTCACCGCCATCTCCACCGAGATGCGGCGGCTGGCGATCCACGGCCTGACCGAGGACGAGTACCAGGCCGGCCGCAAGGCGCTGGTGGCGCAGGTCGAGGCCGAGGTCGGCCAGGCGCCGACCATGACCGGGGCCCAGCTGGCGCAGAGCATCGTCGCCAACCTGACCACGCACGGCACCTTCTCGACCGCCGAGGAAGACCAGCGCATCGGCCGGCTGGCGCTGACCAACCTCACCCGCGACAAGGTCAACGCCGAGTTCGGCCGCGTCTGGACCCACGCCGGCAAGCCGCTGATCGTGCTGATCACGTCCAAGGACCAGCCGGGCGCCGCGGTGCTGCACGACTGGCGCGTGGCCGAAGCCTCGCCGCCGCCCGCCGCGCCGGCCGCCCATCAGGGCACGGCCTGGGCTTACAGCAACTTCGGCCCGCCGGGCGAGGTAGTGAGCCGCATCCCGCTGGCCGACATCGGGGCCGAGCGCATCGAGTTCGCCAACGGCGTGCGCCTCAACTTCAAGTCCAGCCAGAACGCCCAGGACCGGGTGGAAATCCGCATCCGCTTCGGCGCCGGCCAGGAGGAGCTGGCGGCGGCCGACCTGCCCGCCGCGCGCCTCGGCGCCTCGCTGCTGCGCCAGGGCGGGCTCGGCAAGAACGACTTCGGCGACACGGTGCGGCTCTGCGACGGCCACGCCTGCTCGCTCGACCTCTCGGTGCAGCGCGACACCTTCGAGATCGCCGGCGCGACGCGGCCCAGCGATCTCGACATCGAGATGCAGCTGATCACCGCCTACCTCTCCGACCCCGGCTTCCGGCCCGAGGTGGACGCGCAGATCCCGACCTCGGTGCGCACCCTCTATCAGATGACCCGCAGCGAGCCGTCGTTCGTGGCCGCCGAGGCGCGCAACGACGCCATGCCGGCGCCGCGCATCCCGCTGCTGCCGCCTGAGAGCACGCTCGAAGGCGTTCGCAGCACCGACTTCGCCCGCATCCTGGGTCCGGCGCTGAAGCACGACGCGCTGGAGGTGACCATCGTCGGCGACATCGACGAGACCACCGCCGTCGCCGCCGTCGCCCGCACCCTTGGCGCGCTGCCGCCCCGGCAATGGCGCGACACCACCCTGCCCGGCGCACCCCACATGCACTATTCCGATCCCAGCCCGCCGCAGGTGCTGGCCACCCACGACGGCTCGCCGGAGAAGGCGACGGTGCTGGCCACCTGGCCGCTGTTCGTCTGGACGCCGGACAAGGAGCGCGAGAAGCGCACGCTGGAGCTGCTGGCCGAGATCGTCCAGGGCCAGGCCATCGACGACATCCGCCAGCGCCTGGGCAAGGCCTACACCCCGGAAGTGAGCGTCGATCTCAACCGCGGCGGCGACCAGGGCGCGCTCACCGTGGCCATCGACACGTCGCCCGCCGCCACCGAGATCGTGGTGGGCGAGCTGAAGAAGATCGCCGCCCAGCTCGCCGCCGGCGGCATCACGACGGACATGCTGGAGCGGGTGCGCCGCCCGCTGCTCGACGACGGCGCCACCCGCGAGATCTCCAATCCCTGGTGGATCGACATGCTCGACGGCTCCTGGGCCCATCCGGACCAGCTGGCGAGCGCCCGCAGCTGGGAGAGCGACTACGAGACCATCACCCTCGACGAGGTGAAGGCCGAAGCCCACCGCTGGCTGACCCCCGCGCCGCTGATGGTCGTCGCCTCGCCCTCGGTCCAGGCCGCCAACACCACGACCCGGCCGGGAGGCTAGCCGGGCCAGCACGAGCGGCGGCGAAGAACAAGCATTGCGCCGCCCGCCGATCCTTGTTCCGATGGGGTGACCCCAAAGCGAGGTCACCCCATGCCCACCCCTTCCGACGCCGCCGTTTCCGTTCAGGATCTTGGGCGCGCCACCCTGAGCGGGACGCGGCGCTACGCGCTGACGTCCGCCATCGTGGACCAGACCTTCGCCATCGACATCGCCCGGCCGGCCATGCCCGTCCCCGCCGACCAGCCGCTGCCGGTGGTCTACATCCTCGACGGCGACGGGGCGTTCGGCGTCGCCGCCCAGGCCGCGCGGATGATGCAGATGGAGGCCGGAGGCCTGCCGCCGATGCTGATCGTCGGCATCGGCTATCGCTACTCATCGCCGGCCGCCGCGGCGGCGGAGCACGGCGCCTGGCGCTCGCGCGACTTCAGCCCCAGCCTCGACGCCGGGGTGCTGCCCCGGACCCAGGCAGCGGTGCGCGCCGCAGGCTTCACCGGCACGGTCGAGCACGGCGGCGCCGGCAGGTTCCTGGACTTCATCACCGGCGAGCTGATGCCCTTCGTCGCCAGCCGCTATCCGGTCGACGCCGCCGACCAGACCTTGGTCGGCATGTCGCTGGGCGGGCTTTTCGCCCTGCATGTGCTCTTCGAGGCGCCGGCGAGCTTCCGCCGCTACCTGGTGGTCAGCCCAGCCCTCTGGTGGGACGACCGGATCATCTTCGACCGTGAGGCGGCCCTGGCGGCGCGCCAGGGCGACCTGCCGGCGCGGGTCTTCCTTGGCGTCGGCGGCGCGGAGGATGACGCGGGCCCGCCCTACCTGCCGGTCTCGCTGCTGGCGCAGCTGGAGGCGGCGCTGCGTTCGCGCCGCCATGCCTCGCTGCGCCTTGCCCACTACGTGTTCCCGGAAGAGACCCACATGTCGGTCTATCCCGGCGCATTCTGCCGGGGCCTCAGAACCCTGTTCGCGTGAAGCGTTTGTAATCGCGAGCGAAGCTTCGCCGATGGCGTTCGCGCCAAGGAACGACTATCGAGATATGATGAACACAGATCGCAGACAACGCGGCGCCGACGCGGTGGGCGACCACATGCGCCGGGTGCTTGAGCCCAAGACCATCGACATCGGCCTGGAATACGAGGTCCAGTACTGGGCCCGCGCCCTCGGCGTCGGCCGCGAGGCGCTGATCGAGGCGGTGAAGTCGGTGGGCAACGACGCTCGCGCCGTCAGCCGCTCGCTGGGCAAGGGCTAGCCGCCCCGGAAGGCCGAAACGGCGGCATGAGCAATCCGCACAATCTCGCCCACTGGAACGAAGTCACGCCGCACCACGTCGGCTCGCCGATGTACCGCACCGACGACTTCCGCCGCGGCGAGATCGTGCTCGACCCGGTGGTGCGGGGCGCCATCGGCGACGTCGCCGGCCAGCGCCTGCTGCACTTGCAATGCCACTTCGGCCTCGACACCCTGTCGCTGGCGCGGATGGGCGCCAGCGTCACCGGCCTCGACTTCTCGCCGCCCGCCATCGAGCAGGCGCGCGCCTTGGCCGCCGACGCCGGTATCGCGGCTGAGTTCGTTTGCGCCGACGTCCTGGCGCCGCCGGCCGGCCCCACCGGTTTCGACATCGTCTTCGCTTCGTGGGGGGCGATCTACTGGATCGCCGACATGAGCGCCTGGATGCGTGTCGCCGCCGCGGCGCTGAAGCCCGGCGGGCGGCTCTTTCTGTGCGAAGGCCACCCGGCAATGAGCATGCTGGATGAGGAGGCGCCGGCAGGAGAGCTGCGGGTGCGCTGGCCGTACGACTCCGCCGAAGTCCACGTGGACGTCGGCGACTTCGACTACACGGGAGCCAAGGTCAGCGCCAACCGCACCGAGGGCTACATGCACGGCCTGGCGCGCCTCTTCACAGCGGCGATGGACGCGGGCCTGACCCTCCTCAGCTTCAGCGAAGGCGACCGCGTGCCCTGGAAGGCGCTGGGTCAGCTGGTGCAGGTCGATCGCGGCTACTGGGCCCTGCCGCCAGGCGCGCCCTTCGTGCCGCTGAACTTCATTCTGCAGGCGGTGAAGGCGGCGTGAGGCCCGTCTGGCCCCACGCCGTCGACGCCGTTAGTGGCTGTTGGCGACGATGATCGATGTGATCAGGCCGGTCGCCACCGCGGCCAGCACGTAGTTGCCGTTGGACTGGCGCCATTCGTAGCCGCGCGGCGGGGCGTGCAGGTGGTGCTGGCGCCAGTCGACGGTCTGGGAGTTGTTCCAGTCACCGCGGCTCATGTGCTCGCCGCTGCGCCATTGATGGTTGGGGTGGTTCTGCGGGCTGAACCCGGGAGGCGGACCACCATGGTGCGCCGCGATGGCGAGGGGGGCGACCGCCAATCCGGCAATAAGCGCCAGGGTCGCGGCGGATGTCGCAAGGACTCTCATGTACATTCCTTCTGGGATTGGCGTGGCGCCGGCGCGGCGCGACCGTGGGGCAGCCCGGCCATGACACAATGGTTGATCAGGAGCCCCACGGCATGCACAAGCCGTGGTAGGTCGCTTTTGTTCCCGTTGGATTGCGGCTTGAGTCGCGTCGCATCGGCCTGACCCCAGGCGCGCTGCGACCGAACAGGCCCGCCGCGTTTGCAGCTTCACCATTGGAGGACGTCACCTATGAACCCCATTTCCCGCATCGCCCGGCTGACCGCCATCGCCCTCGCCGCGGGCGCCATCGCCGCGCCGGCCTTCGCCGATGACGGTCCGGCCGACGCCCACATACACATCCACGGCAGCTCGGTGGCCTTCCTGGTCGGCGGCAGCTGGGGCCATGGCACGATGGAATTCCACGGCCGCACCTACAAGGTGAAGGTGCGCGCCCTGAAGGTCGGCAGCATCGGCGCCTCGAGCTATGACGAGACCGGCGATGTCTTCCACCTGCGCCACGCCAGCGACATCGACGGCACCTATGCCTCCGCCGACGCTTCGGCCACCGCCGGCGCCGGCCAGGGCGCGGTGCGGCTGACCAACCCCAACGGCGTGGTGATCAACCTGCTCTCCACCAGCACCGGCCTGCAGGCCACGCTGGCGGCCGGCGGGCTGGAGATCGAACTCGAGTAGTCGGAACGCGGGTTCGCGACCCGCGGCGGTCGGGCGTGAGGGCGCCGCAGCCGAGCCCTAAGCCGACAGCCGGGCCATGCAGTAGAGGATCGCCTTGCGCGCCGTCGCCGCCCATTCCGGCGGCGGGGCCAGGGTGAGGTAGCGCTCGTAGAGCGCCTTGGCCGCGGTCATCTCGCCGGCCTTCAGTTTCAGCTGCGCCAGGTTGAAAACCGCGTCGCCATAGGCCGGATCGGCCTTCAGCGCCTGCTCGAGCTCGGTCGCCGCGGCCTCCAGCTTGCCGTCGCCTTCGAGCGCCTGAGCCAGGTTGTAGCGCGCCTCGACGAAGCGGGCGTCGCGGGCCAGGGCCCGTTGGTAGGCCAGCGCGGCCTGCTGAAATTCGCCCTGCGCCAGGCGGATGTTGCCGTAGTTGTAGGGCGCGATGGCGTCGGTCCGGTCGGCTCTGGCGCACATGTCGTAGAGCCGCGCGGCCTCGTCGAATTCGCCCTCGGCCTCGGCGATGGCCGCGGCCTCGAAGAGGTCGTCGAGGCTGGCGTGTTCCTCGTCGAGCGGCAGGTAGCCCTGGCCCTCCAGCGTGGTCAGGCCGTCGTCCCACTGCAGCGCCGCCTCGCCCTGCGGGGTCAGCACGATCTTGTGGCGGCCGAGCGGGGCGATATCCCGCGCCCGCATCAATATCCGCACCGCGTCGGCGCGGCTGCGGCCGTGGCCGATCAGTTCGGCGGCGGTGCGGATCACTCCGGCGTCGCCGAACCGGGTGCGGCCGTCCTGCAAAGCGATCAGGTCGAAGGCCGCGAAGATGGCCGCGTCGTCAGCGCTGAGCGGGGTCTGCGCCAGCGCGGTGGCCAGCGGCAGGGTCGCGCTCGGCGGCGGCTCGTTGGCAAGGTCCGCCGCAAACGACCGCTCGCCGTAGACCGGGATGCCCAGCGAGCGCGCGGCGGCCAGGCGCGACGGCAGGGCCTCGCTGTCGATCAGCGCCGAGGCCAGCGCCCCCACCACCAGCACATTGCTGCGCCGGGTGACGTCCCGCGCCGCCGAGCCGCCGCGGCGCGCCACTTCGCGCTGCAGCCGCTCGCGCACGCCGGGCTGGAAGCGGCCATAGAGCGCGACCGTGCGGTCCTCGAGATCCATCAGGTCGCTCAAGGCTTCAGGCGGCGCTGGACTTCTTCTTCCTGGCCGGCGCGGGGGCTGCGGCGGCCGCAGCCTCGGCGGCGGTGACCTTGGCGGCGGCGGGCTTCTTCGCCGGCGCCTTGCCGGCCGCGGCGGGGGCCTTGGCGAGGCTGGGCGCGGGCGGGCGGCGCTCTTCCTCGATGCTGCGGCGCAGCGCATCCATCAGGTTGACCACATTGCCGCGCTCGGGCGCCTTGGTGATGATCGGCTCGCCGCCGGTGATCTTCGACTTCACCAGCGCCATCAGCGCTTCCTCGTAGCGGTCCTCGAAGGTGGCCGGATCGAAGCTCATCTTCTTCTGGCCGATGATCATCGCGGCCATCGCCAGCATGTCGTCGCTGAGCTTGACGCTCAGCTTGTCGAGGGCGCTCGACGGCGCGCGGACTTCCTTGGCCGAGCGCAGCGTCATCAGCCGGAAGCCGTCCTCGATCGGCTGAATCTCGACCAGCCGCTCGCGGCCGGAGAGCACGATGCGGGCGACGGCCACCTTGCCCGCGCGCTTCATCGCCTCGAGGATCACCGCGAAGGTCTCCTCGGCGATCGGGCCGTCGGGGGCGAGGTAGTAGGTCGAGTCCAGGTAGATCGGGTCGATGTCGCCGGCGTCGACGAAGCCGTCGATGTCGATGGTCTTGCTGCTCTCGATCTCGACCGCGTCCAGCTCGTCGTTCGAGACCACCACGTAGCGGTCCTTCTCGAACTGGTAGCCCTTGACCAGGTCGGCCCGGTCGATCTCGCCCAGCTCAGGGTCATGATACTTCTGCTGCACGCGGTTCAGCGTGTCCTTGTGCAGCATGTTGAAGGAGATCTTGCCGGCCGACGCGGAGGTCGCCGAATAGAGCTTCACCGGGCAAGAGACCAGCGACAGCTTCAGGTATCCCTTCCAGTAAGCACGTCCCGCCATCGAACACCCCTTATGTTTTCATCCCGACGTCACGACGCATCTTCGGCGTTATCTTGACGGCGCTGGATACTAACTCATCCCACGGGTCGGCGGCCAGAGACTCCAGCCGCCGGTGCATGTTGAGACGATTGAATGCGTCGCCGCCCGTGAGGGAAGCAAGCTCGTCCCAGAAGATCGGCGTCGCCGCCGGAAAACCTGGCCGGGCGCGCAGCGAATAGGACGCCACCGCGCTCGCGCCGCGTCCATTCCTTAGATAGTCGAGGTAAATTCGGCCTTTACGACGTTCCTTCGAGGCTACCGCGGTGAAGAGGCTGGGCGCATCGCCGGCCATCGCCTTGGCGAACGCCTCGGCAAACCCCTTCACCACCGGCCAGCTATGGCCGGCCTCCAGCGCCATCACGAGGTGAAGCCCCTTGCCGCCGGTAGTGCGCAGGAAGGGGGTGAAGCCCATGGCCGCCAGCCGTTCGCGCAGCATCTCGGCGGCGGTGCAGACGCTGCGCCAAGGCAGGGCCGTATCCGGGTCAAGGTCCATGATCAGCCGGTCCGGGTGCTCCGGATCGTCGATATGGCAGCCCCAGAGGTGGAACTCGGCGGCGCCGAACTGCGGCAGCCCCAAGAACCCGCGCGGCTCGGTGATGGTGATGAAGGCGGCGCGGCCCTCCTCGTCCTTCAGCTCGACGGTCTCCACGCCCGGCGGCAGGCCGGCAAAGCTGTGGCGCTGATAGAAGAGGTCGCGCAAGTCGCCGGATGGGCAGCGGATCACTGTCACCGGCCGGCGCAGCACCTCGGGCAGCAGCCAGTCGGCGACGCGGGCGTAATAGAGCGCCACATCCAGCTTGGTGACCCCGGTGCCGGCGAACTCGCGCTCCGGGTTTGTGAGCTGGATGGCCGCGAGGTCGCGGTCGCCAACCAGCTTCGGCTTCACCGACTTCGCCACCCGCGTCTTGCGGCGCGGGACGAAGCCCATCAGCACCGGCGCCCGAGGCGCCCCGCCGGTCGAGCGGCTGCGAAAGCCGATCTCGGCGCTCCACTCCGGCTCGACCCAGCGGGCGCCCGGCGTCTTCGGCGAGGTGACGATCGGCGTCGCCCGCTCGGCCGGCGCCAGCGCCGCGTAGATCTCGCGCGCCTTCTCGTCGCCGATGCCCGAGCCGACGCGGCAGGCGTAGACCAGCTCCCCGTCCTGCTCCTCGGCCAGGATCAGCGACGAGGCCGCCATCGGCATGTTGGAGAGGAAGCCGATCACCGGGAAGGTCCCGACATCGACACGCTTCACCTTCAGCCAGGCCGGCGAGCGGGCCTGCACGTAGCGGCTGTCGGCCTTCTTGGAGACGATCCCCTCCAGCCCCATGCGGCTGGCCTGGGCAAAGAGGGCGTCGCCCCCCCCGGCCACGTGCTCGCTGAGCTGCACGCCCGAGCGGTCGTCGACCAGCGGCCCCACTAGCGCCGCCAGCGCGGCTTTGCGATCGACGAGCTTTACGGCCGACAGGTCGAAGCCGTCGAGGTAACAGAGATCGAAGGCGAAGTAGGTGAAGGCGTTCGGATCGCCGCCCTCCAGCGCCGCCTCCAGCAGGTTCAGCGAGGAGATGCCGCGCGGGTCCTGCACCACCACCTCGCCATCCAGGAGAGCGCTCTTGCACGGCAGCTTGGCCAGCGTCTTGGCGAGGTGGCCATAGCGGTGGGTCCAGTCGTGGCCGTTGCGGGTGATCAGCCGCACCTTGCCGGCCTCGATGAAGGCGAGGGTGCGGTAGCCGTCGTACTTGATCTCGTGCAGCCAGTCCTTGCCCTGCGGCGCCGCATCGACCGGCGTCGCCAGCTGCGGCTTCCAGCGCGCCGGCAGGGGCGCGGCGACGGCGCCCTCGATCTTGCCGGCCGCCTTGGCCTTCGGCGCCGGACGCCGCGGCGCCGGCGGCGCGTCCTCATCGACCGGCCGGCCGGTGATGGCGCTGTTGGGCTGCTCGACCAGGACGTCGTAGTCGGCGATCGGCCGGGCGTCGGGATCGCGCTCCTTGATCAAGAGCCAGTTGGTCGGATCGTCGGGCAGGCGCTTCAGCATCCAGCCGCCGCCCAGCTTCTCCCCCGCCAGCCGGAACTTGATCTCCCCCGCCGCGAACGCCGCTTCCGGCTCGGCTAGCGTCACCCAGGTGCCCCGATCCCACACGATCACCGAGCCCGCGCCATAGTTGCCGCCCGGAATGCGCCCCTCGAAGCTCGCGTATTCGATCGGGTGGTCTTCGACGAGCTTGGCGAAGCGCCGCACCTTGGGGTCCAGGCACGGCCCCTCGGGCACCGCCCAACTCTTCAGCGTGCCGCCCATCTCCAGGCGCAGATCGTAGTGCATGTGCCGGGCGTGGTGCTTCTGGATGACGTAGATCGACTCCCCCGAGGCCGCCACCGCGCCGGCCGGCTCGGGCGTCTTCGCGAAGCGCCGCTTGGCGCGATATGTGTCAATGGTGCCGGGCATCGGGCTCTCGCGGTTCGGGACGCATTGCCAGAGCCCTGGCGAGAACCCCGGCAATCGCGATGAGCGCCACCGGCGCGGCGATGAGGGCCGTGCAAGTCAGGAAGATCGCCGCGGTGAAGCCGATGTCGAGCGCGCCCGTCTCCTGATTGGCGAAGTCGCCGCTAAGGTTCTCTCCGACCCACGCGGTGGTGAGCAAGCCGCTTACCACGGCCCCGAACAGGGTCGCGCCGACCCCCGCCAGAAGCAGCTGGCGCCGAACGCTCACCACCAATCTCCGTCGCGCAAGTTCGTGCGCCACAGTCTGTCTGGATCGAGAGAAGTCCGTCGAACGCATGGAGGCCAGTTTTTCCAATCGGCTGGCGGCGTCAAGGACCGCCTTTGGCGGCCGCGGAGCGGCGGCACGGAGTGCCGT
>DATAVF010000341.1:0-60717 GCA_036267835.1 Caulobacteraceae bacterium | reverse complement strand
GCTCGACTACGCCGGTTCGGCCGAGACCCTGGGCAAGAACGCCGGCGACGACTTCCGCGAAGGCAAGGCGACGCTGCCGTTGATCCTGGCCATCGCCCGCTCCGGGGCCCGCGAGGCCGACTTCTGGGAGCGCGTCATCGGCCGCAAGGAGCAGACCGACGCCGACTTCCGCCGCGCCCGCGAACTGGTAATCGGGTGCGGCGCCCTCGACGCCACCCTCGACCTCGCCAGCGACTACGCCGGCGCCGCCAAACGCTCGCTGTCGATGTTCCCGGCAGGGGATTGGCGCGATGCGCTGCAATCGCTGGCCGATTTCGCGGTGAGCCGGCTGGCCTGAGGGGTCAGAAGCCCGTCAGGAGCCGATCGATCGCGCGGCGGATTTCCAGATCATAGCTGACCAGGCTGCCGACCGATCGACGCAGCCGCCGCGACTCGATGTTGGCAATCAGTGCGACGTTCAGTGTGAGCGCTTGGTCGGCGAATTCGATGGGCAGGATCACCGCGCGATCTGCCGGCATGATTTCCGCACGGAAGAGCGGCGCGACCACTGTCGTGATCAGCGCGTCCAGAAAGTGCGATTGGATCGAAACGATGTACGGCGCTTGTGGCCGGCTTCGGGCGTTCGGGTTTTCGAACACGTCGAACTGGCGGATCACCAGGACCGCCACTCCTCGCCAAACGTGCCGAACTCCTCGACGTGGCGGTTGTGGGCCTCGATCGCGGGCGCATTCTCCGCGGCCCACCGCTTTGCGCGCTCTTCTGCGGCTGCGGGACCAAGCGCCGCTTTGAGCGCCCGCTCCACGACGATCGCCACCTGAAGTTCGGCGGTGCGAGCCTGATCCAGCAGAAGCGTGTCGATCTCGATCCGCAGCTCGGTCTTGCCCATCGCAATCTCCGTTCGGAACGAAGGATAGGTCGCCTCGTCCCCGCTGTCAGCCCGGGCCGATCATCTTCTCCGGGCGGACGACTGCGTCGAACTCGGCCTCGGTCACGTAGCCGCCGCCGACCGCTTCCTCGCGCAACGTCGTGCCGTTGTGGTGGGCGGTCTTGGCGATCTTGGCGGCGGCGTCGTAGCCGATCTTGGGGGCGAGCGCCGTCACCAGCATCAGCGAGCGGTCGAGGGCGGCCTGGATGTTGGCCTCGCGCGGCTCGATGCCGACGACGCAGTGCTCGGTGAAGCTCTCGGCCGCGTCCGCCATCAGCCGGATCGACTGTTGCAGGGTATAGGCCATCACCGGGTTGAAGACATTGAGCTCGAAGTGGCCCGAGGCGCCTGCGAAGGTCATGGTAGCTTCGTTGCCGAAGATGCGGGTACAGACCATGGTCAGCGCCTCGCACTGGGTCGGGTTGACCTTGCCCGGCATGATCGACGAGCCCGGCTCGTTCTCGGGCAGCGACAGCTCGCCCAGCCCCGAGCGCGGCCCGCTCCCTAAGAAGCGGATGTCGTTGGCGATCTTGAAGAGGCCGGCGGCCGTGGTGTTGATCGCGCCGTGGGTGAAGACCATCGCGTCGTGGGCCGCCAGCGCCTCGAACTTGTTGGGCGCCGAGGTGAAGGGCAGGTTGGTGTTCTCAGCGATCTTCGCCGCCACCTGTTCGGCGAAGCCGACCGGCGCATTGAGGCCGGTGCCGACCGCCGTGCCCCCCTGCGCCAGCTGCATCAGCATCGGCAAGGTCATCTCGATGCGGGCGAGGCCATTGGCCACCTGTTGGACGTAGCCGCTGAACTCCTGGCCCAGGGTGAGCGGGGTGGCGTCCTGGGTGTGGGTGCGGCCGATCTTGATGATGTGAGCCCACGCCCTGGCCTTGGCGTCCAGCGCGTCGTGCAGGGTGCGCAGCGCCGGGATCAGCCGCTTCACCACCTCCTCGGCGCAGGCGATGTGCATGGCCGTCGGGTAGGTGTCGTTGGACGACTGGCTCATGTTGACGTGGTCGTTGGGGTGGACAGGCTGCTTCGAGCCCATCACCCCGCCCAGCATCTCGATGGCCCGGTTCGAGATCACCTCGTTGGCGTTCATGTTCGACTGGGTGCCGGAGCCGGTCTGCCAGACCGCCAGCGGGAAGTGGTCATCAAGCTTGCCCTCGATCACCTCCTGCGCGGCCGCCACGATGGCGTTGCCGATCGTGGGATCGAGCCGGCCCAGCGCCATGTTCACCTCGGCCGCGGCGCGCTTGACGATGCCCAGCGCCCGCACCACCGCGACCGGCTGCTTCTCCCAGCCGATCCTGAAGTTCTGCAACGACCGCTGCGTCTGCGCCGCCCAATAGCGGTCGGCGGGCACCTCGATCGGCCCAAAGCTGTCGGTCTCGGTGCGTGTGGCGGACATGGGGCTCCCCGGCTGCGGCATGCAGCGCGGGTTTAAGCCTCAGGCCCCGGCTGGCAAGCCGCTATCCCGGGTCGAAGGCCATCAGCGGCAGGATCGGGCGCAGCTGGGCGCCGATGTAGACCTGGGGTTCGGAGGCTGGCGAGGCGCCCAGCTGTTTCTCGCGGGCGGCGACGCAGGCCTGCACCTTGGGGGCCAGGGCGACGAAGTCGTGCGCCTGGGGCAACTCCTGCAGCATGCAGGTGTCGAAGTAGGGGTATTTGTCGCTCTCGCTGCAGCCGAAGGACGAGCGATCGGGTCGCGCTGCGGTCATGATCATCCGGTTGCTGTCGGCCAGCGCCGGCACGAAGACGCCGGAGAAGCAGGCGGAGATCACCACGATGGTCGGGCGACGTCCGCAGGCTTGGCTGATCATCTGGTCGACCAGCTGCGGCGGGGCGATCTGGCCGTCCACGACCACGCCTTGCGGCGAGCCGTGCGAAGAGAAGTAGACGAGGCACCCGCCGGTGGCATGCTGGGCCAGCTGGGTCAGGCCCTCGTAGATCGGCTGGATGTCCGACTTGCCGGGCTTCGGGTCCGGATAGAGCTCGGGGCGCACCGAGAACTGGCGCACGTTGGCGGGCGAGAAGCCCTTGCGGATCAGCTCGGCGGCGACGTCGCGGCGGGCGTTGTCGAAGGTCTCGGTCGGATTGTTGGTGTGGGCGGCGTGGAAGTCGCCGGCGATCACCACCGCGGCCCAGTTGGCGAACGGGCTCGCGGCGACGGCGGCGGGCGCCAGCGCCAGCACGCCAAGTGCGGCGATCGCCCCAGCGATCCAGCCCCGCATCGGCGCGCTACTTGTAGTTCTTGAACGGCGTCGGCACGGCCGTGCCGGTGGCCTTGGCGAGCAGCCGCCCGTCGGCGTCGTAGAGTTCGCCCTCGGTGAACGCGATGGTGCGGCCCCAGCGCGCCACCCGGCCGATGCCCTTGATCACACCAAAGCTGGCGGGGCGATAGAAGCTGGTCTTCATCTCGGCGGTGGGCGCGACGGCGGTCATCTTCGAAGCCACCATGCAGGCCACCGACATGCACTCGTCGAGCATGGCGCAGAGGTAGCCGCCCTGCACCTGCTTCATCGGGTTGGAGAGCATCTCGGCCTTGGCCTCGAAGGCGACCTCGACCTCCATCTTCTCCTGGCTGACGCTGACCATCCGGAAGCCCAGCGTCTGCGAGCCGGTCGGCTGGTTCTTGGTGCGGAGGAAGCGCTGCAGGATGTCGTCGTCGGTCAGGACGGGGGCCGGGGTCTCGGCGGCGGCTGCGTCGGTCACGTCGGGCTATTTCTTTCTGAATTGATCGAGCGAAACGATCTTCGGCGCATCCGGCGCGCCGTCGTCGGGCGTCGCGGCCTTGAGCGGCGCTGGCTTGGGCGAGGCGGGCTTCGGCGCCGCCTGGGGCGCGGGCAGCGGCGTCGCGCGCAGCACCGACAGGTCCGCCGAGCTGAAGCGCAGGCGGAAATCGACGCTGGGGTCCCAGAACTGGGTGATGGCGGCATAGGGCACCGACAGCGACCGGGGCTGGCCGCCGAACTTCAGCGTCACCGAGAAGAAGGTCTCGCCGGGCGCCAGGTCCCAATACTGGTGCTGCAGCACGATCATCATCTCGTCAGGGTACTGGGCCAGCAGTTCCTGCGGCCCGGTGACGCCGGCGGCGCTGGTCTTGAAGGTGATGAAGAAGTGGTGGTCGCCGGGCAGGCCCTTGCCCGCCGCATGCTTCAGCGCCGCGCGCACCACGCCGCGCAGCGCCTCCTGCTGCAATGCGTCGTAACCGATGAGATCGCGGGGTTTGCCGTCCTTGGCCATCGCGGGCGAACCTAGCGCGCGGACCTGCCGAAGCAAAGGCGCGATACCGCCCGTCAGGGTGATTTCAGCGTGCGGAAAGGACCGATGGAGAGGAAGGTGGGAGGCTTCTGTTGCCAGGCGCCTCCCGAGCCCCGCCCGAACCGGCTAAAGCCCGGGGCTTAAGGTCGAGAACGACCGCACCGCATTACGCGGCGAGGGCATACTCTTGAGCGAAGTTATCGTTCGCAGTTAGTGAATGGCCCGAAACGGTGAGCCACGCCGGGAGAAAGCAACGCCTTTAGACGTCTGTCGATGCTGATCGGCCCCAGGCGACCCCGCCGATAACGCGGGAAAGGTGTTGGTGGAGCCGCCGGGAATCGCACCCGGGTCCAGTCCGCTTATTACACGCGCGTTTATCTCCATAGTCCGGACGAGTCCGAACCCGCTCAATATAGGCCCGAAGGCTTGCGGAATGAAGAACCGATCGCATTTGCCGCGGTTTGCCGCTGACGAAGCGTGAACGACGGGGTGGTTTTCGCGAGTGGACTGCTCTGCTTCGCCGGTCGCCTGGGGCCATAGCGGCCCCTCGCCTAGCTTTCGGCCGCGCCCGGCAAGGAGGGGCGACCCACACCATGAAGAACCTCGCTTACGCCATCCGTCCGCTGGCGCTCGACATGCTCTCGACGCTGTTTTTCGCCGGCGTTTTCGCCCTGACCCACAATCTCTACGCCGCCACCGGGCTCGGCATCGCCATCGGCATCGGCCAGATCTCCTACCTGCTCTTCCGCGGGCGCAAGGTGGCCGCGCTGCAGTGGGCCAGCGTCGGGCTGGTGATCGTGATGGGCGTGGCCGCCATCGTCACCAACGACCCGCGCTTCGTGATGATCAAGCCGACCATCATCTATGTGGTCGTCGCGGCCTCGATGCTGCAACCCGGCTGGATGACCCGCTATGTGCCACCGGCGGCGCAGGAACACCTGCCGCGCCGGCTGATCGTGGGCGCCGGTTATGGCTGGGCCGCCCTGATGGCCCTGACGGCGGTGCTCAACCTCTACTTCGCCTTCGCGACCAGCGCGGCGACCTGGGCCGCCTTCCTGGCGATCTTCCCGATGGCCTCGAAGCTGACCGCCTTCGCCATCCAGTATGGCGCGTTCCGCGTGATCGCGATCCGCAACGCCCGGTCCGGCGCGAGCGCTTCCAGCCAGGCGATCGCGGCGGCTTGACGCTCGCTTCGTGTCGGCCCGCCTTGACCGCGCCGGCGCCGCTGGGCCAAACGCCGCCGCATGATCATCCTCCTCGTCGGCTCAGGTGGGCGCGAGCATGCGCTGGCCTGGAAGATCGCCGCCTCGCCGCTGCTGACGCGGCTGGTCTGCGCGCCCGGCAATCCGGGGATGGCGGCGCAGGGTGAGTTGCGGGCGGTGGCGGCGACCGACGTGGCGGGGCAAGTGGCGCTGGCGCGGGAGATCGCGGCGGACCTGGTGGTGATCGGCCCGGAGGCGGCGGTCGCGGCGGGCCTGGCGGACGCGCTCGCCGAGGCAGGCATCCCGTGCTTCGGCCCAACCGCGGCGGCGGGGCAGCTGGAATCGTCCAAGGCTTTCACCAAGGCGTTCTGCGATCGCTACGGCCTGCCGACCTCGCGCTACGGCGTCTTCGAGGAAGCCGCTGCGGCCAAGGCGTTCCTCGACCAGTTCGACGCCCCGTTCGTGATCAAGGCCGATGGCCTGGCGTCCGGCAAGGGCGTGGTGATCGCGCAGAGCCGCGCCGAGGCGGAGGCGGCGATCGACGATAGTCTCGGAGGCCGCTTCGGCGCAGCGGGCGCGCGGGTGGTGATCGAGGAGTTCCTGGTCGGCGAGATCGCCTCGCTCTTCGCCCTCTGCGACGGCGAGACCAGCCTGATGCTGACTGGCGTCCAGGACGCCAAGCGCGCCTTCGACGGCGACCAGGGGCCGAACACCGGCGGCATGGGAACCTATGCGCCGGCGTCGGTGCTGACCGAGGCGGTGGTCGAGCAGACCCGCACCCGGCTGATCGAGCCCGCCTTCGCCGGCATCGCGGCCGAGGGGGCGCCGTACCGGGGCGCGATCTTCTGCGAGATCATGGTCACCGCCGAGGGGCCGAAGCTGGTGGAGTTCAACGTCCGTTTCGGCGATCCGGAATGCCAGGTGCTGATGCTGCGCCTGGAAAGCGACCTCGTGCCCTATCTGATGGCCGCGGCGACGGGACGCCTCGCGGGGATGCCAGCGCCGGTCTGGCGCGACGAAGCGGCGGTCTGCGTGGTGATGGCGGCGAACGGCTATCCGGACGCGCCGCAAGGCGGCTCGGCGATCGCCGGCGCCGAGGCGGACTTCGGCGAGGACGTCGTGGTCTTCCACGCCGGGACCAGCCGGCGGGGCGATGGCGCGCTGGTGGCGGGCGCGGGGCGGGCGCTCAATATCTGCGCGCTGGCGCCGACGCTCGCCGAAGCGCGGTCTCTCGCCTACGGCGCTATCGCCAGGATCGACTGGCCGGGTGGGTTCTACCGCACCGACATCGCATTGAAAGCGTCGATGCGCTGAGGCGCTTTGCAAGCACCCCTGCCCACGGCTAGAGTCGGTTCAAACAAACGTACGACGAGGAAACGCCATGGCCGACGCCCAGGAAGCCGCCGCCGAACGCACCCGCGAGCGGGACAACAGCGGCACCAAGGACGTGGTCGAAAGCCACAAGTTCGACGAGGCCGCGCTGGATCGCTGGATGCAGGCCAATATCGCCGGCTACGCGGGGCCGCTGGAAGTGCGCCAGTTCAAGGGTGGCCAGTCCAACCCGACCTACCAGCTGGTGACGCCGGGCAAGAAGTACGTGATGCGCCGCAAGCCGCCCGGCAAGCTGCTGCCCTCGGCCCATGCGGTCGACCGCGAGTACAAGGTGATCACCGCCCTCTATCCGACCGGCTTTCCGGTGGCCAAGAGCTACGGCCTCTGCATCGACGACAGCGTCATCGGCACCTGGTTCTACGTCATGGACATGGTCGAGGGCCGGATCATCTGGGACCAGAGCCTGCCGGGCTACACGCCGGAGGAGCGCTACCCGATCTACATGGCGCAGGTGAAGACCCTCGCTGACCTGCACAACACTGATTACAAGGCCATCGGCCTCGAGGACTACGGCCGCACCGGCAACTACATGGCTCGGCAGATCGACCGCTGGACCAAGCAGTACCGGGCCTCCGAGACCCAGCAAATTGATACAATTGAGCGCCTGATCGAGTGGCTGCCGAAAACCTGCCCGGCCGACGACCAGACCTCCATCGTCCACGGCGACTACCGCATGGACAACATGGCCATGCACCCCACCGAGCCGCGCGTGATCGCGGTGCTCGACTGGGAACTGGGCACGCTGGGCAATCCGCTGGCTGACTTCACCTACCTGCTGATGGGCTGGGTCAACGGCGCCATGGCCGCCATCGAGGACAAGAAGGCGCATGGCGCGCCGACCATCGAGGAGGTGGTGGCCGACTACTGCGCCCGCACCGGGCGCGACGGCCTGCCGGACCTCAACTGGTACTTCTCGTACAACATCTTCCGCCTCGCCGGCATCATCCAGGGCATCGTCGGCCGCGCCCGCGACGGCACCGCCAACTCCCCGCAAGCCGCCGCGATGGCGGCGCGGGTGCCGGCCCTGGGCGCCGCGGCCTGGAAGTTCGCGGAGAAGGCGGGGGCCTAGGACGCGCCGGGTCCTCACGGGCTGAGCCAGAGTCTTTCGTCCTTCTCCCCTCGCGGGAGACCGCGAGGGGAGAAGGACACTTAGGACAGTCTCGCAAAGGACGGGCGTTGCGCGCCCGGCCGGCCATGGCTTAGGGTCGCCTCTGACTGAACGGCGATAATCAACAGCCGTCGCCTGGAGGATTCCCGGATGAAGTTCACCTGGTTCAACCTGATGCCCTGGCCCTATCTGCCGGACGATTTCCGGGAGAAGCACCACTCGGTGTGGGTCGACATCGACCAGCGGCTGTTCGACCCCGTGAAAAGCCACGAGGTCTACAACACCTACATGGACCTGCTCGAATACGCCGACACGCTGGGCTTCGACGGGATCGGGGTGAACGAGCATCACCAGAACGGCTACGGCATCATGCCCAGCCCCAACATCATTGCCGCCGGCCTGGCGCGCCGCACCAAGAACGCGGCCCTGGTGGTGCTGGGCAATTCCATCGCCCTCTACAACCCGCCGGTCCGGGTGGCCGAAGAGTTCGCCATGCTCGACTGCATCTCGGGCGGGCGGCTGGTCGCCGGCTTCCCGGTCGGCACCTCGATGGACACCAACTATTGCTACGGCCAGATCCCGGCCCTGACCCGGGAGAAGTACGCCGAGGCGCACGACCTGATCATCAAGGCCTGGACCACGCGCGATCCCTTCGCCTTCAACGGCCGCTACAACAAGCTGCGCCACGTCAACATCTGGCCGCGGCCGATCCAGCAGCCGCACCCGCCGATCCACATCCCCGGCGGCGGCTCGGTCGAGACCTACGACTTCTGTATCGATAACACCTACAGCTACTCGTACCTGAGCTTCTCGGGCTACATCCGCGCCCAGGCTCTGATGAAGGGCTACTGGAACCGGGTCGAAGAGCGCGGGGCGCCGGACAACAGCCCCTACCGGGCCGGCTTCGCCCAGACCATCTGCGTCGCCGAGACCGACGAGGAGGCCGAGCGCCTCTACTGGCCGCACGTGAACTACTTCTACAACAGGTGCCTGCACGTCTATCCGGGCTTCGCCGACGCCCCCGGCTACCGCACCATCAAGACCATCCAGACCGGCGCGCTCAGCCAGTACGCCCCGCCGCGCGGCGGCTATGCCGAGCTGACCTGGAAGGACCTGGTTGAGGGCGGCCACGTCATTGCCGGCAGCCCGGAGACGGTGCGCCAGCGCCTGGAAGAGCTCGCCACCGGCCTCCACGTCGGCAACATCTTCTGCCTCATGCACGTCGGCAACATGCCGGCCGACAAGTGCATGTATTCGACCAAGCTCTTCGCCGAGAAGGTGATGCCGAAGCTGCGCAACGTGTTCCCCGACTGGGCGGACGACGACCGCTTCTGGTGTCACCCGATCGCCCAGCGCGTGACGCCCGGCTCGCTGCCGGACGCGGTGACCACGGCGCCCGGCTCCGCGCCGCGCCAGCCGGTTCCGGCCGAGTAAGGGCGAGGATCATGGAAACCAAGACCGTAGAGACCAAGCACGCCCCGATCCGCTACCTCGAGGGCGGCTCGGGCGAAGCGCTCGTCTTCCTGCACGGCGCCGGCGGCATGACCGCCGATGATCCGCTGCTGGCCGAGCTCGCCTCGCGCTTTCACGTCTACGCCCCCTACCTGCCCGGGTATGGCGAGACCGAAGAGTGCACGACCATGCGCGACATGCTCGACTTCGCCCTGCACGGCTGGGACGTGGTCGAGGCGCTGGGGCTGAAGAACCCGATCCTGGTCGGCCACTCGATGGGCGGCATGATCGCCGCGGAGATGGCGGCGCTGGCGCCTAACGACGTCTCGCGCCTCGCCCTGATCTGCCCGGCGGGCCTCTGGATGGACGACCACCCGATCGCCGACCTCTTCTCGCTGCTGCCGTTCGAAATGCCGAAGTACCTGTTCCACGACCCCGCGGCCGGCGCGGCGCTGATGTCCAAGGGGCTCGACTTCAGCGACCCGAAGTTCCTGCAGGAATACCTGATCCGCAACGCGCGGCAGATGGGCATGGCCGGCAAGCTGCTGTTCCCGGTGCCCGAACGCGGCCTGGCCGAGCGGCTCTACCGGGTGAAGGCCAAGACCGTGATCGTATGGGGCGAAAGCGACAAGCTGATCCCGCCGATCTACGGCCCCGCCTTTGCCTCCGCCATCGCCGGCGCCACGCTGGTGAACGTGCCGGAAGCCGGCCACATGATCATCGCCGAGAAGCCGGCGGAGGTGGCCCGGGCGGTCGAAGCGGTCGCCTGATGCCGATCGCCGAGGTCAACGGCCAGAGGCTCTATTACGAGGACACCGGCGGGTCTGGCCCGCCGGTGATCTTCTCGCACGGCCTCTTCATGGACCACGATATGTTCGCCCCGCAGGTGGCGGCGCTCAGGGACCGCTACCGCTGCATTACCTGGGACGAGCGCGGTCATGCGGGCACCGCGGGCGAGACGCTGGCGCCCTTCACCTACTACGACTCCGCTGACGACCTCGCCGCCTTGCTGAAGCACCTCGGCATCCGGCGCGCCGTGCTGGCGGGGATGAGCCAGGGCGGGTTCCTGAGCCTGCGCTGCGCCTTGACCCACCCGGAGATCGTCCGGGCGCTGATCCTGATCGACACCCAGGCGGGCCAGGAGCATCCCGAAGCGCTGAAGGGCCACATGCAACTGGCTGAGGCGTGGGCCGCCGCAGGCGAGATGCCGGACCCGATCGCCTCGATCGTCGAGGGCATCATCCTGGGCGACAACTGGGCCGGCGCCGGGGCCTGGAAGGCCAAGTGGAAGACCATCAAGCCGGTCAACATGCTGGGCTGCATGAACACGCTCGCCACCCGCGACGACGTCACCGGCAAGCTGGCCCAGATCAAGGTCCCGGCGCTGGTGGTGCACGGCGACGCCGACGCCGCGATCGAGCTGCATCTGGCCGAAGTGCTGGCCGCCGGCCTGCCCGACGCGAAGCTGGTGGTCGTGCCGGGCGCCGGCCACGCCGCCAACCTCACCCACGCCGAGGTGGTGAACCCGGCGATCGGGGCTTTCCTCGCCGGTCTGCCGCCGGCCTGAGGCCAGTTCCAGCGCCGCCGTCTTTCCTGCTATCAGGACGGCCTCGGGACAGGGACGGTAGCATGGACGAAAAGGCGCTCGGGCCGGACGACGAAGCCCGCGTCCGCAACCAGATCTCGGCCCTGCGCGAAGAGCACCAGGACCTCGACGCCGCCGCACGCGCCCTCGAAGCCCTGCCGAGGCCCGACCAGCTGCGCATCGCCCGGCTGAAGAAGAAGAAACTCACCCTGCGCGACCAGATCGCCAAGCTCGAAGACCGCCTGACCCCGGACATCATCGCCTGAGGCCGACGCTTCTTTTTTCCAGGGAAAACACGGAGAACACGGACGGCGCCGTTGGATCGGCGCGAAGCGCGCTCAATCCTGCTGCGGACATCGCAGCTTCGTTTCCGTGTTCTCCGTGTTTTTCGTGGTAAAAATCTAAAGGCGCCTGCGGCAGCCCAACCTCACCGCCCTCGCGCCTTGCCGCCTCGCACCCCATCCGCCATATGCGGCCCATGGATGAAGCTCTCTTACAGGACGTGGTGGCCAAGGCGCGGGCGCAGGGCGCCGACGCGGCCGAGGCGGTGTTTGCGGAGCGCCGGTCGCTCTCGGTGACCGTGCGATTGGGCGCGCTCGAAGAGGTGGAGCGCGAGGAGAGCCGCGACCTCGGGGTGCGGGTCTTCGTCGGCCGCCGCCAGGCCACGGTCTCGGGCTCCGACGTCTCGGCCGAGGGCCGCGCCAAGCTGATCGAGCGGGTGGTGGCGATGGCCAAGCTGGCGCCCGAGGAACCCTATGCGGGCCTGGCGCCGGAAGACCGCCTGGCCCACGGCCCCTTCGCCGACCTGGACCTCTACGACGGCACGGAGCCGGACGCCGAAGACCTCGAAGCCCGCGCGCTCGAAGCCGAGACCGCGGCGCGCGCCATTGAAGGCGTCAGCAATTCCGACTCCAGCTCGGCCGCCTGGTCGACGGGCGCCTGGCGCCTGGTCACCAGCACCGGCTTCTCCGGCGAGCATCGGGCGTCCAGCTTCTACGTCGGCGCCAGCGCCATCGCCGGCGAAGGCTCGGGCATGGAGAGCGCCGGCGAGGGCCGCCAGACCCGCTGGCAGGCCGACCTGCCGGGCGCCGGCGAGATCGGCGCCGAGGCCGGCCGCCGCGCCGTCGCCAAGCTCAGCCCGCGCAAGATCGCCTCGACCACCGCGCCGGTGATCTTCGAGAACCGCATCGCCGCCTCGACGCTGGGCCCGCTGCTCAACGCCATCTCCGGCCCGTCGGTGGCGCGCGGCGTCTCGTTCCTGAAGACCAAGCTCGGCCAGCCGGTGTTCTCCAAGGCGGTGACCATCACCGACGAGCCGCACCGGATCCGCGGCCTCGGCTCCTCGCCCTTCGACGACGAGGGCGTCGCCAACGAGACCCGCGCCCTGATCGACGCCGGCGTGCTGACCACCTGGCTGCTCAACGCCTCCTCGGCCCGGCAGCTCGGCATGGCGACCACCGGCCACGCCTCGCGCGGCCTCGCCGGACCGCCCGGCGTCTCGACCAGCAACCTCACCCTGCAGCCGGGCGAACGCGACCAGGCGGCGCTGATGCGCGACGCCGGCGCGGGCCTCCTGGTCACCAACATGTTCGGCCCGTCGCTCAACCCCAACACCGGCGACTGGTCGGTGGGCTGCGCCGGCTTCTGGTTCGAGAACGGCGAGATCGCCTACCCGGTCAACGAGATCACCGTGGCCGGCAACCTGATCGACGCCTACGGCCGCATGATCCCCGGCTCCGACCTGGAATTCCGTGGCTCGGCCAACGCCCCCTCGCTGCTCATCGACGCCCTGGCCATCGCCGGCAAATAGGAGCCCGCCCGCCATGCCCGCCGCCCCCCAGCTGCTCCACCTCGTCATCGGCGGCGAGCTGAAGCGCGTCGACGTGCCCGAGTTCCGCGACCTGAAGAAGGTGGACTTCGTCGGCGCCTATCCCAGCTACGCCACCGCCTTCGTCGCTTGGAAAGCCAAGGCCCAGGCCACCGTCGACAACGCCCTGATGCGCTACTTCATCATCCACGCCCACAAACTCCTCGACCCCGAAGCCGACGGGGACGACCACGACTGAGCCGCTCCTCCACCGCGCAGCGGGGGGAGCGGGTTTGTCAGGATTTGCCGAATAGGTTCAGCCCCAGGTAGGCCAGGAGCGAGCCGCCCATCAGGAAGATCAGCACCGCCAGCGCCAGGTCGAAACGGGCGCCGGGGCCGGCGTGGGGTTCGGGGTCGTCGATCTCGCGGGCGGTCGTGACGAAGCGCCAGGTCGCGACGGCGATCATCACCAGGCCGAGGGCGATCAGGGCCAGGCCCGCCGGGCCGCTGAAGTGGGGCGTGGCGCGGGGCTGGGCGGCGCCGGCCGCCGCGCTGGCGGTCTCCAGGAAGAGGCCGAAACGCTCGACCACGAAGCCGAAGGCCATCACCGCGATGGACGTGCGCACCCAGGCCAGGAAGGTGCGCTCGTTGGCGGCGTGGTCGCTGAAGTTGCGGATCATCCGTCGCCGTCCTTGCGTGGCTCCCGTGTGGACTGCCGCAGCGCCTCGGCGAAGCGCCGCAGCAGCCGGGCCAACGTATCACGGTCGTCGGAGGTCCATGCAGCCAGTGCGCGGTCGAACAACCGTCGCCGCGCCGCCGACAGATCCGCGACCGCCTCGGCGCCGCGCGGGGTGACCTGGGCGGCGCGGATGCGGCCGTCGGCTTGCGAGGTCGCGCGCTGCACCAGGCCCGCGGCCTCCAGCCGGGCGAGTTGCCGGCTGAGCGTGGAGTGATCGCGCCCGATCCGATCCGCCAGTTCCACCACGCCGGTCGGCCCCCAGGCGCCCAGCCGCACCAGCAGCGGCAGAAAGACCGGGTCGAGGTCGAGCCCCGCTTCGGCCATCATCCGCCAGTCCTGGCGGGGGTCGTTGATGAAACCCATCAGCTCCAGCAGGGCGGCCGCGAGCGCGTCGTCGGATGATCCGTGCATGACGCACACTTTACACGAGTCGCGGCGCGATGATATGCGTGCATCATGCACACAATCTCCATCCTCGTGGTCATCGGCAGCACGCGCCAGATGCGTCGCTCGCCCGCGATTGCCGCCTGGGTCGCGGCGCTCGGCGACCACCTGGGCGAGGCGGCCTTCCAGCTCGTGGACTTGCGCGACCTTGGGCTCAGCGATGACGACGAGCCGGGCATTCCCGCCGCGCAGGGCGGCTATTCCTCGCCGGCGACGCAGCGCTGGAGCGAGAGGGTGCGCGCCGCGCAGGGCGTAGTGATCGTCTCGCCGCAGTACAACTGGGGCTATCCGGCGCCGCTGAAGAACGCCATCGACCACCTCTATCCCGAGTGGCGCGGCAAGCCGGTGCTGATCATCACCTATGGCTCGCAGGGCGGCGGCAAGTGCGCGGCGCAGCTGCGCGAGGTGCTGGGCGGAATGAAAGTCGCCCTGACGGCCGCATCGCCAGCCCTGCGCCTGGCCCGCCAGCGCATCGAGGACAACGACGGCGCGGTCGAGCCAGAGGTCGACTTCGACGCCCACCGGGGCGAGGTGGAGGCCGCGCTGCGGGAACTGGTCGCTCTCGCCCACGCTTGACACGCCCGCCCTCTCGTCCGACCCCTCCGCCATGAGTTCCACGGTGATCGGGCCAGCCGACTCCCAATCGAGGGCGAACCTCGCGGCGCGGGTTTGGCGAGCCTATCTGGCAAGCCGATGGAAGGGCGTGGCCCTCGCGGCGCTCTGCGCCGTCATCGCCGCCGTCCTCAACGGGGTGCTGGTTGGCTCGCTGCAGCCCGCCGTGGACCGGCTGATCACCAACCATGGTCACGGCTGGGACTGGCTGGCCCTGCCCCTGGTCCTGGGCCTGCTGAGCGTGGCCAGGGGCCTGGCGCTGATCGGCCAGTCGATGCTGATCAATCGCATCGGCAATGGCGTGGTCGCCGACGTCCAGGGCCAGCTGATCGGCAACTTCATGCGGGGCGATCTGGCGCGGCTTCGCGCGACCCACTCCGGCGGGTTCGTCTCCAAGATCCTCTACGACGCCGGGCTGGTGCGCGAGGCGGCGGCCGCCGGCGTGCTCAACTACCTGCAGAATGCACTGACCCTGGCGGCCATGCTGGCCGTGATGCTGTGGATGGACTGGCCGTTGACGGCCGTGGCGCTGGTGGTGGCGCCCTTCGTCGGATGGGTGCTGCGCGACTATTCCAAGCGCACCACCAAGGCCGCCCGCGGCGCAATGGAAGAGAGCTCGACTCTCACCAGCACCATCATGGAGAGCCTCGACGGCGTCCGGGTGGTCAAGATGGAGAACAAGGAAGCCTTCGAGGAAGCCCGCGTCGCGAACGCGATCGCCCGGCGACAGAAACACATCATCGCCGGCGGCGACGCCCGCGCGCTGGCCGCGCCAGTGTCCGAGATGATGGTCATGGTGATGATCTGCGTGGTCATCGCCTACGCCGCCTGGCGCATCCAGCTGAGCGCGACCCACCTCGGGCCCTTCACCATCAACCCGATAACCGCCGGCTCCTTCACCGCCTTCCTGGCCGCGCTGATGACGTCCAACCAGTCTCTGCGGCAATTGGCCAACCTGCAGACGGTGATGTCGGAGGGGCTGGTCGCCGCCAAGCGCCTGTTTGCGACTCTCGACGTCCAACCGCAGATCAAGGACCCGGCCGAGCCCTTCGCCCTGCCGCTGGGCCAGGCGCTGGTGCGGCTGGAGGACGTCGGCTTCTCCTACGGCCCCGACGCCGTGGTGCTGGACGGGCTCAATCTGGAGGCCCGGCGCGGCGAGATCGTCGCCCTGGTCGGCCCATCCGGCGCCGGCAAGACCACGGTGCTGAACCTGATCCCGCGCTTCTACGACGTCACCTCGGGCAAGGTGACCATCGACGGGCACGACCTGCGCGACGTCAGCATCGCCACCCTGCGCCACCAGATCGCGCTGGTGACGCAGGAGCCGTTCCTGTTCGACGACACCATCCGCGCCAACATCGCCTATGCCCGCGATGACGCCACGCAAGCCGAGATCGAGGCCGCGGCGCGGCAGGCGGCGGCGCACGACTTCATCATGTCCCTGCCAATGGGTTACGACACCTCGGTCGGCGAGGCGGGCGCGCGGCTGTCCGGCGGCCAGCGCCAGCGCGTGGCGATCGCCCGGGCGTTCCTGAAGGACGCGCCGATCCTGCTGCTCGACGAAGCCACCAGCGCCCTCGACACCGAGAGCGAGGCCCAGGTGCAGGCGGCGCTGGAGCGGCTGATGCATGGCCGCACCACCATCCTGATCGCCCACCGGCTCTCCACCGTGCGCGGCGCCGACCGCATCTACGTGATCGATCGCGGCCAGGTGGTTGAGGAAGGCGACCACGCCCAGCTGGTCAGCCGCCGCGGCCTCTACGCCCGCCTCGCCGGCTCGCAGGACCTCGACCTCGCGCCAGATGCGGCCCCAGAGGCGGCCGAGTGAGTGGGGAGGCGGCGAAGAAGTTCGTGCGGACCCCGTGGGTCCAGTCGATACTCGCCTGGCTGGTCGCCACCTATCTCGGCATGACGCTGGTCACTATTCGGTGGCGCTTCGAGGGCCGCGACGTGGTCGATGCGGCCGCCGTCTCGCCAGCCGGCGTCATCGGCTTCACCTGGCATGGGCGCCTCGCGGTCGCCAGCCTGCTGGTGAAGCTGCTGAAGCAGAAGCCCCGGCGCGTGCTGATCTCGCAGTCGCCGGACGGCGAGCTGGTCGCCAAGGTGGTCGGCTGGCTCGGCGTCCCGGCGATCCGGGGCTCGTCCACCCTCGACGGGCGGCGCAATCGGCGCAGCATCGAGGCCTTTCGGGACGCGGTGCGGTTCATCGACTCGGGCGGCGTGATGATGGTGACGCCCGACGGCCCGCGCGGTCCGGCCCAGCAGATGCCGCACGGGCCGATCGTGCTGGCGCGGACCCGCGAGACGCCGGTCATTGTCGCAGGGTTCGCCGTGCGGCCCGCCATCACCCTGCGCAGCTGGGACCGCACCCAGATTCCGCTGCCCTTCGCCCGCGGCGGGGCCGTCTTCGCCGAGCCGGTGCGCCTGATGCGCGACGCCGGGCCGGAGGCGGTCGAGGCGACGCGCGTGGCGTGGCAGGCAAGCCTGAATGCGGTCCAGACCCGGGCCGAGGCGCTGGCGGGCGCGCGCTAGTGGCAAGCCCGACGCCGACACGCCCCTTTTCGCTGATCGTCTACCGCGCCGCCGCGGGGCTGGCCGCGCCGCTGGCGGGGCCGCTGCTGAAGGCCCGCGCCCGGCGCGGCAAGGAAGACCCGGAACGGCTCGGCGAGCGGCTGGGCCACGCCTCGGCGCCGCGCCCGGACGGCCCCGTGGTGTGGATGCACGGCGCCAGCGTTGGCGAGAGCGTCTCGCTCTTGCCGCTGATCGCCTGGCTGCGGACCGAGCGGCCGGACATCGGCCTCGTGGTCACCAGCGGCACCCGCGCCTCGGCCGAGATCCTGGCCCGGCGGCTGCCGGCCGGCGCGATCCACCAGTATGCGCCGATCGACACGCCCGGCGCCGTCGGTCGCTTTCTGGCCCACTGGCGGCCCGGCCTCGGTGTCTTCGCCGAGAGCGAACTCTGGCCCAACCTGATCCTCGCGGCCAGCAGCGCCGGCGTGCGCCTCGCCTTGCTGTCGGCCCGCATGACCGAGAAAAGCGCCAGGGCCTGGCGCGCCCGCCCGGCCGCCGCGCGGGCCATGCTGGAGCGCTTCGACCTGGTGCTGCCGCAGGATGCGGCGACCGCGACCCGTCTGGCGGCGCTGGGCGCCGACGTCGCGGGGCGCCTCAACCTGAAGCGCGCCGGCGCCCCGCTGGCGTTCGATGCGGCCGAGCTCGCCAGGCTTCAACGCATGATCGGCGAGCGGGAGGTGATCGTCGCGGTCAGCACCCATGCGCCGGAAGAAGCGATGATCGCCGCCGCCGCTGGCCGCATCGCCTCCAAGCCGCTCGCGGTGATCGCGCCGCGCCATCCGACGCGGGGCGACGAGATCGCGGCGATGCTGGCCGGGCGCGGCGTGGCGCGCCGCTCTCGCGGAGAGCCGATCACGCCCGAGACCGGCGTCTATCTCGCCGATACCCTGAACGAGATCGGCGTGCTGCTGCGGCTGGCGCGGTTTGCCGTCATCGGCGGCGGATTTTCGGCGGACATCGGCGGCCACAATCCGATGGAGGCGGCCAGCCTCGGCGTCGCCGTGGTCAGCGGCCGCCACGTCTCCAACCACGCCGAGGTGTTCGCGGAGATGGTCGCCGCCGGCGCCGCCACCCTGGCCGGCGACGAGATGGAACTGACCGCCCAGATCGCCGGACTGCTGGCCGACCCCGCCAAGCGCGACGCCATGGCCGCGGCCTCGACCGCCTACGCGGCTCTGCAGGGCCAGCAGATGGACGCCGCGCAGACCCTGCTCCGCCCGCTGCTGCCGGCGCGATGAAGCTCGCGACGCCGCGCTGGTGGTATGTGCGCGGCGGCGCGCCGGCGCCCCTGACCCGGGCGCTGCTGCGGCCGGTCTCGTGGGTCTGGGCCGCCGCCACAGCCCGGCGGATCGCCAACGGCCGGCCCGTCGATCCCGGCGTTCCGGTGATCTGCGTCGGCAACCTCACCGTCGGCGGGACCGGCAAGACGCCCGTGGTCCGCGCTCTGGCCAGACGGCTGGGCGGCGCTGAGGGCCGCGCGCAGATCCTCACCCGCGGCTATGGCGGGCGGCTGAATGGCCCGCTGCTCGTCGCGCCCAGCCTGCAGACCGCGGCCGACGTCGGCGATGAGGCGCTGATGATGGCTGGCGACGCCCCCGTCTGGGTGGCCCGCGAGCGTGGCGCCGGCGCGAAGGCCGCGGCGGCCGGCGGCGCCAAGGTCATCGTCATGGACGACGGCCACCAGAACCCCAGCGTCGCCAAGGCCCTGTCGCTGGTGGTGGTCGATGGCGAGACCCGCGACCACGAGTGGCCGTTCGGCGACGGCCAGGTCTTCCCCTCCGGCCCGATGCGCGAGCCGCTGGCCACGGGCCTGGCCCGCGCCGACGCCGTGGTGCTGCTGCTGCCCGCCGACCTGGAGGCGCCCGACCCAGCCCTCGTCGCCCTCTTCGCCGGCAAGCCGGTGCTCATCGCCCGTCTCGTCCCCACCGCGCCGCCGCCGCCCGGCCCGCAGCTCGCCTTCGCCGGCATCGGCAAGCCCTGGAAGATGGAGCGCGCGCTCAAGGCCGCCGGCTGCGACCTCGCAGACTTCGCCCCCCTCCCCGACCACGCCCACTACGACGAGCGCCTGCTGCGCTTCCTGGCCGCCCGCGCCGAACGCCTGGGCGCGGGCTTGCTGACCAGCGAGAAGGACTGGGTCAAGCTGCCTCCGGCCTGGCAGGCCCGGGTCAGGGCCTGGCCGATAGAAGCGCGCTTCGAGGACGAAGCGGCGCTGGACGCGGTGCTGGGGAAGCTTCCCTCCTAGAGGAGGATGGTGGGCAGACCCAACACCGCGAAGACCCTCGCCATTCGTTGGTCGCGCGTGACCATCGTCGAAGTGAGGCGCCGGGTGATGACGATATGCAAGGCATCCGGCGCGCGCAGCATAAGGTGAAACTGGCGGACGAGCGCGCCGGTCGCGCGGATATCCGCCGGCTCGACGTCAACCATCTGGGCGTCGAGCGCGCACCACTGATCAAAGACTGCCAACCGGGCCGAAGCGTCGATGGTTGTCAGGTCACCTGTACGGACAAGGCGTGAGAATGCCGAAGCGACCTCGGCGGCGCAGAAATCGCTGACGACGATCTCCTCGACGTTCGCAAGCAAGAATGCTTCCACAGTCGCGCTCGCTGAGTCAGTCACGAGCGTCGGAATGATAACGCTCGCGTCGAGATAAACGCTCAAACGTCGGTCTCGTCGTGCATCTCGTTCAGCAGTTGCACCGAGTCGATATCAAGGGGCTTACGGGACTCCCTCTCCGCCCTTAGCCAAGCGTAGATCTCGGCGCGATCCACCGAGGGCAGACGCGCCGTCTGTGGTCTGGCTCTGATCTCGGCGACAGGCTTGCCATGTCGAGTGATCACGACTTCCTGGCCCTCGGTTGCGAGCCTGATCAGGTGAGGCAGGTGGTTCTTCGCTTCGGCGACACTGTAGTTGGCCATGCCCCGATCTACCATCATTATGGCCATAATTATAGCCATAGTCGAGGCTAACGCACCCCTAGATCGCCTCCCGGTCGATCAGCACCGCGACCTGCTTGCTGATCGGGGCGCCGGCCTGCTGGGCCGCCATCACGCCCACGTCCACATAGTCGCGCCAGCCGATCACCAGGCCGTCGCTGAATTCCAGCACCCCCGCATAGGGCGCCGCGACCACCTTGCCGTCGGCGGTGGTGAACTCGTCCACGCCCTCCACGAACAGCCGCTCGCCCGACTCGGCGTAGTCGAACACCCGCCAGCGCACCTCGGCCATCGTCGCGCCGAATCGCTGCATGAACTTGCGGGCGCCGGCCTTGCCGACCACCGGCGGCTCGGCGGCGACGGCGAAGTGCCAGACCACGTCGTCGTGCAGGTGGGCGAGCACGCCCTCGATGTCCTTGGCCTTCCAGGCGGCGATGATCGCCTTGTAGGTCGCGAGGTTCCGGCTCACGGCTCAGATGCCCGACAGGGCGGCGGTGTGGGCGGAGTCAAGATACTCATCCAGCCGCACGATCAGTCCGTGCTTCATGCGGATCACCACGCAGGCCGGCATCGCCCAGGCCGCGCCGTCCGGAAGGGTGGCCTCGAGCACATGCTGCTGCAGGAAGCCGTCGCTGAGCGCCTCGCGGCGCAGGATGCGGTAGTGGCGCGTCGGCAGCTTGCGCATCATCCAGCGCAGCACCCGCAGGTTCTCGTCGACCGTCTGCTCGACGCCGTCGTTGTTGTGCCAGATCTTCGCGTCCGGCGCGTAGCAGGCGCGCACCGCGTCGGCGTCGCCGGTCTCGATCGCGCCCATGAAGCGCTCGGCGAGGGCGAGGATGTCAGCTTCGGTCACGGCGGTTTCCTTACCTGTCAGCGCCCGGTGGTCACCGGCGCGTCGGAGAGCGAGCGGCGCATCATCAGTTCCTGCGCCTTGGGATCGCGGGCGAGGCTGGCGCGCACGTCGACGGCCATGAAGTCGGTGTCGACCTCGCCGTCGCCGCGCCGGATCGCCCGCAGGCCGGCCGTGGCGATGGTCGCCGGCGCTTCCTTGAAGCCCTGCACGTGGCTGGCCATGCGGGTATCGACGGAGCCCACGATCAGCGCGGTGACCGAGGTGTTCTGCGGCGCGAGCTCGGCCCGCACGCAGGTGGTCATGGCGCGGGCGGCGAACTTCGAGGGGCTGTAGCCGCCCATGCCCGGCACCGCGACCAGGCCGCCGGCCGAAAGCACGTTGGCGATGGCGCTCTCGGGGTGCCGGCCCAGGATCGGCGCGAAGGCGCGGCACATGGCCAGCGGGGCAAAGTAATTCAGCTCCATCTCCTCGCGGGCGCCGGACATGTCGGGCGCGGCGATCAGCCGGCGCATGGTGAAGGCGCCGGCGTTGTTGACCAGGATGCTGACGTCGCCGCAGTCCCGGGCCGCGCGCTCGACGTGGGCAGGGTTGGTGACGTCGAGCTCGACCGCGACCACCCGGTCCGGCGCCTCGGCGACGAGGTGGCCGGCGTTGGCCAGCGCGCGGGTCCCGACGTACACGCGGGCGGCGCCCGCGGCCAGGAAGGCGCGCACGAAGGCCTCGCCGATGCCGCGATTGCCGCCGGTGACCAGGGCGACGGCGCCTTCGAGCTTCATCCGGCGGGCGCGGGAACGAAGCCGTCCCGCAGGAAGTCGCGGCTGGCCCAGGCGCTGTGGGTGCCGCTGGCGATCTTGTGCGGCAGGGCGATGCGCACGACCGGCCCCTCGGTGAGGCGCTTGCAGTCGATGAGGATGCATTCCGACGCGCCGCGGGTCTCGTCGGTAATGAAGCTGACGAGGTAGCCGTCGTCCTCGTCCACGGCATTGATGCGCGGCACGAAGGGCGCCTCGCTGGCGTAGCGGCCCTCGGCCAGCTGCAGCTCCCACGACTGGCCGGTCTCAAGGTCGTGCTTGACGAAGCCGTTGAAGAGGAACCAGCCCGGCTTGGTGGTGGTGCTGTAGGCGTAGCGGTAGGGCCGGCCGGCGTAGCGCTGGTTGAAGGTGCCGAACTCCAGCACCCGGTCGCCCAGCCGCTGCTCGCGCGTCTCGCCGGTCGCGAGGTTGAAGCGCCAGCGGTGCAGCTTCGGCAGGAAGCTATGCTCGTCGACATAGGCCATCATCTGGCCGAAGCCCTTCGGCGCATCGCCCAGCGGCGCGGGACTGGGATTGTCCTGGAAGTAGGCGTCCATGACGATCTCGTCGCCATCCTCGTAGGCGTTGAGGAAGTGCAGGATGTAGGTCGGCGCGGCCTCGAACCAGCGCACGTCGGCGCCTCGGCCATAGCGCGGGATGATGCCGAACCGCGACGGCAGCTCGGGGTGGTAGCGGGCCACGTGCAGGCCTTTGGCCAGCAGCTCCGGCTCCCAGAACAGCGGCAGGTCGTTGAGGATCGCGTGGTTGGCCGTGAAGGTCATGTCGTGTGGCAGCCGCGGGCCCGGCAGCGACACCGGCGTGTAGTGCGCGAGCTTGCCGTGCCGATCGACGACGCCATAGTGCAGATAGGGCGCGAAGGTCGAATAGTTGAAGAAGAACAGCTCGCCGGTGGCCTCGTCGATCTTGGTGTGGGCCGAGACGCCGTCCAGCGGCCCCCAGCTGGCGACACCGCCCTGCTCCAGCGTCTCGGGATCGAGCCAATAGGCCTCGCCGCACTGGTAGAAGGTCGAGACCAGCTTGCCGCCGTGCACCACGACGTCGGTGCTGGAAGCGTCCTTCAGCCCACCGTGGGCGCCGAAGCCGGGCCGCAGCGAGACGCCCGGCCCATCCATCAGCCCGCCCCATAGCGCCCCGCCGGCCTCCTGCTCGGCCTCGAAGCCGCGGGTGCGCACGAAGCGGTTGCGATAGTCGGCGCGCCCGTCCTTGAAGCTGATCACGTGGATCATGCCGTCGCCGTCGAACGGATGCAGCCGGCCCAGCGGCTGATGCACCGGGTTCTCGGTGTTGCGCACATAGAGCCCGTCGATGTCGGTGGGGATCGCCCCTTCGATCACCCGCAGGTCCCAGGCGTTGACCTCCTCGTGCAGCGGCGTCCAGGCGCCGTTGAGGTAGGGGTGGTTGCTGGGCTGCAGCGTGGTGAGCACCGGCGCCAGTCGCTCCATCTTCATGGTCGTCACCCCGAACTGCTCACGTACCGTATCAGCCGTGGTTTGCGACACAAGCGAACGGCGCGCGCCGCCCTGCGAACCGGATTGCCTTGAGCGCGGCATCCGTGGACACTCTTGGTGTGCGCGTTGGGAGGGGGCGATGCAGTTCAGAATGATCGTGGGCGCCGTGCTAGGCGCGCTCGCGCTGCCGCTCTGCGCCACGGGCCAGACCGCGCCGGCGCCGGTGACGCTCGGCCAGATGACCATGGGCTATACCTACTTCAACCGGCCAGGCGCCGACCTGGAGACGCACGACGCGGATGTGGCCGACTGCGCCGCCGAAGCGGAGCGCACCATCTCGTTCGACGAGCAGATTCACACCGGGGCGTCCCAGGGTCTCGTCGGCGCGATCATGGGGAAGGTGGTCCAGGACGCCTACCACCGCGGCGCGGCGGCCTCGGGCCTCGAGAACTGCATGGTCGTGCGCGGCTGGCGCGTGGTGAAGTTGTCCGATGCCGAGGGCGAGGCTCTGTCCAAGCTGGCGCCCGATGCCCTCATCGCCCAGCTTGCGCCCTGGATCGGCGCCGCCGACCCGCATGGCCAGGTGGTCCGCATCTGGGCCAACGACGCCGCCAACGCCGTCAATTCGCGCTACTCGATCCGTCCCGACCACACCAACGACGGCCAGCTCAGCCTGACCGAAGCCACCTCCGGCAACCTTCACCAGTTCAAGGTAGTCAGCCAGCCGGTCGACACGGCGCGCGACGTGCTGGACAAGAAGTGGCCGACGAAGGCGTTGACCCCGGCCAACTTCGGCACGGCGCCCGACGGCTCGTCCATCCTGCTGCTGCGGGTGAAAGGCCTCAGCCTGCGCAACGGCATCGGCATCTGGCTCAACCGGGAGGGAACGGCCAGCGACATCCTGCCTTCGCGCACAGACCACGCGCCGGACATGCTGCTCGCGGCGAAGGGGCTGCTGTTCGCCAACCGGGCGGGTGATACCTACGCTTTCGCCGTGCCGCCGGGGCGGTGGCGCATCTACGCGATGGGGTTTGGCCCGACGATCAACTTCTGCCTCGGCTCGCCCTCGTTCCCGGTGGCGGCGGGCGAGGTCGTCTACGCCGGCTCATTCGACCTGAGCGCCGCCGATATAGGCCCGGACCTCGACCTGGCGCCGATCAAGGCCTGGCTGGCCGGCAAACCGCAGGCCGAGTCCGTGCGCCCCGCCGTCTACACCAACGGCTCGCGCGGCCTCTGCGGCAACAACGCCATCTACGCGCTTGAGGTGACGGGCGCGCCGTTCCAGCCGGACTATGCGTGGGGTTCTTCGGTCAAGCCGCTGCCGGCGCTCTCCCCGTCCGCCGCTGCGCTGGCGACGCCAGCCGCGGCGCCCGGCAATTGACCCGCGGCGCCTTGCGGTTCGCCGCCTTGGCGGCCGCGCTCGCGCTTGTCGGCGCAGCGGCCGCGCAGACCGGCGCGCCCGGCCCCCGCGACATCGGCCAGATGACCCTCGGCTATACCTACTACAATCGGCCAGGCGCCGACCTGGCGGCCCATAATCGCGAGGTCGCGGAGTGCGCGCTGCTCGCTGGCGGCGTCCACTCGACCTGGGAAGTCATGAGCCGCGCGCCCTACACCGGCTTCGCACCCTGGTACCGCGATCCTACTGACCGCAAGCTCGCCGCCGCCAGCCTAGAGAACTGCATGGTGGTCCGCGGCTGGCGGGTGGTCAAAGTGTCCGACGCCGAGGGTAAGGCGCTCGCGGCCCTGCCGCCCGCTGACCTGGCGCAGCGCCTTGCGCCCTGGATCGGCGCCGACGATCCCCACGGCCAGATCGTGCGGGTGTGGAGCAATGACGCGGCGCATAGTTCGGCGCGGCGCTATGACGGCAACCCGCAACGGACCAAGAACGGCCAACTCAGCCTGCTGGCCGGCGCGCCGGAGCTGCAACAGTTGCCTGCTGCGCCGATCCACGCGCCGCCGTCGCCCTGGGTCAATCCGCGCTGGCCGACCAAGCCGCTGAAGCCCACGGATCTGGCCGGCCTGCGCCGCGACGCCGGCGTGCTGATCGTGCAGGTCAAGAACCCCGGGTTTCATGGCGGCATCGGCATCACCTTCAATCGCGTCGGCGCCGACGACGACGTGCTGCCGTCCGACACCGACCACGCGCCAGACGTGCTCTTCTTCGGCAAGGGGTTGCTGTTCGCCAACCCGAAGGGCGACACCTACGCCTTCGCCGTCCCACCGGGGCGCTGGCGCATCTACGGCGTGGGCGCCCTGCCTCTGCTCAACTTCTGCCTGGGCTCACCGTCCTTCGAGGTGAAGGCGGGTGAGATCGTCTATGCGGGCGCCTTCGACCTGTCGGCAGAGGACCTGGCGCCCGATCTCGACCTCACGCCAGCGACGGCCTGGCTCGGCGATCCGGCCCGCAGCGTTCGCCCGGCTGCCTACGTGAACGGCTCGCGCGGCCCCTGCGGCGACAACACCATCTACGCCCTGGAGTTCGACGGCGCCCCCTTCGCGCCGGGGTACGCCTGGGGCAGCCAGGCCAGCCGTCGCCCCTAGGCGGCGATATCGATCACCACCTTGCCGAAGTGGCCGCGGCTGGCCATCAGGGCGAGGGCGTCGGGGAGTTGCTCCAGCGGGAAGCGGCGGTCGATCACCGGCTTCAGCTTCGCCACCTCGATGGCGCGGACCATCTGTTCGACGTGCTCGCGGCTGCCGACGGTGATGCCGCTGATCTTGACGTTACGGGAGAACATCTCGGCGACGTTGAGGTCCTTCACGAAGCCGCTCAGCACCCCGATCACCGCGATGTGGCCGCCCAGCGTCACCGCCGCGATCGACTGGCGGAAGGTGTCGGCGCCGCCGACCTCGACCACCTGGTCGACGCCGCGGCCGCCGGTGAGGTCGCGCGCCGCCTTGGCCCAGTCGGGCGTCTGCACGTAATTGATCGTGTCATCCGCGCCGAGGGCGCGGGCGCGCTCCAGCTTCTCGTCCGATGACGAGGTGACGATGACGCGGCAGCCGGCGAGCTTGGCGAACTGCAGGGCGAAGATCGAGACGCCGCCGGTGCCCTGCACCAGCACGGTCTGGCCGGCCATCAGATGGCCCTCGACCATCAGGCCGCGCCAGGCGGTGACGGCGGCGCAGGGCAGGGTCGCAGCTTCCTCGGCGGTCCAGCCGGCGGGGGCCTTGGTGACGCCCTCGGCGGTCAGCGCGATGGCTTCGCAAGCGACCCCGTCCAGCACCCCGCCCAGCGCCGGCAGGGCCGCGGGGGTCGGCGGGCCGGATTGCCAGTGCGGGAAGAAGCTCGGCATCACCAGGTCGCCGGCCTTGACGCGGGCAACGCCCTCGCCCACCGCCTCGACCACGCCAGCGCCGTCCGAAAGCGGGATCAGCGGCAGGCGCGCCAGGCCCGGCGCGGTCACCGTGGCCAGGTCGCGGTAGTTTATCGAGGCCGCCGCCAGCCGCACCAGCACCTGACCGGGGCCGGCCGTTGGCGTCGGCCGCTCGGCCAGTTTCAAGTGATCGAGGCCGGTCGCCCCCTCCAGAACCATCGCCCGCATCGCCGCTCTCCTTGTCAGGTCAGGCGCAAGCAGCCATGCCTGCCCCACGGTCCGTCAAACCCGTCCGGAGCAACCGATGAAACCCCTCGTCCTGGTCGCCGCCGCGGCGCTCGTTGACGTCGACGGACGAATACTCATTGCTAAGAGGCCTCACGGTAAATCGATGGCGGGGCTCTGGGAATTCCCCGGCGGTAAGGTTGAATCCGGGGAAACCCCAGAGGAATGCCTGATCCGCGAGCTGGATGAGGAGCTGGGGATTAAGGTTACCGGCGCCTGCCTCGCGCCGTTTGTCTTTACCAGTCACGGTTACGATTCGTTTCATCTGCTCATGCCACTCTACCTGTGCCGGCGCTGGGAGGGTTTCGTGGCGGCGCGCGAACATGAGGCGATCGCATGGGTGAAGCCGGACAAGCTCAGCGACTACCCGATGCCGGCGGCGGACGAGCCGCTCATCGCGTGGCTGCGCGACTTTCTTTGATCCGCGGCGCGGCGCTGCGGTTCTATGCGTCCGAGTCGGGCGCCACCGCGGTGGAATACGGCCTGATCGTCGCCTTCATCTTCCTGGCGATCATCGGCGGCCTTTCGGCCTTCGCGACCAACGAAAACGTCATGTACACGAAGATCAGCAACGCCATCGGCGGCGCTACGCACTAAGCGAGCTTTCTGGTGCGCTGCGGCCGCTGTCGGCGCCGCAAAGACTTTTACCACGGAGGACACGGAGAACGCGGAGGTCCACGGAGGACACGGAGCGAAGCTCCGCGTTCCGGGTCGGGATTGACGCGCTACGCGCCGATACTTGGGGTGCGAGAGCCACTATCCTCTTCTCCGTGGTCCTCCGTGTCCTCCGTGGTAAAATCCTTTCTTCATCGGCCGCCCCCAAAAGCTGAGAAACGTTCGCGCTGGGATTTCTGCCGCCCGCCGCTAGTCTCGGCCACGTGAACCAGGCCTACGCCCTCTCCCCTGCAGAAACCGCCAAGCTCACCCGGCGGGTCACCAGCTACTCGGTGGCGACCGCCTCGGTGCTGGCGCTGCTGAAGGGCGGGGTGTGGCTGGCGAGCGGGTCGGTCTCTATCCTGGCGTCGCTGGCCGACAGCGGGCTCGACCTGATCGCGGCGCTCGGCACCTTCTTCGCGGTCCGCTACGCCGTCGCGCCGCCCGACCGCGAGCACCGCTATGGCCACGGCAAGGCCGAGGCCTTCGCCAGCCTGGTGCAGGCCGGGCTGGTCTTCGCCTCCGCCGCCCTGATCGGCGAGGAGGCGATCCGGCGCTTCGCCCAGCCGCAGCCGGTGCGCGATTCAGGCTGGGCGATCGCGGCGATGGCCGTCTCCACGGTGCTGACCTTCGCGCTGATCACCGCCCAGGGCCGGGTGCTGAAGCAGGTGCGCTCGGTGGCAGTGACCGGCGACCGCGCCCACTATGTGGCCGACCTTGCCTCCAACGTGCTGGCGTTGCTGGCCATCGCGGCGGCGTCGCTGTTCGGCTTCAATGGCTTCGACGCCATCGGCGGGCTGGCGGTGGCGGCGATCCTGCTCTGGGGTGCTGTCGGCGTCTTCCGCGAATCCTCCAACGAGCTGATGGACCATGAGCTGCCCGACGAGGCCCGCGCCAGGATCGTCGAGCTGATGACCCAGGACCCGCGCCTGACCGACGTGCACCAGCTGCGCACCCGTGCCTCCGGCCCCATCGTCCACATCCAGATGCACGCCGACCTCGACCCGCAGCTGACCCTGGAGATCGCGCACCAGGTGGTGGTGGCGGCCGAGAAGCGAGTGCTGGAGGCGTTTCCGGCCGCCGACATCATCATCCACGCCGACCCGCGCGGCCGCGCCGAGCCGCATGGCGGCGCGTTTGCGGAAATGCACGCAAGCGTGGAAGGTTAAGTAAAGGGACCCTTAACGCCCTTCATCGCAATTAGCCCCCTGTGGAACGGACCCTCTATCACTTCCCCCTCGACCCGGCCTCGCGCCAGGTGCGCTTGGTGCTGGGCGAGAAGCGGCTGCCGTTCGAGCCAGTGGTGGTGCGCTACTGGGAGCAGCCGGCGGACTTCGCCAAGCTGAACCCTTCCGGCCTGACCCCGGTGCTGGTGGAGGCCGACGCCGGCCGCCGCGTGGTGGTGTGCGAAGTGCGCGCCATCCTCGAACACCTCGACGAGCAGAACCCGCAGCCCGAGCTGATCGGCCGCGAGCCGGCCGACCGCGCCGAGACGCGGCGGCTGCTGCAATGGTTCGACCGCAAGTTCGACAGCGAGGTCAACGCCCTGCTGCTGCACGAGAAGCTGGAAAAGCGCCTGACCAAGATGGGCGCGCCGGACCTGGCCAACATGCGGCTGGGGCGCGAGGCGCTGCACGAGCATCTGATCTATGTCGAGAAGCTGCTCGCCACCCGCGACTGGCTGGCCGGGCGGCGGCTGTCGCTGGCGGATTTCGCCGCGGCGGCGCACATCTCGGTGCTCGACTATTTCGGAGACGTGCCCTGGCGGGAAATTCCCCACGCCAAGACCTGGTACATGAAGGTCAAGTCGCGCCCGGCGTTCCGCCCCCTGCTGGCCGACCGCTGGCCCGGCCTCGCGCCGGCGGGGCACTATGACGACCTCGACTTCTGAGCCAGCGGCCGAGGACTTCATCCGCGAGGAGGCGCTGCGCCTCGGCTTCGACGCCTGCGGCTTTGCCCGGGTGGATGCGCCCTGGCCGGCCTCGGCCCGGCTGGCCGAGTTCGTCGGCGAGGGCCGCCACGGGACCATGGACTGGATCGAGCGCACCGCCGAGCGGCGCGCGCACCCGCGGGCCATGTGGGCCGATGCGCGCTCGGCCATCGTGCTCGGGCTCAACTATGGCCCCGACCGCGACCCGCTGGCGGCGCTGGCGGACGGCTCGCGCGGCGCGATCTCGGTCTATGCCCAGGGCGACGACTATCACGAGCTGATCAAGAAGCGGCTGAAGCGGCTGGCCAGCGCGGTGCAGGCGCGGCTGGGCGGCGAGGTGAAGGTGTTCGTCGACACCGCGCCCCTGATGGAAAAGCCGCTGGCCCAGGCGGCCGGCCTCGGCTGGCAGGGCAAGCACACCAACCTCGTCTCGCGCGAGTTCGGCTCGTGGCTGTTTCTCGGCTCGGTGCTGACCACCCTGGAGCTGGCGCCCGACGCGGCGAGCGGCGACCACTGCGGCGCCTGCCGCGCCTGCCTCGACATCTGCCCGACGGGCGCCTTCCCCGCGCCCTACCAACTCGACGCCCGCGCCTGCCTCTCCTACCTGACCATCGAGCACGCCGGACCTATCCCGAAAAAGTACCGCCGCGCCCTCGGCAACCGCATCTACGGCTGCGACGACTGCCTGGCGGTCTGCCCCTGGAACAAGTTCGCCAGCGTCTCGCACGAGGCCTCGCTGCACGCCCGCGCCGCCCTGCAAAACCCGCCGCTGGCCGACCTCGCGGCCCTCGACGACGCCAGCTTCCGCGCCCTCTTCGCCAAAAACCCGATCAAACGCATCGGCCGCAGCCGCTTCGTCCGCAACGTGCTCTACGCGATCGGCAACTCGGGCGACCCGTCGCTGATCCCGGCCGCCGACGCGCGGCTGACGGACGAGGACGAAACTGTACGCGAGGCGGCGAGGTGGGCGCGGGATACCCTTCAGGCTGCCTTTGCGACCCGCACCTCCAGCTGAAGACCCGCGGCTGCCAGCATGTTCACGAGCGTGTCCAATCCGAACAGATCGATCTTGCCCCGGACCAGATCGGAGACGCGTGGCTGGGTCACGCCGAACAGTCGCGCGGCGGCGCCCTGACTGAGCTTCTCCTCTGCGATGTAGTCCTTGAGTGCAATCATCAGCGCTGAACGGAGCTTCATGTTCTCCGCCTGCTCGGACGTCTCCTCGATCGCATCCCAAACGCTGCTGAAGCGCTGATCTGTCATCTCGCCAACTCCTGCAACAACACCCAATACCTAGCCGTAGCGACGTCCACGTCCCCACGGCTCGTCGAGCGCGATTTCTTCTGGAAGCAATGCAGCACGAAGACCGCCTGCTCGAACTTCGCCACGTAGATCACTCGGAACGCTCCGCTTGAGTCACGAATGCGAATCTCCCGCACGCCAGACCCGATAGAAGACATCGGCTTCCAGTCGTCGGGGTCACGACCTCGTTGAACCTGGTCCAGCTGGAAGCCCGCTTGCCGGCGTGCGTCCTGCGGGAAAGCGCGGAGGTCGTCCAGGGCGCTTCCGCGGAACTCGATCGCCTTAGGCATTCGCGCTTCCTATACAATATATTGTATAGGAAGCGCAAGGCGCGTCCTCAGCGCATCGCCTCCACGAGCCGGGCCATGAAGGCCGCGCCGCGTTCCATCTGGGCGAGGTCGACGTACTCGTCGGGCTGGTGGGCCTGGTCGATGGAGCCGGGGCCGCAGAGGACAGCGGGCAGGGCGGCCGCTTGGAACTGGCCGGCTTCGGAGGCGAAGGAGGCGACGCGGGCGGGGCCGTTGTCGCCGGCGAGGCGGCGCACGAAGGCTTCGGCCTCGCCTGCCGGATCCGGGCGCAGCGGCGGAACGTCGGCGAGTTGCTCGATGCGCACGCCGCAGTCGGGGAAGCGAGCCTTGATCTCCGCGTCCAGGCGACGCGCCTCGCCGAAGATCGACGCGAGCTCGCGGCGCGAGGCGTCATCGGGGAGGCCGCGCAGGTCGAACTGGAAGACGCATTCGCGCGCCAGGATGTTGCCCGCGGTTCCGCCATTGACGCGGCCGATGGTCAGGGTCGGGTGCCTCGGCAGGTAGGGCGAGTGCGGGTCGGCATCGTGCTCCAGGCGCTCGGCCAGGCCGGCGAGGTCGCCCATCAGCCGGGCGGCGACCATATTGGCCGAGACGCCGAGGTGGGTCTGGGCCGAGTGGGCCTCGTGGCCGGTGACGGTGACGCGCCAGACGCCGATGCCCTTGTGGCCGCTGATCACCTCCATGCTGGTGGGCTCGCCGACGATCACCAGGGCCGGGCGCGGCAGCTCGCGGGCGATCACCTCGATCATCGCCGGGGCGCCGAAACAGCCGGTCTCCTCGTCGTAGGAGAACGCCAGGTGCACCGGGCGGGCGATGCCCGCGTCGATCAGGTCGGGCACGGCGGCCAGGGCCAGCGCCAGGAAGCCCTTCATGTCGCAGGAGCCGCGGCCGAACAGGCGCTCGCCGCGGCGCACCAGCTCGAACGGATCGGTGGTCCAGGCCTGGCCGGTCACCGGCACCACGTCGGTGTGGCCCGAGAGCACGACGCCGCCTTCCACTGCCGGGCCGATGCTGGCCAGCAGGTTGGCTTTGCGGCCGTCGGGGCCGGTGACGCGGCGGGAGTCGACGCCGCAGCCGGAAAGATAGCGCTCGACCCACTCGATCAAAGCGAGGTTGGAGAGGTGCGAGGTGGTGTCGAAGGCGATCAGCCGTTCGAGGATGGGCAGCGCCCGCTCGCCCAGCGCCTCGCCCGCCATCAGCCGGCGCCGACCGAGACGTCCTCGGGCAGCACCCGGATCAGCTCGATCTTGAACACCAGCGCGCTGCCCGGCCCGACCGGCCCCGCGCCGCGGTCGCCGTAAGCCAGGTTGGGCGGCGAATAGAGCATCCAGATGTCGCCCGGCTTCATCAGCTGCAGCGCCTCGGTCCACGCCGGCACCAGGCCGCCGACCTGGAAGGTCGAGGGCGCGCCGCGCTGGTAGGACGAGTCGATCACCGTGCCGTCGAGCAGGCGCGCCTCGTAGTTGACGGTGACGCTCTCGCTGGGCGTCGGCGACGGACCGCCGGCCGGGCCGGACTGCAGCACCTTGTATTCGAGCCCGTCAGGCAGGGTGATGACGCCGGGCGCCTTGCCGTTGGAAGCCAGGAAGGCGCTCGCCGCGGCGTGGTTGGCCTGCAGGCTATTGCCGGCGCAACCCCCAAGCGCCAGCGCCACGGACATCAAGGCAACGATCATGCGCACTCTCAAACAGCTCTCGGGGGGTAACCTTCGGCGCGCAGGGCGTCCATGATCTCCTGCGTGTGCTGGGCGTCGCGCGTCTCGATCAAGAGGTCGAACTCGGCGCCCTTGGCCGGCACGTCGAGCGCCAGCCGGTTGTGCGCCACCTCGATTATGTTGGCGCCGAGGCGTCCGATCAGCACCGAGACCGTGCCCAGAAGGCCCGGCCGGTCGTCGCCGACGATGCGCAGCGAGACCAGCCGCTGGGCCCGCACCAGTTCGCGGGTCAGCACCGAGGCCAGGAGGCGCGGGTCGATGTTGCCACCGGTGATGATGAGGCCGCACTTCTTGCCGCGAAACCGCTCCGGGAAGGCCAGCAGCGCGGCCAGGGAGGCCGCGCCGGCGCCTTCGGCCACCGTTTTCTCGACGTTGCAGTAGAGGGCCACGGCGCGCTCGAAGAACGGCTCCTCGAGCAGCAGCACATCCTCGATCAGCGGCCGGGCGGTCTGGTAGGTCAGCTTTCCCACCTCGCGCACCGCGATGCCCTCGGCGATGGTCTGGCCGGAGCACGGCGCGTTGATGCCGCGCATGCGGGCGGTGAACGACGGGTACATCGCCGGCTCGACGCCGATGATGCGGATGTCCGGCTTGATCGCCTTGGCCGCCGTGGCGACGCCCGAGATCAGGCCGCCGCCGCCGATCGGCACCGGCAGGATCTCGAGGTCCGGCGCGTCTTCCAGCATCTCCAGCGCGATCACGCCCTGGCCGGCCATGATGTCGGGGTCGTCGAACGGGTGGATGAAGACGAGGCCGCGCTCATCCTGCAGGGTCAGGGCGTGCTGGTGGGCCTGATCGTAGCTGTCGCCCTCGATCACCACGGTGGCGCCGAAGTCCCGGGTCTGCTGCACCTTCACGAAGGGCGTGCCGCGCGGCATCACGATGGTCACCGGGATGCCCAGCCGCTGGCCATGGAAGGCGAGGCCCTGGGCATGGTTGCCGGCGGAGGCCGCGATCACGCCGCGGCGCTTCTCGTCCTCCGTCAGCTGCAGCATCCTGTTGAGCGCGCCGCGCTCCTTGTAGGAGGCGGTGAACTGCAGGTTCTCGAACTTCACCCACACCTCGGCCCCGGTAATCTTGGACAGGGTCCGCGAGTACCGGCACGGGGTGCGTTCGATGTGGCCGTCCAGCCTTTTGGCGGCGGCTCTGACGTCTTCGAGGGTGATGGTCATGTCTGGGAGGGGGGTGAAAAAGGCGCGCAACCTAGTGGCGCCGGCCCCTCACCGCAATCCGCGAAGCAGATCCAGCCGTCGCATCGCCTTGCCGGGCAGTTCGGAGAGCTTGCCCAGGCGCATCGCCTCGGCCGTGCGGCGCAGGCCATAGGCAGCTTCTCGGACCAGGGCGGCGGCCGACGGCACGCCGACGAAGCCGTGCATCAGCGTCACCTGCTGGTTGGAAAGTTCGCGCTTGAAGCGGTAGTCGCCATACCCGAGGTCGAGGCGCACGTAGGGCTCGCCGTCCATCCAGCGCAGCAGGTCCTGGAAGAGCAGCAGGCCGGGCGAATAGCGCTCCAGTTCCGGCTCGTGCGCGACCATCCAGGCGTGGATCACGCTCTCGCCCATCAGATGGAACTGCACCGCGGCCAGCTCGCCGCCGATGTGCAGGGTGAAGAGGGCGCCGCCGAAGCCCGGCTGGCGGGTGGCGAAAAGGTCCTCGACCAGCTTCATCGTCCAGCCGGCGGCGAAGATGTCGGTCTGGCCGGTGGCGCGGAACTGGGCCCGCTTCAGCTCGAACAGCCGCTCGAAGTCGGCCCGCGACGCGGACCAGGCGGTGAACACGGTCTCGCCGACCTCGCGCCCGACCTTGCGGCGCTTCTTGTCGAGGTCCTTCAGGGCGGTGACCCCTTCGGCGCGGCGCTGGGCGGCGTACGCGTCGTAGCCTCCCGGCACGTCGATCACCCACGAGAGGTGCTCGCCGCGGGCGTGCGGCGCGAAGGCGGCGTCGCTCTTGGGCAGGTGGCCGAAGTCGTAGCGGCTGACGCCGAGGGCGCGCACCAGCGCCTGCGGGTCGAACGCCAGGCCGGGCTCGGCGACCACGCCCTCATAGTCCGACATGGCCCCGCCGGCCGCGATGGCGGTGACGCTGCCGGCGTTGACCGGCATGAAGCCGCGCACCTTGCCGCCCTCGCTGAGCACCGCGACGCGCACGCCGCGCCCGCCGCGCGCCTGCTCGACGCTGCGCGCCCAGCAGGGCGACAGGAAGGGCGAATCGATCACGCCTTCCTGCCGTTGCAGCTCGAGCCACTGCGCCATCAGAGCCGGCGACAGCTCCCTGGGCTTTATGACGTCGATTTCCACTTAGGGCGGCCGTCCCTGTCCAACTCTGTATGCAAAGATAGCCGCCAAGCGTTGTGGAAAGGTTGCGCCTCAGCGCTGGACCAGCTGGGTCAGCACGCCGCCGGTCATCGCCGGGTGCACGAACACCTGGCCGGTGATCGGTTTGCCGGGACCCGGATCGCCGACCAGCCGCACACCCTTTTCGCGCAGCTCGGCCACGGTCTTTTCCAGGTCATCGACCTTCATGGCGATCAGGTGCACGCCCTCGCCGCGGTCTTCGAGGCGCTTGGCGATCGGCCCTTCGTTTCCGAGGTTGGAGACCAATTCCACATAGCTGTCGTCGAAGCGGAAGAAGGCCATCTTCATCCCCGCCGCCGGCGCCTCGCTGCGATCGCTGACCTGCGTCCCGTAGATGCTTTCGTAGCGCCCCACGGCCGCGTCGAGATCCTTCACCGCGACCACAATGTGATCCACACCCTTGAACATGGCTTCCTCCTGGTTGTTGGCCAGGGAGCTAGCACGAGCGCGCGCCGCGCCCAATCAACCCCGCGCCAGCCGAGCGCGCGGCGGATCATCCGTCCACAGAAGAGCGGTTCGGCCTGAACTTGGCGGTTGCGGAGATGCAAGCTTAACCACACCACGTTTCAAGATCGTCACGGGCTTCCTACTGCAAGAAATTCTCGTGCTCTGTGTAGACGAGACGGCGTCGTCGGGCCACATTGTGGCTCCAGGCCGGTGGAACTCTGTACATTTGGAACATCTGTCACTTAAACCTAATGGGGTGCTTTGTGAAACTGAGTAGTGTTGCCGTCGCCGCGTGCGCGGCGTTTTCGACGCTGGCCGCCGCCGCGGTTCCCGCGCAGGCGCAAACCCAGACCTGGACGGTCACCGCGGGGGTGTGCGGCGACTGGTCGGGCACCTGGGCCATGCAGCATGTCGGGTCCGGCCACTGGATCGGCACCGAGGTCTCGACGGTGAAGAGCAATCACTGCAGCTCGACGCGGATCGGCACCCAGCTGACCGCAACGGTCGACTTCGGCACTTACAGCAACAGCACCTGGACCGCGACAGATACGAACACCGCCAATGGCTCGCATTGCACGTACAAGGGCACTGTCAACGGGCACAACAGCGCGACGGGAACCTATACTTGCGGCGTCAACGGTGTGCTGTCCAAGATCACGATCGTCAGCCCGGTCGCCTTCTTCAACTAGCCGCCTGCACCTGCGCTCCCTCCCCCAACATCCCACTCACCCCGGCGAACGCCGGGGCCCAGGCAGGAAGCGGTTGAGGGGGCGCATGACCTTCCGAGCTGGCGGAGCGCTCTGAGGTCCGGCTTTGCTTCCCTCGCGTCGCCGGTGGTTCCCTTGCAACAACCTCCTGCCTCTAGTCCCGGCGTTCGCCGGGATGAGCGGGCTCTGTGGGGTCGAGAGACGAGGGAGACGCGCCATGACCGCTCACCACATCCGCTTCGAGGTCGACGCCGACGGGATCGGGGTGATCACCATCGACCGGCCCGAAAAGCGCAACGCCATGACCTACGCCATGCTGGGCGCCTTCATCGAGGCGGTGGGCAAGGCGGGCGAGGACGACCGGGTCAAGGTGCTGATCGTCACCGGCTCGGGCGGGGCCTTCTGCGCCGGCACCGACCTGGCGGACCTCGCCACCGTGCCCGGCGAGACGCGCGGGGTGCGCGGCCAGGCGCATGAGCGCGGCCGTTGGTGGCCGATCGTCGCCTGCCCCAAGCCGGTGATCGGGGCCATCGACGGCTATGCGGTGGGCATGGGGGCCGAGTTCACCAGCCAGTGCGACGTGCGCATCGCCACCAACCGCGCCCGCTTCGCCTGGAACTTCGCCCATCGCGGCCTGGTGCCCGACACCGGCGCCGGCTCCTGGCTGCTGCCGCGGCTGATCGGCCCGTCGCGGGCGCTGCGGCTGCTCTACTCGGGCGCCTTCCTGGAGGCCGCCGAGGCGCTGGACATGGGCTACGTCGCTGACGTGGTCGAGCCGGAGGCGCTGATGGCCGCCGCCCACGCCGAGGCGACGCGCTACCTGCAGTCCTCGCCCTTCTCGCTGCGCCACATGAAGCAGCTGGTCTGGCGCGGCCTGGAGCGCGACGTCGCCGACCACATGGACGCCCACGTCGAGGCGCTCTCGGCCGCCTTCAAGTCCGAGGACCACAAGGAGGGCGTGGCCTCCTTCCTGGAACGGCGGCCCGCAAAGTTCACGGGGCGGTAGACGCCCCACCGTTCCTCCAAAAGAGTATCATCCCGGAAGCCGCGAAGCGGCTGTCCGGGATCTCCAGCGCGGTGGTGGCAGCAGATCCGGATATCCGCTGCGCGGATTCCGGGATGACACATCTATTTGAAATTGATCACTAAGCCCGCCCTCAAAAGTGCGGAATACTGAACGGCAGCGAACTCGGGATATGCGGCGCCTGCGCCGGCGGCGCCTCCGCGCTTTGCCCCGCGGCGAGGCGGCAGTCGCGGGTCAGGTTGTCGTTGTTGTAGCCCTGGCAGGTGTGCAGGTAGCTCTGCACCTGGTCGTCGCGGCCCTCCTGGCGGGCGACCGCGATCATCAGGGCGATGAACGGCTTCCAGTCGTTGTTGAAGCGGGCGACGCCTTCCTGGATGACCTGGTTGGCGCGGTCGTTCTGGCCGTGCCGGTAGAGCATCTGCACGAAGTCGACATAGCCATCGACGGTCTGATCGGGGTTCTTGTTGGCCGCCTCGAAGAAGTGCGCCGCCATGGTCTGGTCGCCCTTGTCGTCGGCGAGGCGGGCCGCCTCGTTGAGCACCAACGGCGAATAGGCGAAGGACGTGTGGGCGGCGCGGTCGAGGGCCGCGTCGGCCTCGCCGTAGCGGCCGTTGGCGCGGGCCAGCTTGGCGTCGGTGACCGATCGCACCGCGATCCGGCCCTGCTGGTACTCGGCCGAGCCGCGGACGCTATCCAGCCAGCTATGCTGCTCGTCGCGCAGCGGCGCGCCCTGCGGGTAAGCCTCGGCGGAATACTGGGCGATGCCGCGCTTGCGCTCCTCGGGCGGACGGTGCTGGGGCTGGGCGTGGCCGCCGCTGCCGCTCGCCGCCGCGCTGAGCGCGAAGAGGCCGGCGCTCTCGAGCAGGCTGGTGCGCCCGCCGTTGGACAGGATCGACTGGGCGGTCGAAGGCGTGACTGCCTGGCTGAGCTTGGTGTCGAGGTGCTTGTTGAGATCGTCCACCGTCTGCGAGCGCTGCACCTGGTCGGCCTGGATGGTGTCGAACACCCGCGCCGTCGCCGCGTCCGGCGAATAGGAGGCCTTCTGCGACAGGTCGTAGCCGATGCAGTCGGCCTCGTCCTCCTGATCGGGCGTGTGCGACGGCTCGACCATCACATTGGCCATGAAGTGGATCAGGTCGTTGGTGGCGCCAGCCTGGTTGGCGGCGCTGAGCGCCGCGCCGGGGGCGCCGCCGATCGGCAGGGCGGAGGCGATGGTCAGGAACTGCCCCATGGAGCTGGCCAGGTGCGCCCGCTCCTGCTCGGTGTTGGGCTGGTGGGCGAAGTGGTTCAGCCGCACGTGACCGAGCTCATGCGCCAGCACGAAGGCGACCTCGTCGTCCGACTTGGACCCGTCCAAGAGGCCGAAGGCGACCACGATCGAGCCGTCGGGCAGGGAATAGGCGTTGTAGTAGGGCAGGCCCAGGATCTGCACCTGCAGCGGCCCGCCCTTGGCGTAGGGCCACTGGTTGTCGAGGTTGGCCATCAGTTCGGCGACCTTGGCCTCGGTCTGCGGCATGCGAATGCGCGCCGCCTGGTAGCGGCCGAGGTTCACCGCGTCGCTGGCCAGGCCCATCGCCCCAGTGCCGCTGCCGCGGGGGTCGAAGTGGCGCTGCGCCACCTGCTTGAGGAACGGGCCGCGCCTGCCGGAGACCGAAAAGCCGTCGGCGAAGGCGATGTCCGGCCGCAGGGCGGTGAGCGCGGTGGTGGCGAACGCAGCAAGGCCCAGCGCCCGGCGCGTCAGCGCAGTAGGGGGTGTGGCGCGCATCAGTGCTGGGTGCAGTCCGCCGCGCCGCCGAGACCCATGTTGGTGGCCGCGTAGGAGGAGCCGGAGTTACGGGCCGTGCCCTGCACCGGGGCGCAGGCGACGTTGACGCCGGTGGTCTGCACGTCGAGGCCGCGCAGGAAGATGGTTTTGCCCTTGTAGATGATGCCGACCGAGCCGCCGACGCCGTTGGCGACGATGGGGGTCGGCGCCTTGAGGTCGGAGGCCGAGACCGGGCCTAGCGGCTGGCCGTGGGAGTCGAAGGTGTTCAGCGTCGGGCGCAGGTACTTGGTCACCGTGCCGGCGGCGAGCGCCGAGGCGGGGATCAGCAGCAGGGCGGCGACGATCAGGCTAGCTTTGAACATTTTCGGGAGTTTCCTTTGAAGGTCCGGACGTCTCTGGCGGCTCTTCCGCGGACGTCTTGGCGGAGACGGTTTCAGTTGACGGCGTTTCGGTGGAGGCCGGCTGGGCCGGCGCCTCGGCCGAAACTTCGCCTTCCGACTTGGCGGGCTTGGGCTTGGGCTTCGGCTTGATCAGCCGGTCTTCCTCGAACTTGAGGAAGGCCTGGAACAGGTGCAGGCGGGCGCGCAGGCGCTGGACCCAGCGCCAGTGCTCGATGGAGCCCAGGATGTCTTCCGGCAGGGTCTCGCGCGTCGCGTAGAAGAGGAAGCCGAGCACGCAGGCGTAGATCCCGATCCAGTTGATCGGGGCGCTGTGCAGCAGCGATACGCCGAGCCAGGTCGCCATCGCCACGATGCCGATCGAGGTCCCGAAGATGCCCAGGTACAGGGGCGCGTAGACCACCGGCCGCAGCTTTGACTCGGTCCGGGTGGCGATCGCGTGGTCGAGCAGGCTGTTGCGGGCCATCACCCCCATCACCCCACAAAACGCCAGCGCCGCGATGAGAAGGCTTTTGAGAAGATCGGAGTCCAGCATCATGTTGGCGTTGCGACGGTAGTTCAGGCCATCTTCGACCAGGTTGTCCAGAGCCATAGCGTGATAGTGAACGCCAGGCGCCTGGCCCTGCACCGGCGATTCCACCCAATCGTTGGACGTGCGGAACTGGCCGCCGACCATGATCAGCTTGCCGGCCAGCACCCGCTGCAGGTCGCTGGACTGCAGTCCCAGGCCCGAAACCATGCGGTCGTAGCCGAGGGTCAGGTTGTAGGGGCACTCCTGCCGCGAGCCGGTCGCGGGGCCGCGCAGCAAGGTCAGCTGCTCGCCTAGCCGCTCGAGCCAGCCAGCGCCCGCCGCCCGGCACGGCGCCGGCTGGCCGGTGACCGCCTTGGTGATCGCCAGGTAGTCCGGGTCGGGCCGCGAGCCCCAGACCACGTCGAGCGGGGCGCTGAACCCCGTGCCCACGTCGGTGGCGGGGAACACCTTGCCGGCCAGGGCCTGCGGCGCGCGCTGGCGCAGCAGCACGAAGGCCGGCACCCCGCACGCATCCTTCCGGGTCAGGCACCAGGCCTCGTACATGCCCAGCGCCGGGGAGATGTCGAAGCTGTGCACCCCCAGCGCCGCGTTCTTGGCTGGGGTGAAGCCGTAGCTGGTGATCATCGGATAGGCCTGGACGTTGACCAGGGCCGGGGCCAGCACCGAAACCGCGTCGATCTTGGCTTGCGTGTCGGTGAAGATGTCGAGTTCGCCCGGCGAGGGCTTGGCGAAGATGAAGGGCGTGCCGCCCGCCGCCTCGATGCAGGCGATCTTGATCAGCGGATCGACCTGGCAGCCAGGCTGCTGGCCCCACACGGACGCCTTGGTGGCCGCCGCGATGCCGGCGATAAAGTGGTCGAAACCCTCGTTTGGGCCGCCAGCGCCCGTGTAGACGAAGTCGGCGTAGACGGCGGTGGGCGGCGCGCCGCCGACCTGCATGATGTCGTCGAACATCTGCCATTGCTGGTCGTAGGTCGGCGGGAAGCGGTTCCAGCCGTAACCCTTCATCGCCTCCATCGACGTCTCGTCGAGGTAGACGACGCTGATCAGCTTCTGTCCGCGCCTGTCGGCGCCGTAGTCGGCCGCGGTGACCCGCTGGTAGACGCCGTCCGCCACGCGGTCGGAGGCCGACTCCAGCCCGAACAGGTTGACCTTGGCCACGAGGTAGGCCGAGCCCGCCAGCAGCAGGCTGACCAGCAGGGCTTTGAAGATGCGGGTCGCGACTTCCAAGTCGGCAAGGTCCCTGGTCGCGGGGATGGCTGGGATACCCGCGTTCACCCGGTGAAGGCAAATCCGGCGGCGCTTGACGGAGGGCGGGGAACGGAAACACGCTCGGTCAAACACGAGGAAGCGCGATGTCCGCCACCCGCCGCCAAGTCGTCGCGCTCTCGGCCGCCGGCCTTGCCGCGATGACCGCGCCCGGCGGGTATGCTGCAACGGAGGCGCCGGTGAAGAAGCTGAAGATTCTGATCCTTGGCGGCACCGGGTTCACCGGGCCGCATCAGGTGCGCTACGCCCTGGCGCGCGGCCACACGGTGACCACCTTCAACCGCGGCCTCCAGCACGAGGACCGGCCGGGGCCGGTCGAGCAACTGATCGGCGACCGCAACACCGGCGACCTCTCGGCGCTCTCCGGCCGCATCTGGGACGTCTGCATCGACAACCCCACCACCCTGCCATTCTGGGTGCGCGACGCCGGCAAGGCGCTGTCGGGCAATGTGGGGCAGTACATCTTCATCTCCACAGTCTCGGTCTACGCCTCCAACGCCACGCCGGACGCGGACGAGACCGCCGCCGTCGCGCCGTACGCCGGCAAGGATGCGATGGCGGAGACACAAGCCACGCTGAAGGCCGACATGAGCCTCTACGGCCCGCTGAAGGCGCTCAGCGAGGCCGAGGCGCGCAAACAGTTCGGCGCCGAGGTGACGGTGATCCGCCCCGGCCTGATCGTCGGCCCCGGCGACGAGACCGACCGCTTCACCTACTGGCCCGTGCGCCTGGCGCGCGGCGGCGAAGTGCTGGCGCCCGGCGACGGCAAGGACCCGGCCCAGTTCATCGACGCCCGCGACCTCGCCGAATGGACCATCCGCATGGCCGAGCAACGCAGCTTCGGGACCTTCAACGCCACCGGCCCGGCCCACACCCTCACCGTCCGCGAGATGCTGGACGGCGTCGGCGCGGCGGTCCACTCCAGCGCACACCTCGATTGGGTCCGGACCAAGTTCCTCGACGATCACAACGTCTCGGCTTGGACCGACCTCCCAGTCTGGGTCCCCGGCCAGGGCGACACCGCCGGCTTCGCGCGCCGCGATATCCGACACGCCCTGGCCGCTGGCCTCACCTTCCGCCTCCTCGCCACGACCGCCGCCGACACCCTCGCCTGGTTCCGCGCGCAGCCGGCCGACCGCCAGGCCAAGCTGAAGGCAGGGTTGGCTTCGGCGCGGGAGGCCGAACTATTGGCGGCCTGGAAGGCTCAGGTCCGCGGATAGAGCATGATCTGGGTGCAGCGGAACACGGCCATCAGGCGGCCGGTGGCTTCGTCCTTCAGGGTGGCGTCCCAGACCTGGGTGGTGCGGCCGCCGTGAAGCAGCTCGGCGGTGCAGATCGCGGCGCCTTCGCGCAGGGTGCTCATGAAGTTGCACTTCACCTCGGCGGTGGTGAAGCCGCTGGCGCCCTCCGGCCAGACGGTGTCGACACCATAGGCGCAGAGGATGTCGGCCACCGACAGCACCACGCCGGCCAGCAGAAAACCGATGTGCGCCACCAGGTCCGGCCGCACCTCGAAGCGCCCGACGATGCGGCCCTCGGCCACCTCGGTGATGGTCAGCCCCAGGTGCTCGGGCAGCTTGCCGACGTTGGCGCGGTTCAGCCCCTCGACGGAGGCGCGATTGGTGGTCTTGGGCATGGGCGCCTTGCTAGGCCGGGTCGTACTCGCTGACCAGATGCCCGGGCGCCACTTCCAGCAGCTTCGGCACGTAGGTCGGGGTCACGCCGAGCTTCGACGGCAGGAAGCGCAAGCTCGCCTTGGGGTCCATCGGGCTGGGCGGCTCGCCGTCCAGACGAACGCGCTGGCGGGCGCGTTCGCGGACCGGGTCGGGGATGGGGGCGGCTGAGAGCAGGGCCTTGGTGTAGGGGTGCTGGGGCGAGGCGTAGAGCTGGTCGCGGTCGGCCAGCTCCATCACCCGGCCGAGGTAGAGCACCAGCACCCGATGGCTGATCTCGCGCACCACCGCCAGGTCGTGGCTGATGAACATCATCGCCAGGCCCATCTCCTTCTGCAGCTCGATCAGCAGATCGATGATCTGGGCGCGGATCGAGACGTCGAGGGCCGAGACCGCCTCGTCGCAGATGACCAGCTGCGGTTTCATGATCATCGCCCGGGCGATGCCGACGCGCTGGTTCTGGCCGCCGGAGAGCTCGTGCGGATAGCGGTTGACCAGCTCGGGCGAAAGGCCGGCCTTGGCCATCATGGCGGCGGCCTCGGCCTGGCGCTCAGGTCGCGACATGCCGGGCCTGAACACCTGCAGCGGCTCGGCGATCGAGTCGCCGATGGTGGCCCGCGGGTCGAGGCTGGCCAGCGGGTCCTGGAAGACGATCTGCAGGTCCTTGCGGGCGGCGCGCACCGCCTTCTGGTCGGCCTTGGTGAGGTCGCGGCCGAGCACGGTGACGGCGCCGCCGGTGGCCGGGATCAGGTTGAGCACGGCGCGCGACAGGGTGGACTTGCCGCAGCCGCTTTCGCCCACTACCCCCAGGGTCTCGCCGCGGCGGATGCTGAAGTCGACGCCGTCGACGGCGCGCAATTGCTTCTTGGCCCCGAAAAGCCCTTCGCTCACCGGGAACCACACCTTCACGTCATGGCCCTCGACCACCACCGGCGCGTCGTTGCGGGCCGGCGCCAGCGTGGGGCGCCCGCCGCGGTCGTCTCGGTCGAGACGCGGGATCGCTTCCAGCAGGCTGCGCGCATAGGGGGTCTGCGGCGCGGCGAAGAGGCTGACGGCGTCGCCTTCTTCGACATAGGCGCCGTCCTTCATCACGCAGACCCGGTCGGCGAGGCGGGCGATGACGCCCATGTCGTGGGTGATCAGCACCATGGCCGCGCCGGTCTCGCGCTTCAGCTCGGCCATCAGGTCGAGGATCTCGGCCTGCACGGTGACGTCGAGGGCGGTGGTGGGCTCGTCGGCGATCAGCAGGTCGGGGCTGCAGGCCATGGCGGCGGCGATCATCACCCGCTGGCGCATGCCGCCGGAGAGCTCGTGCGGATACTGCCGCAGGCGCCGGCCCGCGTCGGGGATGCGCACCTTCTCCAGCCAGAGCCGGGCGTGGGCGCTGGCGGCCTTGTGATCCATGCCCAGGTGCAGGCGAAGCGGCTCGGCGATCTGCTCGCCGATGCGCACGTGCGGGGTCAGCGCGGTCAGCGGGTCCTGGAAGATCATGGTCATCTTGGAGCCGCGGATGCGGTTCAGCTCGACCGGCTTCAGCCCCAGCAGCTCCTGGCCGCGGAATTTCGCCGAGCCGGCGGCGACGCCGTTCTGGGCCAAGAGGCCCATGACCGCCATGAAGGTCTGGCTCTTGCCCGAGCCGCTCTCGCCCACGACGCCCAGGCATTCGCCGGGTCGTACGTTCAGCGAGACGCCCCGCACGGCGTCCACCATGCCGTCCTGGGTGGCGAAGCGCACGGTCAAGCCCTCGACGGCAAGGATCGGCTCGGCTTGAGTCATGGCGCTTTTTGGGGTCCTACGGCAGACGAAGCGGCGACCATAGCCGGACGGGGGGCATGCATGAAGCGAAGTCGCGATGCGGGCCGCCCGATCGGCCTCGAGCAGTCGCGCGCGGCCACCGGCCGGCTGACCCAATGGCTGACCCGCGATGCCCTGCCGCTTTGGCGGACCCTCGGGGCCGATGCGTCCGGCTACGTCAGCCAGATCGCGCTCGATGGCGCGCCGGTCCCGGCGCCGGCCCGACTGCGCGTCCAGGCCCGGCAGGCGCACGTCTACGCCCTTGCCGCGCGGATGGGTTGGAGCACGGACGTGGAAACCGCCAGCCGCCTTGGGCTCGCCGCGGTGCGCGCCGCCCGGCGCGACAGCGGCCTCTACCAGTTGACGCCCTACGGCCCGTTCGACGGCATGGGGTTGATCTACGATCAGGCCTTCGTGCTGCTGGCGCTGGCGAGCTGCCAGGCGGCACTCGGCGAGGCGACCGAGGCCGAGGCGCTGGCGCTGGCGGAACGGATCGCCGCCTTCGCCCAGGCGGCCGGCGGCTATGGCGAGGCGCCGGGCCTGGCCGTGCCCCTCTTCGCCAACCCAAACATGCACCTCTTCGAGGCGTTCCAGGCCTGGTCGCGCGCCTCGCCCGACCCGCGCTGGCAGGGCCTCGCCGCCGGCCAGGCGCGGCTGGCGCTGGAGCGGCTGATCGATTTCGAGACCGGGGTGCTGCTGGAGAGCTACGACGCCGACTGGCAAGCGCCCGCGCGGCCGGTGCTCTGGCCGGGGCATCTCTACGAGTGGGGTTGGTTGCTGCTCGACTGGGCCGAGGGCGACGCCGAAAGCCAGGTGGCCGGGCTGCGCCTGATCGAGATCGCCGAGCAGGCCGGGGTCGATGCGGCGCGGGGCGTGGCCATCTTCGCCCTGGACGGCGAGTTGCGGCCCGTCGATCGCGGCGGCCGGCTCTGGGCCCAGACCGAGCGGCTGAGGGCCTGCGTGCGGGTCGCGGCGCTCACCGGCGAGGCGGCTTGGTGGAACCGGACCGCCCAGGCGTGTGGGACGCTGGAGGCCTACCTCCAGGTCCCGACGCCCGGGCTTTGGCGCGACTGGATGGATGAGGCCGGCGCGTTCCGCGAGGAACCGGCGCCGGCCAGCACCCTCTATCACATCGTGGGCGCCATTGCGGAGCTGGTCCGGCAGACCTCCGAGGGGACGTAGGGCTCTTCGAGGCAGCCCATGTCGGCCAGGGTGGCGCGCAGGGCGGCGTCGAGCGGCGTGTGCGGCTCCTCGCCGATGAAGGCCACCAGCTTGGCGTTGGAGAGGCCGATCGGCCTGTCCCAGAGATAGCGCATCTCCAGCAGCTCGCGGAACGTCTCGTTGAACGGCGCGGCGAGGTGCAGGACGATCCACGGGAAGCGGGTCACCGGCAGATCGGCCCGGCCGACCACCCGGCGGATGGCGGCGCCCAGCGCGTCATTGCGTTCCAGCCACTGGCCGCGGAAGTGGAACACCTCGAAGGCCGCCATCCGGTCCTCGGCCTCGACCAGCCGGGCCAGGGTCTCGGCCAGGTCCGGCATGTAGGCGAAGGCGTGGCCGACGTCCGATGGGCCGGGCTGGAAGACGCCGGTGACCCGGCTCTTGCCCCGACGGGTCAGCCAGCCGAGGGCGCTGTTGGGCGCGGCCGGGCCGAAGAAGTCGCCCGAGCGCAGCACCAGCACCTTCAGCCCTTGCGTGTCGGAGGCGGCGCGCAGTCGGCGCTCCAGTTCGACGCGCAGGGCGCCCTTGCGGGTGGCGGGGCGCTGGGCTGCATCCTCGCCGATGGCGGGGCCGCTGTCCGGGGCGAAGTTGTAGACGCTGCCGGGCATCACCAGCCGGGCGCCCGCCGCCAGGGCGGCGGCGATGGCGTTGTCGGCCATCGGCAGCACCGTGCCCTTCCAGTTGCGATAGTTCGGCGGGTTGGCGGCGTGCACCACCAGCTGCGCGCCCGTGGCGGCGGCGACCACGCTGGCGCGGTCCATCGCGTCGCCCTGCACCCAGTCGATCGGGGTGCGCGGGCCGAGCTTCTGCGCCGCGGCGGCCGGGTCGCGGGCCAGGGCGCGGACGGTCCAGCCGCGCTTGATCAGGGCCTGGACGGCGTGGGCGCCGAACGAGCCGGTGGCGCCGATGATGAGGGCGGTCTTGTTCGAGGCGGTCATTGGGGTCGCTCCTGTTGTCTGGAGCGATAGATGCGCCGCCAAGGTATTATACGGAATTGCGAGAATCCGTGCCGTCAGTATACAATTTCGTATGGCTAGCTGGGATCACTACCGCACCCTGCTCGCCGTGCTGGACGAGGGCAGCCTCTCCGGCGCGGCCCGTGCGCTCGGCCTGACCCAGCCGACCGTCGGCCGCCACGTCGAGGCGCTGGAAGCCGAGATCGGCGCGCCTCTTTTCACCCGCTCGGCCGGCGGCCTTGCGCCCACCGAGGCCGCACTGGCGCTGCGGCCGCACGCCGAGGCCATGGCCGCCGCCGCCGAAGCGCTGCTGCGCACCGCCTCTGGCGAGGCCGAGGCCGAGCGCGGCGTGGTGCGCGTCACCGCCTCGCACATTGTTGCTGTCGAGGTGCTGCCGCCGATCCTGACCGGCTTCCACGAAGCCCACCCGGATGTGACCATCGAGCTGGCGCTGGCCGATCACCAGGAAGACCTGCTGCGCCGCGAAGCCGACATCGCCGTGCGCATGGTGCGCCCCACGCAGGGCGCGCTGCTGGCCAAGCGGGTGGGCGCGGTGCGGCTCGGGCTCTACGCCCACCGCCGCCACATTGAAGCGCACGGCGTCCCCGCAAGCCTGCGCGCCGCAGGCGTCGCCATCGGCTTCGACCGCAACGCCGATGCGCCGCGCGCCCTGGCCGATCGGCAGCTGACCTTCACGCGCGAGGACTTCGCCTTCCGCTCCGACAGCGACCTTGCCCAGCTCGCGCTCTTGCGCGCCGGCTTCGGCGTCGGCGCCTGCCAGATCCCGATCGCCGCCCGCGACCCGAACCTGGTGCGGGTGCTCGAAGACCAGTTCCGCTACGAGCTGGAGGTCTGGGTCGCCATGCACGAAGACCTCAAGACCAGCCGGCGCATGCGCCTGATGTTCGACTGGCTGGTCGAGGGCCTGAGCGACTACCTGCGCTCGGCCCCCGCCGCCTGAGTGGGTTTTCCTGGTTGACTTACCCTGGGCGCCGGGCGGCCTAAGCCTGTCGCCCAGGTGATCGCCGAGACGGTGGCCGAGTTCGAGGCTATTACGGCCGAGCTTGGCCGGCGCTTCGGCGCGAAGGCGATGGCCCCAGCGGGAGACTAACATGGCGGACCACGATGCGGCCTCGATGCAGGCCCTGCTGGCGCGGCAGAAGGCGGCGCAGCTGCGCGACGGCGCGCCCAGCCTGGAGAAGCGCGCCGAGCGCCTCGACCGCTGCATCGCCCTGCTGGTCGACCACCGCGACGAGATCGTGGCCGCGCTCAGCGCCGACTTCGGGGCCCGCTCGCCGGACGTGACGGCGTTTGCCGACATCGGCTCGTCGATCGGGCCGCTGAAGCACGCCAAGGCGCAGATGGCCAAGTGGATGAAGCCTGAGAAGCGGCCGACCTCCCCGGCCCTGCTGGGCCTCTTCGGCGCCAAGGCCGAAATCCGCTTCCAGCCCAAGGGCGTGGTCGGCGTGATCAGCCCCTGGAACTTCCCGGTGAACCTCACCTTCAGCCCGCTGGCCGGCATCCTGGCGGCCGGCAACCGGGCGATGATCAAGCCTTCCGAGCAAACGCCGGCGACTTCGGCGCTGATGGCGCGCATGTTCGGCGGCGCCTTCTCCGAGGAGGAGATCGCGGTGATCACTGGCGGGCCCGAGGTCGGCGAGGCCTTCGCGCACCTGGCTTTCGACCACATGATTTTCACCGGCGCGACCGGCGTCGCGCGCCATGTCATGCGCGCCGCCGCCGACAACCTGGTGCCGCTGACGCTGGAGCTCGGCGGCAAGAGCCCGGTGGTGATCGGCAAGGGCGCCGACATGGCCACCGCCGCCGCGCGGATCATGAACGGCAAGACCATGAACGCCGGCCAGATCTGCCTCGCGCCCGACTATGTGCTGACCCCGAAGGAAAACCTCGAGGGCTTCATCGACGAAGCCGCCGCCTCGGTGAAGCGCATGTTCCCGACCATCCGCGACAACCCGGATTACACCGCGATCATCGCCCAGCGGCACTACGAGCGGATCAAGGGCTACATCGATGACGCCCGGGCCAAGGGCGCGCGGGTGGTGGAGCTGAACCCCGCCGGCGAGGACCTGGTGCAGCAGGAGCATCGCAAGATTCCGCCAACCTTGATCATCGATCCCACCGACGAGATGACGGTGATGCAGGAGGAGATCTTCGGTCCGGTGCTGCCAGTGAAGACCTATTCGGGCGGGGTCTCGGCCGCGATCGACTACATCAACGCCCACGACCGGCCGCTCGGGCTCTACTTCTTCGGCGACGACCCGGCCGAGCGCGAGGCGGTGCTGACCGGCACCACGTCCGGCGGGGTCACGGTCAACGACGTGATCTTCCACATCGCCCAGGAAGAGCTGCCGTTCGGCGGCGTCGGGCCCTCGGGCATGGGCAGCTACCACGGCTACGACGGCTTCAAGGAGTTCAGCCACCGGAAGTCGATCTACACCCAGATGAAGAAGGACATCGGCCCCCTCCTCCAGCTGCGCCCGCCCTACGGCAAGGGCTTTCGCAAGTTCATGGACGGGCAGATCAAGCGTTAGGCGGCGTCTGCGGGGTCCTGACCAGCTGGGCCACCACGGTATCCTTGGGGCTGGGCGTGTCCTGGACTACGAGGTCTTCCTGCCGCAGCGCCCCGACCGGATCATCCGTGGGGTCGTCGAACGCCTTGATCTCGCGCCGGGCCCGGCCGCGGGCGACCACGACCCAGAGGCCGACGCTGACAACGGCGATCATGGCCAGCACCACCAGCCCGAAGGTGGTGAGCACCGTGGCGGCGAAAGTATCCTGGACGATGGCCAGTCTGGGCATCGGGGTCACTCGGGAAGCCTGCGGACGCTCTTCATATGGAGCGGGGCGACGCGAACCGCGAGGGGGGGACGCCCGTTCGGAAAACGCTGCTACGCGAATGGTTGCGCTTTGCCGTCCGCGGGCGGAGGATGGGCGCCAGCGCGGCTGGCGCGCCGGCGGAACGGGAGCGGACTGGGGTGTCTGAACGACTGAAGGCGGCGGCGCGGGCCCTGGCCGGCATCGCCGGGACGGGGGCGATGGTGCTGGCAATGACGGTGCTGCCGCCGGGACCGACCGCACGCGCCGATGCGCCCGGCGGCGGCGGCGAGACGATCAGCTGCGAAGCCGGCCAGACCGCCGACAGCGACCTGGGCACGTGCGTCGACCCGATCTGCGGCGTCGGAACCGAGCGCGACCCCACCGGCCAGACCCGCTACTGCGTCGCCATCCCGTGCGGACCGGGGCAGCAACTCCTGGCCAATTCGAACACCTGCATCTCCTGGCCCCCGCCGCCGCCCAAATGCCCGGACGGCAGCATCGGCATCGTGCAACGGGGGCCGAATGGGATCACGCTGATCGTCTGCCCGCGCCACATCGTGAACGGGCCGCCGCACGTGATCCAGCACCAGCCGCCCGCGACCGAAGCGCCGCGCGCCCACTAGCCCCGGCTCTGTCAATCGCCGATCACGAGACCATCGCGCTGCCGGCCGAGCTGCGCGTCGATGCCGCGACGGCGTGCCAGCTCGCCTGCCCCACCTGCCCGACCACCGAGGGCAAGGTCGGCGCGGCGCTGGGGACCGGGTTCCTGACCGCCGCCAACTTCGCCCGGCTGCTGCACCAGGCGGGGCCGGGCCTGCGGCGGGTGGAGCTGTCGAACTTCGGCGAGGTGTTCCTCAACCCGGAGCTGGCCGACATCTTCCGCGTCGCCCACGAGCGCGGCGTGGAGGTGGAGATCAACAACGGCGCCAACCTGAACTTCGCCCGCGCCGCGGCGCTGGACGCGCTGGTGACCTACCGGGTTCGAACCCTGCGCTGCTCGATCGACGGGGTGACGCAAGCCGTCTACGGCGCCTATCGGCGGGGCGGGCGGCTGGCCCGGGTGCTGGCCAACATCAAGCGGATCAATGCGCTGAAGGCCGCGTCGGGCTCGCCCTACCCGGCGCTGGTCTGGCAGTTCATCGTCTTCGAGCACAACCAGCATGAGCTGGCCGAGGCGCAGACGGCGGCGCGGGTGCTGGGCATGCGCTTCGAGGCCAAGCTGGCATGGCGCGAGGACCAGTCCCCCGCCGCGCCCTCTGCCACCGTCTCGGAGGCGCTCGGCCATTCCGCCTCGCGGGATGGCTATCTGGCCGAGACCGGCGACATCTACTTCGGCCACCTCTGCGAGGCGCTGTGGAAGAAGCCGCAGATCAACTTCGACGGCCGCATGCTGGGCTGCTGCAAAAACCACTGGAGCGATTTCGGCGGCAACGCCTTCGACGACCTTGCCGGCGCCCTCAACAGCCCCGCCATGCGGCGCGCGCGGGCCATGCTGCAAGGCGAGACGCCGCCCGACGACGGCGTGCCGTGTTCGACGTGCGAGGTTTACGAAGAGCGCCGGCGCCGATCGCTTTGGATCGAGCCCGGCGAAGCGGCGCGAGGCGCTTACGAATAGCCCCCGCCGTCGTTACCGACAGCGGACTTGGGCAGGGTCTCGGCCAGGTTCGCCGGCAACTTCACCAGCGTCGGCGGTCGCCACTCGGCCAGAGCCGCATCCGGTTCGATCGCCTCGTCGCTCGACTGCGGGTCCATCGTCGCTCTCCTGCCGATCCTGCACCTCGCGCGGCCCCTTTTCCTATACGTACGCTGAAGCTTGCGCAAAGGCCGTTGCGCTAGAGGTGGTCCAGTGTGGATTGGCGCAGGTCTGCCAGGCCTGGATCGCAGCAGGCGGCGCCCTGGCAGAGGCGTTTCCAGCGCCGGCGCATCCGCAGTCGGGCTTCCTTGTCCGTGAACCGAAGGTAGCGCAGGAAGAGCCGGCTTGCGGCGCGCAACTGCCCCAGGTCCACCGGTGCGTCGCCCACCATTGCCAGTTCGGCGAACGCCGCCACGTCCTCGGTAGGCGCGTCCGGAAACTGGTCCGTGAACGCCTGCCTGCGCAACTGAGCGTGCCGGTAGCGGATCATCGGCGCAAAACGCCGGGTCTTCTGGCCGGCGTGGAAGCGGTAGTCGCAGAGCACCCGCGGCAGGTTGGCGAAGCGGTGGGCGGGCAGCAGGCGCAGGCACTGCGCCAGTTCCTGGCGCACGAAAGCCTCGGGCGGATACGGGTTGGCGCGCAAGACGTCGCCGCGGAACACGGTCGCCGAGTCCAGCATCGGACAGGTGAACAGGGTATCGGCGCGGATGGCCGCGTGACCCTGAGCGAAGCGGATGGTTCCGGACGCCTCCCCGATGCGCCGCACCCAGGCGCCGCAGACATCGACCTCGTGGCGCGCCATCCAGGCGAGCTGGAGGCTGAGCTTCTGCGGGCGCCAGACGTCGTCGTGGTCGATGCGGGCGATGAAGTCGCCGTCCGCCGCGGCGATGCCGGCGTTGAGCGCCAGGGCGTGGCCCGCATGGTCCCGGCGCAGCAGCCGCACCCGCCCATCGCGGCGCGCCCAATCCTCGACGGCCGACGCCGTCGCGTCAGCCGAGCCGTCGTCGACGACGATCAGGTCGAGCGCCGCCTGGGTCTGAGCGAGGACCGAGGCGATGGCCGCGTCGATGTGGTCCGCGCCATTATAAGCGGCCATCACGACCGATACGGAGGGTCCCGGCATCACCGCTCAGGCTGTGAGCGGACGGTCGTCAGCAAGCCCTCGGCGATCAGCTCATCCACGTAGGCGAGGGTCTGGGCGGCGCAGTCGGCCTCGGCCACGCGGTAGCGGCGGCGCAGGGCGGCGCAGAGCTCGCGCACCGAGATCGGCGCCTTGGCCGCCAGCCAGATCTCCCGGCCGCTGCCGCCGAGCGAGAAGCAGTTCCCCGACGCCTCGTCCATCGCCAGCACCTCGTCGTCGGTGGCGGCGGCCAGCACCTGGCGGCTCTGCACCACGACATCGTCCAGGCTGGCGGCGCTCATCGCATCTCCTCGGCGGTCCACGACCCTAGCAGGGCGGCGGGCAGGTCGGGAAACGCCGCAGCGCCCGGCGGGCGGGTCGCCAGGATCACCGGAACCTCGGCGACCAGCTCGAGCCACCGCTGTCGGACATCCCGCGCCGCCTCGACCCGGTCCAGCCATTCGGGCTTGCGCAGCGCCCGCGTCATCAGTCCAGCGGCCTGCAGCGCCGGGAGGCGCGTCAGGCGGGTCTCGTCGCCCCAGGCCAGCAGGTAGATCGCCGTGAGCCGGCGCGGGGCGTCGGCAGCGGCGGCGCCCGGCCGGGTGCGCGCCTTGCCGTCCCACGCGGCCGGCTCCGAGAGCGCCTCCACGCCGCCGCCGAGCAGGGCAAGGCTCGCGGCGGTGAGCTTCGGGCGGGTATCTGCCGGCCACGCCAGCCAGCCCGCCGGCGACGGATGAAGCACCAGCAGATCGTCGCAGATCACCCGATGGCCGGCCCGCGCCAGCGCCGCGACCAGGGTCGACTTGCCGGCGCCCGCGTCGCCGCAGAAGGCGACGCAGGTGTCGCCGACCGCGACCGCGGCGGCGTGCAAAGGCAGGAGCCCGCGCTGGTAGGCGATCGCGTTCAGCGCCCCGATCGGCACGCCGCGCCCGACGGCTTCATCCGTCGCGGCGTCGGAGGTCCACACGCCCACTTGGCGGCCATCCACCGCGCCATAGGCGAAGTTGCGGGTCACCATCCCGACGCCCACGACCTCGTCCCGGGCGCACCGGCGGAAGATCACGGCAGGGGCGCCCGCGTCCAGCGCAGGGGCCAGGGTCGAGAAGGCGATATCCGAGTCGAGGGTGAAGCCGGCGGCGCGGTAGCGATGCGTCAAACCGGCACCGCGGTGGTGTACTTCACCTGGCTGAGGGCGAAGTGGGACGAGGCGGTGGCGACGGTGGGCTGCATCAGAAGCTCGCGCATCAGGAAGCGCTCGTAGTTGGCGACGTCGCGCACCACCACGCGCAGCAGGTAGTCCCACTCGCCGGACATGGCGAAGCACTCAGCGATCTCCTCGCGGGTCTGCACGAAGGCCTCGAACTTGGCCCGCTCCTCAAGGGCGTGCGAGCGCATGCGCAGCTGGCAGATGACGCTGACGCCGCGCCCGACCTTCGCCGGATCGACCAGCCGCACGGCGCCTCGCAGCACGCCGGCCTCCTCCAGCGAGCGCACCCGGCGCCAGACCGATGCCGCCGACGCGCCGACCTGCTCGGCCAGTGCGGCCTGGCTCTGGTCGGCGTCGGCCTGCAGGGCGCGCAGCAGCCGCCGGTCGACCTCGTCGAGCTGATCAGTTTCCTTCATCGGGAACGCCAATGTGAATGCTGGCGAGCAAACTAGCGTGGCGCGGCGGCGATGTTGAACGGAAATCGCGAACCGCCCGCACTATATTCCTCATATGCCAGCTACCGCGATCCACGCGCCTACGGGCGCCGCCGAAGACTGGACGGTTCCGCAGGATTGGGGCCGCTACACGGGCGCCGAGCACGCGCTCTGGGACAGGCTGTTCGAGCGCCAGGCGATCCAGCTGAAAGATCGCGCCGTGCCGGCCTTCCTCAACGGCCTCGACGTGCTGCACCTCTCCAAGCCCGGCATCCCCGACTTCGCCGAACTCAGCGAGCGGCTGGGCAGGCTCACCGGCTGGAGCGTGGTCGCCGTGCCGGGCCTGGTGCCCGACGAGGTGTTCTTCGAGCACCTGGCCAATCGCCGCTTCGTGGCCGGCCGCTTCATCCGCAAGCCCGAGCAGATCGACTATTTGCAGGAGCCGGACGTTTTCCACGACCTCTTCGGCCACGTGCCCCTGCTCGCCGACCCGGTATTCGCCGACTACATGCAGGCTTACGGCGAGGGCGGCCTGCGCGCGGCGCGGCTGGGGGCCATCGACCACCTGGCGCGGCTCTACTGGCACACGGTGGAGTTCGGCCTGATCCGCACCGAGGCGGGCCTGCGCATCTATGGCTCGGGCATCGTCTCCAGCCACGGCGAAAGCGCCTATGCGCTGGACGACCCGGCGCCGCCGCGCATCGCCTTCGACATGCGCCGGGTGATGCGCACCCGGTACAAGATCGACGCCTTCCAGCCGGCCTACTTCGTCATCGACAGCTTCGAGGGGCTGCTGAAACAGACCCTCGAAACCGACTTCGGCCCCCTTTACCGGGCGCTGGAAGGCGAGCCTGATATCGAGCCCGGCGCGGTCGTCGCCGGGGACCTGCTGATCGGAGAAACAAGATGAGCGGCGACCTGTTCGACAATCCTCTGGGCACGGACGGCTTCGAGTTCGTCGAGTTCACCTCGCCCGAGCCGGAGCGGCTGCAGGGTCTGTTCGAGCTGATGGGCTTCGTCGCGGTCTCGCGCCACCGTTCGAAGAACGTGATCCGCTTCGCCCAGGGCGACATCAACTTCATCCTCAACATGGAGCCGGCGGGCCAGCCCGCGGCCTTCCGCGCCAGGCACGGCCCTTCGGCCAACGCGATGGCCTTCCGGGTCAAGGACGCGGCCAAGGCGCTGGAACTGGCGGTGGCGCGCGGGGCCAAAGCCGTGAGCGGGCCGGTCGGGCCGATGGAGCTCAACATCCCGGCGATCGAAGGGATCGGCGGCTCCAACCTCTATCTGGTCGATCGCTATGGCGCGCAGGCGATCTACGACGTCGACTTCAAGCCCACCCCGGGCGCGCCGGCCAAGGTGAAAGGGCTGGGCCTCACCTATCTCGACCACCTGACCCACAATCTGCACCGTGGGCGGATGGACGAGTGGAAGGGCTTCTACGAGCGCATCTTCAATTTCCGCGAGATCCGCTACTTCGACATCGAGGGCAAGCAGACCGGCCTCGTCTCGCGCGCCATGACCAGCCCAGACGGCAAGATCCGCATCCCGCTCAACGAGAGCCAGGACGACCACTCTCAGATCGAGGAGTTCCTGCGCGACTATCACGGCGAGGGCATCCAGCACATCGCTCTGGGTACAGATGATATCTTCGCCGCGGTCGAGGCGATGCGCGAGGCCGGCGTCGAGTTCCAGGATACGCCCGAGACCTATTACGAGCAGCTGGGCGGCCGGGTGAAGAACCACGGGGAAAACCTGCAGCGGCTGCGCGCCGACCGCATCCTCGTGGATGGGGCGCCGACCGAGGGCCAGGGCCTGCTGCTGCAGATCTTCACCCAGAACATGATCGGCCCGATCTTCTTCGAGATCATCCAGCGCAAGGGCAACGAGGGCTTCGGCGAGGGCAACTTCAAAGCCCTGTTCGAGTCGATCGAGCTCGACCAGATCCGCCGCGGCGTCCTGCCTGCCGCTCCCGAGAGTGAGGCGCGGGCGTGAGCGAGCGGCGCAACTGGATCCCGGTGCGGGGCGCCGAGGGCGTCCATTCGCGCCAGGCGCATGCCGACATGCCGGAGGGCACCTTCGAGCGCGAGGTCTCCAAGGAGGGCTTCTTCGGCCCCGCCGCCTTCTTCCACCATCCGCGCCCGCCGACGGGCTGGAGCAATTTCGAGGGCCCACTACGCCCCCGCGCCTTCGATCTGACGGCGCTCAACGTGGCGCCAGCCTCGCCGTGGGACGCGGCCAAGGTGCTCGGCAACGCGGCGATGAGCCTCGCCTTCTGGAAGCTGGCCGGGCCGATGCCGGCGCTGGCCCGCAACGCCGACGGCGACACCCTGCTCTTCGTGCACGAAGGCCATGGCGAGCTTTTCTGCGACTACGGCCGCCTCGCCTTCGAGGCCGGCGACTACCTCTACCTGCCGCGCGGCACCATGTGGCGGCTCGCGCCTGAAGGCCCCGCCGCCCTGCTGATCATCGAAGCGACCGGCAGCCACTTCACCCTGCCCGAGCGCGGCCTCCTGGGCGCCCACGCCGTGTTCGATCCGGCCATCCTCGACATCCCCGCGATGGACGAAGCCTTCCGCGCCCACCAGGCGCTGCCGGGCGAAGTGCGCGTCGAGGTGAAGAAGCGCGGCCAGGTCTCGGTGGTGACCTATCCCTATAATCCGCTCGACGCGGTCGGCTGGCATGGCGACCTCGCGCCGGTGCGCCTCAACGTGCGCGACATTCGGCCCGTCTCCAGCCACCGCTACCACATCCCGCCCTCGGTCCACGCCACCTTCGCGTCGGACCGCTTCGTCGTCTGCACCTTCGCGCCCCGGCCCTTCGAGACCGATCCGGGGGCGCTGAAGGTGCCGTTCTTCCACAACAACGACGACTACGACGAGGTGCTGTTCTACCACGCCGGCGACTTCTTCAGCCGCGACAACATCAAGGCCGGCATGCTGACCTTCCACCCCTCCGGCTTCACCCATGGGCCGCACCCGAAGGCGCTGAAGTCGATGCTGGTGCAGAGCAAGCCGGCCACCGACGAGTACGCGGTGATGATCGACGCCCGCGATCCGCTGGACGTGGCCGATAGCGCGCTGGCGGTGGAAAACCCGCGCTACGTGGAGAGCTGGAAGGCGTGAGTCTCCTTCTCCGGCGAGGGGAGAAGGAGACTCAGCCCCGCACGATCCGCCGACGCAGCAGGCTGTCGCGCCAGGCGTCGTTCTCGTCGCGGAGGAGCTGGGCGGCGCTGCGGATCACGGCTTGGACGTGGTGGTATTCGACGCCGGCGCCCTGGCCGAGTTCGGCCTTGCGGTGTTCGAACTCGACCTTCAGGCGGGCGCTGTGCAGGGAGATCTCGCCGAAGCCGTTGGTGGCGTCGAGCGCCAGGCAGCCCGCGCCGATGGCCGGCGAGACGGCGCTGACCAAGGTGACCAGGCCGCTGAACCAGGCCGGCGTCAGCATGTGGGTGATCCCCTGCACCAGGTAGGCGCCGACGAAGAAGGCCAGCATCAGCATGAGGATGCCGAAGGACCAGTTCTCGGCGGTGCGGATGTGACGCTCGACGTTGTGGGCCACCTTGTGCTGGCGGTCGTGGTAGAGGATCTGGCCGTCGATCAGCTGGCCGGTGACCCAGGCCGTGGTGCTCTCGAAGCGCGGCTTGTCGATCCAGCCCCGGCGCGGACCGGCGGCGCGCAGCACCGCCCGCGCCCGCCACTCGGTCCAGGTCTGCGGCGGGTCGATGTGGTGGTCGGCGACGTCGATGCCGAGCGGCCAAGTTCCGCAGGCGCCGCGCAGGCGCTCGGCCAGCCGGCGCGCATCGCTCCAGCGGCGGTGGCGATGGGCGCGGCGGGCGCCCAGGAAGATGGTCAGCGCCAGGAAGCCCAGGGCGAACTCGATCGCCGCCGCGGCCACGTGCACCAGCTGCGAGATGCTGGAGAGGGTCGCGCCCTCCGCGTTGCCCTTGGATTGGTATTCCGAGAGCAGGTTGACCAGCACCTGGGGCATGGCGCCGGTCAGCACGGCCAGGATGGCGATGACCACCAGCAGCAGTTGCTCGGAGCGGTGGATGCTGGAGAGCTGGTTGGCCCGCGCGCCGGCCTCGGCCGAGGCGGCCCGGAGGCGCGCAAAGCCGGGCTGCTCGATCAAGCCCTCGGGCGGAGCGACCGTGTCCCAGTGGCCGGGCGGCACGCCGCCGGCGGCATGCTCGAACAGGCGGAACGAGCGCCAGAGCGTGTGGTTGAACAGGTTCTGCACCCAGCCCAGCGGCGGGCGGCGCAGGCGCAGCGGGTCGACCGCGGCATAGTCGAGCCTGGCGGCGATCTCCGGGTCGTGGGCGCCCGGCACACCCGGCGCGGCGAACGACGGGGTCAGGAGGTCGGCCAGCAGCCGCGCGGTCAGCGGGCCGGCGATCTCGTCGAGGCCCAGCATCGCTTCGGAGGCGTCGGCGTGGCGCCGGCGCGAAGCGTGAGGATCGATCAGGCGCAGGCGCGTCTCGCCCGGCTGCAGCCAGATCACCGGCACGCCGCGCTCCAGCGCCCGCTGCATGGTGTCATTGACGCCGCCGGCGCCGCGGCTGGGCTGGCCGTCCCACCAGCCGATCAACAGGTCCGAATGGCGGACGATCCAGCGGCCCACCTCGCCGTGCGCCTGTTCATGCTCCAGGCCCAGGCCATCGGCGTCGATGCCGGTCCAGGGACTGAACTCCGGTGGCGGCTCGACGCGGGTGTCGGGATCGCCCTTTTCCGGCCGATCGGTGTAGGCGGCCGGCCCGCTCGGCGCCTTGAACGGGAACATGGTGTGGATCTCGCCGAGATCCTCGACGCGCCAGACGTTGGCCATCAGCCGGTCCGTGCCGGGCGCTTCGCCGATCATGAGCCGCAGGCGCGGCGCGCCGTCGTAGGCCTGGGCCAGCGGCGCGGTGATCAGGAGGTCGAACGCCTCGCCGACCGCCGCCACCGCCTGTTCGAGCAGGGCGTGGCCTGCGTCCATGTCGTCGATCTGGCGATGGCCGGTGAAGCCGACGGTCATGACCATCGGCAGCCGATCCTCGATCGCCTGCACCTCCTCGATGTCGACGGCGGCGAGGTCTTCCGGTGTGACAGCGTCGTTCATGCGAGCGTCAGTGTAGGGGAGCGGCGCGGGCGCGTTAAGCTCAGGCTGGATCGAATGCGTCCGGGAAGTGGGCCGGCTTCACCAGGGCGTCGCCGGCGGCCTGGCCCAGGGCGTAGAGCGCGGGCACCTGGTGGTAGTCGTCGAGGCGCGAGAGCTTGGGCACGTCCTCGTCCGGCGGCGGGTTCGGCAGGTGGGCGTGCAGCCAGCGCGGCTCCAGCGGCGCGTCGTAGCGCACGAAGGTCCAGAGCGGGACGCAAGGGGCGATATCGGACAGGCCGCCAACCTCGCTGTTGATGATCCACGGCTGCGGGGTCGTCCCCAGCCACTGCAGCATCGAGATGGCGAGCTGGCTGGTGTCGTAGCTCAGGCACGAGAGGGCGTGGATCGCCTTCCAGATCGCCAGCCGCGCCGGCTTCTTGACCCACTCGGGCCGCATCGGCCGCGACTGGCCGGTGCCGACCGAGACGATGAACAGCTTCTCCGCGCCGGCCTCCCAGTGGAAGCCGTAGGCGGGCGCCAGGGCGCACATGGCCAGCTGCAGCGAGGGATTGCCGTGCGGGGTGACCGCGCCGTCGAAGAAGGCGCCGGAATCGCCGTGGGTGACCTCGAGGTTGACCATGTCGAAGTAGAACGGCGCGGCGGCGCTGGCCTGCACCACGGTCGCCAGCGGGTAGTCGCGGTTGGGGGTGGTCTGACGCAGCTTCGGGTCGGGCTGGCGGACGTTTTCCTCCGGATCGCCCTCCCAGTACTTGGCGCCCGGACAGTTGGTGAGCACCCAGCTGCTGCCGGTGTCGACGCGCTTGGCGATGGCGGCAAACCCCGTGCGCCAGGGCGCGGTGCCGAGGGTGAAGCCGCCGAGCTCCTCCCTGATCACGGTCTCGAGCCGGCGCGGATCGAACCTGGGCTGGATCAGCGGCACGCGCGGGCCGCCGCCGCCGAAGACCCGCGGCCCCAGCCGGCGATAGAGCTCGGCCAGGTCGTCGGCGCTGCGGCCAAGCGCCAGGCCGGCGGCGATGATGGCGCCAGTGGAGGTGCCGCCGATCAGGTCGAAATAGTCGGAAAGCACCAGGTCTGGCTTGCCCAGCTTGTCGCGCAAGGTGCGCTCGATCTTGGTGATCAGGCCGACCGCCAGCGCGCCGCGGACGCCGCCACCGTCCACCGCCAGGATGCGCTTCGGCCCCTTGTTGGTCTCGAACGCCCGCAATCCCGTTTCACCTTTGCCAAGCAAAGGCTTAGGCGAAGCGCCCTCGGGCGTCCACCGGCAGTTTCCCGCACCCTCAACGGTCTCATCCCGGAAGACCGCGAAGCGGGCTATCCGGGACCTCGTCCGGGCGCTGCCGCAGCAAAAAAGAACCTTTGACACCAAGCACGCCAAGGAACGCCCAGATCACCAGGGCCGCGCGCCGCGTGGCAGCTAATCACCTGACATCGCTGGAGATTATCGGCGCGAAGCGCCGTGGTGCTCTTGGCTTTCCTTGGTGTGCTTGCTGTCAAAGATGGGATTGAACGATCAAGCGCTCACTCGGCGGTCTTCGCGCCGAGGAGATCGACTCTTGAACCCGCCTGCGCCCGAACCACTACCCCCCGAGCAGCACCG
>DATAVF010000340.1:0-20578 GCA_036267835.1 Caulobacteraceae bacterium | reverse complement strand
GGCTCGATCGTCGTCCTCATGTGAGGCCGCCGGCGCGAGCAGGGAGACGGATGCGATGATCCCCACCATTACCGCCTTTGAGCGGTCGCCCGACGGCGGCATGGGGCTGGCGCGCGACACCCGGGTTCGCTGGGCGCTCGAGGAAGTGGGCCAGCCCTACGATGTGCGCCTCGTCTCGTTCGCGGCGATGAAGGCGCCCGCGCACCTGGCGCTGCATCCCTTCGGCCAGATCCCGACCTATGAGGAGGGCGACCTGGCCGTGTTCGAGACCGGCGCGATCGTCTTTCACATCGCCGAGCGGCATTCCGGCCTCCTGCCGCTGGACGCGGCGGCCCGGACGCGGGCGATCACCTGGATGTTCGCCGCGCTGAGCACGGTGGAGCCGCCCATCCTCGATCTCTCCACCGCCAGGATGGTCGAGGGCGACAGGCCTTGGACCCAGGAACGCCTGCCGCTGGTCAGGGACCGGGTTCGCGTGCGGCTGGCGCAGTTGTCCGCCCGCCTGGGCGGCGCCGACTGGCTCGACGGCGCCTTCAGCGCCGGCGACCTGATGATGGTGTCGGTGCTGCTTCGCCTGCGGATGTCGGGCCTGCTGGACGAGCACCCGAACCTGGCCGCCTACGTCGCCCGCGGCGAGGCGCGGCCGCCCTACCAGCGGGCCTTCGCCGCGCAGTTGGCGATCAACGCCCCAGCCCGCTAGCGACGGCCGCTAGCGGCCGGCCGCCCTGCTTCCATCCCGGGTGACACCTGTGGACCTGAAGCTGCAGCGCCTCGACTTCAACTTCCGCGACGGCGTCTTCGCTCACATGGTGTGATGGCCCGCGCCGGCCTCGTCCGGCGTGCCGTCGGACCAGGTGGCCACCGGGACGTAGAACATGGTCCAGGGATCGATGCCCGCCTCGGTGCTGTAGACCCGCGAGCCGGCGAGGTCGGCGCCCCAGTCGGAGGTCTTCACCGACGCCGGCATGTACCACATCAGGTGCGGGCGCCAGGGGCCGTGCGGGCCGTCGCCGAGATAGCCTTGCTTCGACATCATGTAGCTGATGCCGCCGATGGCCGGCGCCGGCAGCTTGCCAGCGGCCATGGCGGCGCGGGTGCGCCGGCGGATCTCGGCCTGCGAGACGCCGGCCATCGCCCAGCTGGTGCGGGTGAGGAACACCGGCAGCACCGTGCGGGCGGCCTCGGGATTGTAGCAGACCGGGGCGCTGAGCTTCGGGTTCCAGAAGCCGTCGTCGGCGAGGCCGCTGAACCAGGCGCGCTGCACCAGGCAGACGAAGCCGTTCTTGCCCGGCGCGGCGGTCACGTAGCCTCTGCGCCCCAGCACCATCACCGCGGCGTCGGCGGAGATGGAGGGCGGCGCGGCCGTGCGCGCCAGGGCGATCTCGGCGGCCTGGTCGCTCATCAGGTAGGCGCTGGCCGGCGCCATGGCCGGGTAGGGGCCTTGCGCCAAGGCGGCCGACGCCGCTGCCAGCCCGAGGCACGTGGCCACACCGAACCGCCAGGCCGAACCCCGCACTTGCGTCTTCATCTTCAGTTCCCCCTCATGCCGCGCGCTCCAGCTCGGCTTGCAACTTGTCGAGCGCGCCGGCCCAGCCGCCGCGGTGGCTGGCTTCGGAGGCCGCGTCGCTCAGATTGGCATGGACCAGCGTCAGCTCCGTGCCGGCGTCGCAGGGGCGCACGTGGAACTCCACCCGCGAGGCCCGGCCGCGCTCCTCAGGCACGCCGCCCGACGCCCACTGCCAGGTCAGCGCGATACGCGACGGCGGCTCGATCTCCAGGAACTCGCCGGCGCACTCGTGCTCCAGCCCATCGGCGGTGCGGAACCGCACCCGGTAGCGGCCGCCGACCCGCACGTCGGCCTCGGCCGAGGACACTGGGAAGGCGTCCGGCCCCCACCAGTGGGTCAGGCCCTCGGCCGTCGACAGCAGGTCGAAGACGATGCCCGGCCGGGCGCGGATCTGGCGCACCAGGGTGACGCTGGTCATGCCTTGTCCTCCGCCTCCGCTTCCGCCTGGGCGGCGTCCGCCTCGCGGGTTTCGGCGACCTCGGTCAGGCGATCCAGGCTGTGGGACCAGAAGCGCTCATAGCGGGTCAGCCACTCGGTGGCGGCGCGCAGCGGCTCGGGCGTCAGGCTGACGGTCACCGTGCGGCCCTGCTTCTCGCGGCGAACCAACCCGGCCTGCGACAGCACGTCGAGGTGCTTCAGCACCGTCGGCAGCTTGATCGCCAGCGGCCGCGCAAGGGCGCTGACGCTCAAGCCCGGCGCCCGCTCCAGCCGCGCCAGCATGGCCCGGCGGGTCGGATCGCTGAGCGCCGCGAAGGCGCGGTCCAGGGGCTCGCTGTGATAGTTCGCCATATGGCAAACCATTGTCGACCGCGCGCCGCGTGTCAATAACTCTTGCAGCGCTGGACGATCGCCAAGAAATCACGGACGGCGTCGCATAGACCGTCCGGGCTACGCTGGCGTATCACGCGCCTTCCACTCCCTACAGTCTTACGCGGAAGGATCTCGCGATGCGGGTATTCGTCACCGGCGCGACCGGCTTTATCGGCGCGGCCATCATCCCCGAGCTCCTCGCCGCGGGCCACCAGGTGCTCGGCCTGACCCGGTCGCAGGCGGGCGCCGAGGCGCTGGTCGCCGCCGGCGCGGCCCCGCACCACGGGGCGCTCGAAGACCTCGAAAGCCTCGAGGCGGGCGCGGCCCAGTCGGACGGCGTCATCCACTGCGCCTTCATCCACGACTTCTCGAAGTTCGTGGAGAATTCGAAGACCGACCGGTTGGCCATCGAGGCGCTGGGGGCAGTGCTCGCCGGCTCGGACCGCCCGCTGATCGTCAGCTCCGGCATCGGCCCATGGACGCCGGGCCGCCCGGTGACCGAGGACGTCGACCACCCAGCGCAATCCTCGACGCCGCGCGTCTCCGAGCCGACCGCCTTCGCCTTGCGGGACAAGGGCGTCAGCGCCGCCGTGGTGCGCCTGCCGCAGGTGCACGACGTGACCAAGCAGGGCCTGGTCTCGCCGCTGATCGGCATCGCCCGCGAGAAGGGCGTCTCGGCCTATGTCGGCGACGGGCTGAACCGCTGGCCGGCGGCGCACGTCAGCGACGTGGGCCGGCTCTACGCCCTGGCGCTGGATGGACACACGGCCGGCGCCCGCTGGCACGCGGTCGGCGAAGAGGGCGTTTCGCTGCGGGACGTCGCGGAGGCCATCGGGCGTGGTCTCGGCATCCCGGTGGTCTCGCTGGCGCCGGAGCAGGCGGGCGCCCACTTCGGCTTCTTCGGCGGCTTCGTCGGCGCCGACCTCTCGGCCTCCAGCGCCCTGACCCAGCAGCGGCTGGGCTGGCGTCCGACCGGGCCCGGCATGGTCGCCGACCTGGACGCGATGCGCTGGTCCGACGCCTAGGTCGGGGTCAGCGTCAGGCTGGTGTCGAAGCTGGCCGAGATCAGCCCGTTGTCGCCGGTGAACTGCTGCTGGTCGGCATAGGTCGCGGCGCCGACCTGGCCGTTGGTCTCGCCAGCCTGGGCCAGCATCATGAAGTTCTGCAGGGAGTCGCTGTAGGAGGTCTGCCGCATCTGGGCCAGGTCCGACTCCTCGGACTGGATCTGCGCCTGCGGGAAGAGGGTGACCTGGCCGTCCTCGGACACCGAACCGACAGCCACCAGCGCGCCGGACTGAAAGCTGCCGGACAGCTGGTAGCCGGGCGCCGAGCCGGCTGTCTGTGGCGCATCGCCGGGCTGGTCGACCAGCACGTCGAAGTTCTGGGCGGGGTCATACTGGTTCGCCGCCGCCGTCTGCAGCGACTGCAGCGGGCTGGCGGGCGCGGATGTGGCGGCGGCGTGCACGGAATGTCCCTCTCGAGTGGCGCTCAGCGGGGAGCAATCGGCATGCCAGCAGCGTCCCCTCGGCGAGGCTCTGGCAAGCGCCGCGTCAAGAGGCAGTAACTGCCTAGGCGAAGCCGCCGTCGGCGAGCCAGGCCTCGAACATGCCGGGCCAGCGGTCGCTGGGCATGCCCTGGGGGATCATGCCGAAGCCGTGAGCGCCTCTGGCGAAGAGGTGCAGTTCGGCCGAGCGGTCGGCGTTCGACCAGTCGAGGTAGAGCTGCTCGACCATGTGGAACAGCAGCCGGTCGTCCTGGGCGATCAGGGTGAAGAGCGGCGGCGCGTCAGCCGGCACCGGATCGCCGCGGGTCTCGCCGCCATAGATCGCGGCCACGAAGGCCGGCGGCGCCGCTTCCGGCTTCATCGCCACGTCCACCACCAGGAAGGCGCCGGCGGAGAAGCCGATCATGCCGATGCGGGCCGGATCGACGCCCCATTCGGCGGCCCGCTCGCGCACCAGCGCCATGGCGCGGCGGCCATCGTCGGCGGCGATCTCGCGGGCGTGCAGCAGCTCTTCGCGGCCGCCGCGCATCAGCTCGCCCATGGCCCGCGGACACTCCGCGGCGCTGGGCTTGCGGGCGTGCAGGGCGTCGACCCGCGCCGCGCCGGCCAGGAATTCGGCGTCGTCCACCGGCGTGCCGGCGACACGGTATTTGAGCAGGAAGGCGGTGTAGCCGCGCGCCGTCAGCCACTCGACGACGTCGAGCCCCTCGTGCCGCCAGGCCAGCACCGTCCAGCCCCCGCCGGGGCAGACCACGACGCCGACGCCGCTGGCCTTGCCAGGCGCCGGCTGGAACACGGTCAGGGTCGGCTCGGAGACGTTGCGCAGGAAGGTCATGCCCGCCGCCACGCCGGCCGGCGGCGTCCACGCCGATTCCGGGCCGACGCCCTCGATGGTGCGCGGCGGCGCCCTATCCCAGAGCTCGATCACCGTCCCGCTCGGCGCGCCGCGCACCGCGTTCGCATCATCGGCCATGCCGCCGCGTCCTCCTCGTTGTCCGCGCCACCATGGGCCAAGCCTGCGCCGACGTTAAGAGGCCGCCCGGCCTTGTGCTTGAACCGACACGCAACCGCAAGAAAGCGGACGTTTTCGCGTCACATGTCGCGGCTACCTGGTCCCCGTGTTCAGGTTTGTGGTTCTGCTCGCGGTGATCTCGCTGGCGACGGCTTCGGCTGCGCTGGCTCAGGGCGGGCATGGCCATCGCAATTCCGGTGGCCAGACGCCGAGCGCGACGACGCCGGGTGGCTACACGCCCCCGCCGGCGCCGCCGCCGAAGCCGCCGACACCGCTCAGTCAGTCGGAGATCGTCGGCGTGGTGAAGGCGATCGACCCGGCGTCGGCGCGGGTGACCATCGCTTACGAGGCGGTGGACGCACGCAACTGGCCGGCGGGGACCAATTCGTTCACGGTCTACAAGACCGCGCTGCTCAGCAACGTCACCGTCGGCGAGCGGGTGCGCTTCAAGCTGGACGACCAGCAGATCACCGAGCTGCTGCCCTACTGACGCTCGGCGCCAGGGGTTCCGCGATCCGGAATTGAGCCACGTGCGGGCTTCTGCCCGGCGGGGCCGTTTCCTAAACGCGTTCCGGGAGTTGACGCGCATGGTGGAGGGAGTTCCGAGCCTTTCCGGGGCCCAGCCGGCCGCGCGCCGCAGGGCGATCCGGCTCGCCTGGCCGCCGTGGCTGCGTCCGGTCGGCCGGCTGGCGCGGCGCGCCCTCTCCGAGCCGCTGACCCACTTCCTGATCGCCGGCTTCGTGATCTTCGCCGCTGGGGCGATCTACCAGCGCCAGACCAGCGAATACCGCATCGTGGTGACGCCCCAGCACGTGGCGCAGATCGCCAGCAACTACGCCCTGCAGTTCGGCAAGCAGCCGGACCCGAAGACCCTCGAAGAACTGGTGCAGCGCGACATCGACGACGAGATCCTGTTTCGCGACGGCATGGCGATGAAGCTCGACCAGGACGACGAGATCGTCCGCCACCGGGTGATGGAGAAGACCCAGTTCCTGATCCAGGACCTCAACCCGCCCGCCGAGCCCACCGACGCGCAGCTGCAGGCCTATTACCAGACCCACGCCTCGGCCTATATTTCGCCGCCGCAGGCCAGCTTCACCCACATCTATTTCTCGGCCGACAGCGGCGGCGATGCGGCGGCGCAAGGGCGGGCCCTGGCCGTGCTGCACGCCCTGCCGGCCGGCGTGACCCGCGCGCCGGACAAGGGCGACACCTTCCCGGATCTCTACGACTTCTCGTCCTACGAGCCGGAGCAGGTGGAGCGCCTGTTCGGCCATACGCCCTTCGCGCAGGCCGTGTTCACCGCGCCGGTGGGCCACTGGAGCGGGCCGTTCCGCTCCGGCTACGGCTGGCATTTGATCTACGTGGCCTCGCGCCAGACGCCGGCGCTGCCGCCGCTGGCCAGCGTGCGTGACCGGGTGCGCGGCGACTACCTGCAGGACGCCTCGGACGCGACCAACAAGGCGGCGTTCGCGGCGCTGGCCAAGCACTTCACCGTGGTGCGGGCCGACCTGGGGCAAGCTTCATGAGGGGGCAGGGGTCATGAGCCGCTGGCTCGCGGCGCTGGCCCTCGTGGTCGGGCTGCTGGCTGCGGGCATGGCCGCCGCCCACGAGGTGCGGCCGGCCTACCTGGAGATCGATCAGACCGGGCCCGGCTACTACACCGTGACCTGGAAGCAGCCGACGCTGGGCGACCTGGCGCTGCACCTCGTGCCGCACCTCTCCAGCGGCTGGCTCGAGGCCCAGCCAGCGGACCAGTACGCCGCCGACGGCTTCAGGGTCACCACCTGGAAGATCCACGCCCGCCGCGCCGTTGGCATCGACGGCCAGACGGTCAGCATCGAGGGCCTGCCGGACACGGTCACCGACGTGTTGGTGCGGGTGCGCCAGCTGAACGGCCAGCGCCTGGACCGGATCGTCCGCCCGGAGGCGCCGAGCTTCCAGATCGCCTTCGCGGACGGCAATTCGATGGGCGTGGCCGCCTTCGTCTGGCTGGGGATCACCCACATCCTGACCGGGCCCGACCACCTGCTCTTCCTGTTGGGCCTGCTGTTGATCGTCAAGGATCGCTGGGTGCTGCTGAAGACGGTGACCGCCTTCACCGTGGCCCACAGCCTGACCCTGGCGGCGGCCACCTTCGGCCTGATCACCCTCTCGACCTCGCTGCTCAACACCCTGATCGCCCTCTCCATCCTGTTCATCGCCCCCGAGGCGCTCCGGGCCCGCACCGGCGGTGTGAGCCTGACCATCCGCTATCCGTGGGTGATCGCCTTCGCCTTCGGCCTGCTGCACGGCATGGGCTTCGCCAGCGGACTGACGTCGCTGGGGCTGGACCGGGGGTCGCTGGCCGGGGCGCTGGTGTCGTTCAACATCGGGGTGGAGATCGGGCAGCTGGCCTTCATCGGCCTGATCCTGGCGCTGATGCGGGCCTTCCGGCTGATGGAAATCCGCTGGCCGAGGCCGCTGCAGCTGGCCCCCACCTATGCCATCGGCGTCGCCGGCGCGGGCTGGACCTTCCAGTACGGCGCCGCGCTCTTCGGACTGGCCGGATGAACCGCTCGCGCGCTCTCTCCACCTTCCTGCTGCTGGCGCTGCTGGCCGCCCTGCCGACCGACGCCAGCGCCCACATCGTCAAGGGCGAGGCGATCGGCTTCGTCAGCGGCTTCCTGCACCCGCTCTCGGGCCTCGACCACATCATCGCGATGGTGGCGGTGGGGCTCTGGGGCGCGCAGCTGGGGGCGCCGGCGATCTGGCTGCTGCCGGTGACCTTCCCGCTGGTGATGGCCTTCGGCGGCTTCCTCGGGCTGATCGGCGTGCCGCTGCCGGGCGACGAGATCGGCATCGCGCTCTCGGGGCTGTGCCTGGGGGCCGTGGTGCTGCTGCAGGCCAAGCCGCCGCTCTGGGTCGCCGCCCTGCTGGTCGGCTTCTTCGGCCTGTGCCACGGCTACGCCCACGGCCACGAGCTGCCGCCGGGCCAGAACGCCCTGCTCTACAGCGCCGGATTCGTGCTCGCGACCGGGCTGCTGCACGCGGCCGGCATCACCCTCGGCCTCGCCTATCGCTGGACGTGGGGTCAGTACGCGGTGCGCGGCGCCGGCGCGCTGATCCTGGGCGGCGGCGCCTACTTCCTCTGGCTGGCGGTCGCGACATGAACGCGCGCCGGCTCCTTGCCCTCGCCGGCGGTGCGGCGGCTTTGCTGGCGCTGACCCCGGCCAGCGCCCAGGCGCACCTGGTGGTGACCGGGCTGGGGCCGTTCTACGACGGCGTCTCGCACTTCGGCCTCAGCCCCGAGGACCTGCTGCCGATCGCGGCGTTCGGGCTCTACGCCGGCCTGCGCGGCGCGGCGTCGGCGCGCTGGGCGCTGGGCGCGCTGACGCTCGGCTGGCTGGCCGGCGGAACGCTCGCCATCGCGGGCGTCAGCCTGCCGCCGCTCGGCCTCGCGGCGGCGAGCGCGGCCCTGCTGCTGCTGGTCGGCGGATTGCTGGCGTTGAACCGCGACTTCGGCCTCGGCGCCTGCGCCGCCGGCGCCGGTGTGCTCGGGCTGGTGCGGGGCCTCGCGGATCTGGCCGGCGCCAGCGCCAGCCTGCCGCACACCCTGACCCTGGTCGGCATGACCGCCGGCGGCTTCGCGCTCTTCGCCCTGGCGGCGTCGGTCACCCTGCCGATGCGCCGGCTCTGGATGATCGTCGCCGCGCGGGTCGGCGGCAGCTGGGTGGCGGCGACCGGCCTATTGCTGGCCGGCTGGCTGCTGCGCTACGGCGCGGCGGTGCAGTGAGGGGCCCCGTTCCGGTCACCGGAATCGCCGGAGTTAGGCCCTTTCTGGGCGAACGCCGGGTGCCCATAGTCGCGCCTCGATAGAGTCAGCGTCCTTTCGCGAGCCCCGCCCCATGAAACTGCGCCGCAGCCTTGTCGCCTCGATCTCGGTGGTCGCCCTCTCGGTTGGCGCCGGCGCCATCGCCTGGCAGGGCATGAACGCCCAGGCGCGCAGCGTGCCCAACGTGGGCGAGGCGGCGACCCCGCCCGGCGGCGTCTACCACACCCGCATTCCGCCCGCCGACCGCCACGCCTACTTCGGCGAGCTGCACCTGCACACGGTGATGTCGCTCGACGCTTGGACCTTCGGCACCAAGGTGACGCCCGATCAGGCCTATCGCTTCGCCCGCGGCGAGCAGATCATGGTGCCGGCGGTGCAGGTGGCCGTCGAGCAGGGCATCCAGGCCACCGGCGACGTGCCGGCCCAGCGCGCCTGGCCGCTCGACTTCACCGCGGTCACCGACCACTCCGAGTTCCTGGGCGCGATCCACCAGCTCGACACCCCCACCAGCGCCTTCGCGGCCTCACCGCTCGGCAAGAAGCTGCTGGCCGCCGGCCGCGCCGGCTTCGCCATGGTGGAGATCGCGGCGCATGACCCGCAATACCAGCCCGACCTGCGCGCCGCCGCCGCTGCCTCGGACGGCTGGAATGTCGAGATGCGCGCCGCCAACGCCAACTACATCCCCGGCAAGTTCACCACCTTCGTCGCCTACGAGTGGACCGCCTCGCCCGGCCAGGGCATCCACATGCACCGCAACGTGATCTTCAATTCCGATCACGCGCCGACGCCATTCACCGCCATCGATTCCAACAAGCCGGAAGACCTCTGGAAGTACCTCGACAGCGTCCGCGCCCAGGGCATCGACGTGCTGGCCATCCCGCACAACAGTGATCTCAGCGACGGGCACGACTTCGACTGGAACATGTCCAACGGCCAGCCGATGGACGCCGCCTACGCCGCCGAGCGGGCGCTGAACGAGCCGCTGGCCGAGATCGACCAGACCAAGGGCACCTCGGACACCACGCCGCAGCTGTCGCCCGACGACGAGTTCGCCAACTTCGAGATCATGGACCGCATCTACCGCGGCGAGACCACCCCCAACCAGCACGGGTCCTACCTGCGCGAGGCGCTGGGCCGCGGGCTGGTGGTGCAGTCACGGCTGGGCGTGAACCCGATGAAGCTGGGCTTCGTCGGCGGCTCGGACATTCACAACGGCCTCACCGTCAGCGACGAGAGCGGCTATGCGTCCGGCATCAGCGGCCTCGATCCGCGCACCATGCTGCCCACCGGCGCCGCCGCCAGGGCCGTGCTCGACATGACGCCCGACGGTCAGCCGGCGGTCCGCGCCAGCGGCCAGCGCGAGAACGACCGGCTGCAGTTCGGTTCGCCCGGCATCACCGGCGTCTGGGCCGAGGAGAACACCCGCAATTCGATCTTCGCGGCGCTTAAGCGCAAGGAGACCTTCGCCACCTCCGGCACCCGCATCCGCCTGCGCATGTTCGGCGGCTGGGACTTCTCGCCGGCCCTGCTGCGCCGGACCGACTGGGTGGCGCAGGCCTACGCGCTGGGCGTGCCGATGGGCGGCGACCTGCCGTCCGAGCCGGCCGCGGCCCGCGCGCCGACCTTCGTGCTGCAGGCGATGAAGGACCCCGACGGCGCCAACCTCGACCGCATCCAGATCATCAAGCTCTGGCTCGAGGACGGGACCTACAAGGAGAAGGTGTTCGACGTGGCCCTCTCAGGCGGCCGCCACGACGACGCCGGCGGCCATGCGCCGGCGGTGGGCAACACCGTCGACCTGAAGACCGGGACCGTCGCCAACACCATCGGCGCGGCCATGCTGACCACGGTGTGGCGCGACCCCGAGTTCGATCCGAAGAAGCCGGCCGTTTACTACGCCCGCGCCCTGGAGATCCCGACCGCCCGCTGGTCGACCCTGCTCGCCATCCGCGACAAGCTCCCCATCCCGACCGGCCACGTGGCCACCATCCAGGAACGCGCCTGGACGTCGCCGATCTGGTTCACGCCCCCGAAGGCTTAGGCGAAGGCTTAGAGCCCGTCCTCGCTGATCGCTTCGAGCGATAGCTTCCCGGTCTCCGGGATCAGCACCTGGGTCAGGATCGCGCCCAGCACCGTCAGGCCGACGATGACCCAGTAGGCGCCGGCCTGGCCGATTCCGGCGAACAGCAACGGAAAGGCGAAGGCGCTCATCGCCGCGCCGAGCCGGCCGCCCGCCACCGTGATGCTCTGCGCGATGCTGCGGATGCGCGTCGGCGCCAGCTCCACGCCGAGAACGCCGGCGCCTGAGACCAGCCCGGGTCCGGTCTCCGCCACGTTGAACAGGCCGAAGACGACGAAGGCGGCGATCGGCATGGCCAGCAACTGCCGCTGCATCAGGGCGAACACGGCGAGCAGCAGGCCGCCGACCAGAAAACCCCACACCTGCAGCGGCTTGCGGCCCACGCGGTCGATCAGGAAGAGCGAGAACAGCACCGACGGCGGAATGACGAAGATGAGTTGCACGAGCAGCGAGAAGGCGACAGGCCCCAGCCCCACGCTCTGCGCGATCAGCGAAGGGCCGAACAGGATGACCGCGTAGACGACCAGGTCGTAGATCATCCACAGCAACGCCGCCGCCAGGATCGGGCGGGCGTGGCGCCGGAGCACGTCACGCAGGCGGCGCGTGTCGCTGCGGGGCCGTGTTGTCGCGGCATCGCCGCTGATCTGCTCGATGACGCGGGCCGCCTCGCCGCCATGGCCGCCCAGCCGCGCCAGGAAGCGCGCGGTCTCGGGCATCTGGCGGCGCAGGTAGACCACCGAGAACGCCGGCAAGGCGCCGGCCGCCAGCACGAGCCGCCACTGCAGGTCTCCCGGCACGTGCAGCGCATCCAGCGTGAGCTTGAAGAGCGCCGCCGCCAGCGCCCCGATCGGCCACATGGTGCCGAACCCCAGTCCGAGCGCCCGGCCGCGATCGGCGCGGTTGGAGTGCTCGGCCATGATCATCGGCGACAGCACGTAGTCGGCCCCGACCCCGAAGCCGAGCACGAAGCGGATGCCGATCAGCCAGACGAGGTCAGGCGCTACGGCCTGCGCGATCGCGGCAAAGGCCAGGATCAGCACGTCATAGCCGTAGAAGCGCATCCGGCCCTTCTGGCCGAGCACGCCGAAGACGAGGGCGCCGACCGTCGCGCCGATCAGGGCCGACGACGCCAGCGATGCGCTCTCGAGACCAGTCAGGCTCTTGTGGCCGAACGAGGCCAGCACGAGGGGCAGCACGAGGGCGATCGAGGACAGGTCGTAGCCGTCGCAGAAGACGCCGAGCCCCGTCGTCAGCGTCGCCAGCCAGTGGAATCGCCCGAACTTCTGTTCGTCGAGCACCGCAAAATCGCTGTCGCTCACCCTTGCGCCCGCTCTTCTCGTCCGCCTGCAGCGCCTGGCGCGTCGGGCAAGACCGTCGAACCCAGTCTAAGCCCTTGTCGGAGAGCCGTTTTCGAGAGTCCCCCGACGCTCGATTCTTGTCCGGATACGGATGATCTCCGTCTTGCGCGTCCCGGTGTCAACCACCATGTTGGCCGGTCAGGCGCCTCAGTGGTGACGGGTATGCTTTCCGACGTTTCCATCGCTTTGCGGCTGTTGCTCGCCGCCTTCCTCGGAAGTCTGATCGGCTTCGAGCGCGAGCGCCTGCTGTGGGCGGCTGGCCTGCGCACCCACATGCTGGTCAGCGTCGGCTCGTGCCTGATCATGATCGTCTCGGCCTATGGGTTCGCCGACGTGCTTGGCCCGCACGTCATCCTCGATCCGTCCCGGGTCGCCGCGCAAGTGGTCAGCGGCATCGGCTTTCTCGGCGCCGGATCGATCATCTTCCGCAACGAGGTGGTGAAGGGTCTGACCACCGCCGCCAGCCTCTGGGTGGTGGCCGCGCTCGGCCTGGCGGTGGGCGGAGGGCTCTACTTCGCCGCCGGCGCCGCCACCGCCATCGTGCTGGTGATCCTGGCGGGGCTGAAGCCGCTCGAAGAGCGCTTCCGCAGCCAGCGCCGGGCCGCCCGGCTGGACCTGGAGGTCGCGCCCGGAACGATGTCGGCCGGCTTCCTGCAGGAGGTGCTGGGCTGGCGCGCTCAGCGCGTCAAGCAGATGGTCGTCACCTCGCACGATGGCGACGACGTCGACCACGTCACCCTGACCCTGGGAAACCAGCCCGCCAAGGATACCGAGGAGATGATCCAGCTGCTGTCGAGCCGCGCATCGGTGCGCGACGTGCAGAAGGCCTGAGACCGCCCGGCTCCTGCACCGCTTCCGCGTCAGCGCGCCGCCGTGCGCTTCGCCGAGGGCCGGCCGCCGGGCGTGGGCGCGGCGGGGCGGCGGGAGAAGGCGATCTTCTTGGACTGGATCACGTCGGGTCGCAGCACGCTGCGCAGCGCGATCTCGGTCATCTGCTCGACGATCTCGTCGATGGTCAGCCGCCCCCCCGCCTTGTGCCAGCGCGCCAGCCACAGGATCATGCCCAGCAGCGAGAAGGCCGCCACCGCCGGGTCGACGTCGTTGAGCTCGCCGCGGGCCTTGAGCGCGCCCAGGGTGTCGCGCAGGAACTCGTAATAGACGGCCTTGCGCTTGGTGATGGCGCGCCGGTGCTGCGGGGTCAGGGCGGCCGGATCGTCGAGCAGCACGGTGACGGGGTTGCCGGCCACGCCGCGCAGTTCGCCCACATTGTAGAGGTGGGCGCGGATCATGAAGCGCAGCCGGTCGAGCGGGTCGCTGATGTCCTGCGCCGGGTTGAAGACGTCGCGGTCGTAGACGTCGTAGGCCCAGGTGATCAGGTTGACCGCCAGCTCGTCCTTGCTTTTCACGAAATGGTAGAGGCCGGCCTTGGTGATGCCGACGGCGCCGGCGATGTCGCTCATCGAGGCGGCGGCGAAGCCCTTCTCGACGAACAGCCGCGCGGACTCGCGGTAGATCTGGTCGATGCGGGTCTCGGGATTCTGGGCGCGCAACTCAGCGACCATCCGGTGCGTGTGTCATTGACGCTTCCTCGCCCCCCACTGGGCCCCGCAATGGACCGCTCCGCCCAGGCGGCCCGTCTCTCCAAATCCGATCACACGCATAGGGTATGGTCGTCAAGGGTGGCTCGGCAATTGCCGACCGACTGGTAGGCGGTCGTTTCAGGCTTCGGCCTGAGCCAGGCGCTCATGCAGGCTGCGGGAGATGTTTTCCCCTACGGCGCACAGAGGATCGAGGTAGCGCTCGGCCGCCTGCCGATCGGTCAACACCGAGCTGTACCAGAACATCACCATCGACCCGAGGATGGCCCCGTCCGCCTCCTGCGACATCACCGGGATGGCCAGCGCCCGGTAAGGACCGGGGCGTCCGGGGCGGTCGGGGGCGAAGCCCAGGCTGCGCACCCGCTCGACCATCTCGGCGACGGCGGCCGGATCTCGCGCCACCTCGGCGTCGGGGGTGTCGGAGGCGGCGGCGCGCTCCAGGATGATCTGGCGCTCCTCCGGCGGGCAGAAAGCGAAGTAGGCGCGGCCCACCACGCTGCCCAGCACCGAGACGCTGCGATTGAGGAACAGCTGCTCGCGCGAGAACGGGCTGATGTGGCGCGTGGTGGCCCGGATCAGCATGCCGTCGGCCTCGTAGGTGGCCAGCGAAACCTGCCATTTGTGCTTGCGGGTGAAGGCTTCCAGCAGCGGCCGGGCCACATCGACCAGCACGTCTCGGTGGCGCACGCCGGCGGAGAGCCGCAGCACGCTCTCGGTCACGGCATAGCCCTCGCGGCGCGAGACCCGGTAGACGTAGCCGGCCTCGATCAGGGTATCGAGCAGCCGCACCAGGGTGGGCTTGGGCAGGCCGGTCTCGCGGTGCAGGCCCTCGAGCGAGGTCACGCTCTGGCGGTTCAGCGATTCCACCACGCTGAACGCCCGCGCCACCGAATGCACCAGATTGTCCCGTTCCAAGGCGCGCCTCCCCAACGCGTTCCGGTCCCCGGAACTCGGCCGATTGTGATCGGCGGTCGGGGCGTTGGCACTGTAGCACCCCCGCGCCAAAGCAGAAGCGGCAACCGTTCCTGACCGTCCGATCGGTCATCACGACGCTCGGGTGCGCAGTGGCAAGCCAGGTGTTCCGTATTGCGGAATTAGGGGAATTTCAAGCGGGCGCCTCGGTCCTGTTGAGCTAGGTTTGAAGCTGGCCCGGCGCCACGGCGCTGTGAAAAATCAGACTGACCGAGCGTTCGGTAAGTGCGCCGAGCTTGGATGCGGGATACAACAGACCGGCGACGGGTGAGCCCGTCGCAAGAAGTCGATCTTAGGGGGAGTGAGATGATGCGGAAGACGAACGGGCTCGGCGCGCGCGGCTGGATGTGCGGCACGGCCCTGGTCAGCGGCGTGCTCATGGGCGTTTGCGCGCCGGGCGCGGTCGCCCTGGCCCAGACCGCCACGACGGCGGCCACGCCGCCCAGCGACGCCGACGCCAGTCTGGTCGGCGAAATCGTGGTCCAGGCGACCCGGCGCAGTGAGCGCCTGCAGGACGTACCTGAGGCGGTGGCGGTAATCACCGGCCAGTCGCTGACCTCGGTCGGCCCGATCAACAACAGCCAGGACGTGCTCAACCTGGTCCCGGGGGCCCGGTTCAACAACCTTTCCGACCCGCTGAACAGCGAGATCTCCCTGCGTGGGTCGGGCACCGAGCGGGCCACGGGCGCCGACAGCTCGGTCGGGCTCTATTTCGACAACGTCTACATCGGCGCCAGCCAGCTCGGCGGGCGCAACCTCTCGCCGATCGACTCCTTCGACCTCGACCACGTGGAAGTGCTGGAGGGCCCGCAGGGCGCGCTCTACGGGCGCGACGCCGAATTCGGCGTGGTCAACATGCTGCCGCAGCAGCCGTTGTTCAGCAACAGCGCCGTGGTCGACGACACCTACATGTTCCAGACCCAGCAGAATATTCTGGACGGCGTGATCAACTACAAGGTCAATGACCACCTGGCGCTGCGCGTCGGCGCCGAGGACATCACCCAGTCGAAGGGCTTCGAGTACGACCCCGACAGCAATACCTACTACGACCACACCAGCGGCTACATCGTCCGTGGGCAAGTCCGCTATCAAAACGAGAACCTGGACGTCGATCTGCTGGCCGAGCGGCAGCAGATGCAGGTGCCGTCATTCTGGTCCGCCTACGACGCGCCGCCAAAGAATGCGGCGACCGGCTACCCCGGCATCGCCACCATCCCGCTCGGCTTCGTCCAGAACCCGCGTTCGATCGCGCACAACGGGCTCGACTACTCCGAAGACGATATCAGCAACGTCATCCTGAACGTGAACTATGATCTCAAATGGGCCAAGCTGACGTCGACCACCAGCTGGCGCGATCTTTACACGATCGCCGCCTACGACGACGACTACCTCGACCCGGCCACGGAGAGCAATCTGCAGTCGCTGTGCGTCGCCAACAAGCTCGCCACCGCCAACTGCGGCAACTATCCCTTCGGCCTGCAGAACGACACGGCGGACACCAACACCTGGTACGAGGACCTGCACCTCGACGGCGCGCCGATGTTCAACAACCACGTCACCTGGCTGGCCGGCGTCGAGTTGATGGACCAGCGGACCCACGGCTTCGAGACGCTCACCTCCAACCCTTGCCCGGTCGAGACCACTATCAAGCTGCCCGGCGGCGGCTCTCTGGCCATTCCGGCCGGCAACAATGTCGCTGACGGTTTCTGCGAGGGCCCGCCGCCCTTCCAACAAGTCGCGGTCCTGCCCGGTCAGGTCTTCCCGGCGGTGTCGCAGCCGGGCGGGTCGTACGCCAACTACCGCGGCTCGTACTTCTCCTGGGCGCCTTACGCGTCGCTGACCTTGAGCGCCAACGGGTTCTCGCTGAATGGCGACGTGCGCTATTCGCACGACCACAAGGAAACCACGACCAACAACTACCAGATCTACTCTAACCAGACCATTCAGACCGTCTATGTGACCACGGGCCAGCCGATCGGGACGGGCAACTACCTGCTCGATAGCGGCAACGTCACGTACGCGATCACGGCCAGCTGGAAGCTGCCGTTCATGCCCTGGAGCGACATGGTCTACGCCAAGACCGGCACCGGCTACCGGGTCGGCGGCTTCAACCTCGGCCACACCTCGCCCGAACTGGCGAACTGCACCATCACGCCGCTGGTCGAGACCGGCTGCCCGGCCGCCACGTCGCCGCCGCTCTACTACGCGCCGATCACGCCGACCTACTCGGACGAGACCAGCACCAGCTACGAGATCGGCTTCAAGGGCGACATCACCCGCCACGCCTACTTCACGCTCGACGGCTACTACGAGACCACCAACAACGCGCTGGCCGCGGTCGGCGATGGGTGCGGCACCGTGCTGATCGCCGGCGACCGCAGTTCGTGCCTGGCGGCCAACACCAACTACACCGTCAATGCCGGCGAAACCAACGGCTGGGGCATCGAAGCCCAGTTGAGCACCCAATGGGATGTGGTCGGCGGCAAGCTGGCGCTGCAGCTCGACGCCTCGACCCAGAAGGCCTGGTACGCCTCCGAGCCGAGCGGTGTGCCCGGCCTGCCGGTGGTCGGCACGCCGGTGGCGGAAAACCCACTCTGGGTGGCCAGCGTGCTGTTCAACTACAGCCACCCGATCACGGAAGACGTCTCGGCCTTCTTCAACATGGTCTACCACGGCCAGTGGGGCGGCGTTCAGGACCCCGAGACCACGGCCGGCGTGTTCTTCCCGCTGGCGAACTACCAGGACATCGACCTGAAGACCGGGGTGAACTTCAAGGCCCTGGAGGTGTCGCTGGTGGTCACCAACCTCACCAACGAGGTCCACAAGATGGCTCAGTTCTATCAGCCAGGGGCCAACACCCTGACCGGCCAGGCGGTGGCTGTGTACAGCCAGCAACGGCTGAGCCTGCCGCGCTCGATCGGCGTGGAGGCGACCTACAAGTGGTAAGGCGCGTCGCCGGCTTCGCGGCGGCGGCGGACGGCGTACGCATCGCCTTTCGCGACGAGGGACCGGCGGAGCGCCCGCCGGTCCTGCTGTGCAGCATGGGCACGGCGGCGATGAGCGTCTGGGACGCCGTTGCCGGGCCGCTGTCGGAAGACTGGCGGGTGATCCTGCATGACCGCCGCGGCGACGGCGACAGCGATCCCGGCGCGCCGGAGAGCCACAGCTTCCCGACCTACGCCCGCGACGCGCTGACGGTGCTGGATCACCTGGCTTGCGCTGCGGCGACAGTCTGCGGCATGGCCTTCGGGGCGCGGGTGGCGCTGCGGCTGGGGCTGGATGCGCCGGCGCGGGTCAACGGGCTGATGCTGTTCGACGCGACCGGCGGGCCGCCGGCCCCCGAGGCCGAGCGGCTGGCTCGCAGCGCCGAGGCGGCAAAGCTGCGCGCGGCGGCCGGGCTGCCGGCGTTTCCGCGCGAGCGCAGCTGGTTCGCCCGGCGCGATCCGACCGGGCAGGGGCTTTCGCGGCATGCGTTCCAGCGCCAGCCGGACTGGGTCGCCGGCCTGCAGGGCGTGCGCATCCGCACCCAGATCGCCTGCGGCGACCACGACCCCAACCTGCCCGGCGCGCGCCGGCTGGCGGCGGAGATCCCCGGCGCGGCCTTCACCCTGATGCCGATGACCGGCCACGCCTCGATCCTCGATCGCCCGGACCTGGTGCTGGATATCCTGCGAGGCTTTCTTCAATCGGCCCCCACGGCGGCGGCTTAAGTAGCGGAGACGGACGCATGGGCTTCGAAGGGCAGGTGGCGTTCGTCACCGGCGGCGGGGCGGGCATCGGCGCGGCGGTGGCGCGGCGCTTCGCCCAGGGCGGCGCGGCCGTGGTGATCGCCGATGTGAAGGGCGATATCGCCGCGGCGACCGCCGCGGCGATCCGGGACGAGGGGCTGGCCGCCGAGGGCGTCGAGCTCGACGTCACCGACGAGGTGGCGCTCGAGGCCTGCGTCGCCGGCATCGTGGCGCGCCACGGCGGCCTTGACCACGCGGTCGCCAGCGCCGGCATCGCCAGCCGCCACACCATCCCGCAGATGCCGGTCGAGACCTGGCGGCGGGTCATCGACGTCAACCTCACCGGCGCCTTCCTGACCACCAAGTTCGCGCAAGGCCCCATCGCGGCGCGTGGCGGCGGCTCGATCACGGTGATCTCGTCGGTGGCCGCCGAGCACGTCGCCTACCTGAGCGGCGTGCACTATGCGGCCAGCAAGACCGCGCTCGTCGGCATGGTCCGGCACGCGGCCTTCGAGCTGGGCCGCAAGGGCATCCGCGTCAACGCGCTGGGTCCCGGGCCGATGTCCAACCGCATGGGCGGCGGCGTTTCGGACCCCGCGCGCCGGGCCGCGGCGGCCCGCAACGTGCCGCTGCAGCGCGTGGTCGAGCCGGAAGACCTCGGCGAGGTCTGCGCCTTCCTCGCCAGCCGCGGCGGGCGAGCGATCACCGGCGTCTACCTGCCGGTCGATTGCGGCTTCCTGACCGGGCGCGGCGTCAACTACCGCGGCTATTTCGACGCCCACGACGAAGCCTTCTAGGCCCGGAGCCGCACGCCATGTCGCTCGACGAAGAGGCCGAGGAACTCGCCGCGGCGGTGGCGCTGGAGCCGCCGCAGACGGCTGCGTCCGCCGCCGCGCCGCGCCTGCCGCTGATCACCAAGGTGCTGTTCGGCGCCGGCTCGATGGCCGACGGCTCGCAGAACATCATCCTGGGCGGCCTCCTGCTGCTCTACTACAGCCAGGTGCTGAAGCTGCCGACGCCGCTGGTCAGCCTGGCGATCGGCATCAGCCTTTTCGTCGATGCGATCTGGGACCTGCTGCTGGCGCAGTTTTCCGACAACCTGCGCAGCCGCCTCGGCCGCCGCCATCCCTTGATGTACGCCGCGACCATCCCCGCGGGCCTGGCGTTCTTCGCCATCTGGGTGCCGCCGGCGCACCTCGCCCATGGCCAGCTCTTCGCCTGGCTCTTCCTCAGCGTGCTCGCCTTCCGCTTCAGCCACAGCGTCTACATGGTGCCGTCCGGCGCCCTGCTGCCGGAGCTCGGCAAGGGCTACCACGACCGCACCATGCTCTACGGCTACCGCTACCTCCTGGGCACGATCGGCGGAGCGACGGCGGCGGCCCTGACCTACGGCGTCTTCCTGCACGCCACGCCGCAATATCCGCTCGGCCAGTTGAATCCGGCCGGCTATCCGCCCGTCGGCGTGGCGGTGGGGGTCTTCATCGGCGTCTCCTACCTGATCTCGACGGTGGGCACGCACTCGCGCATCCCCGAGCTTTACCGCCCGCCCGCCCAGCGTTTCCAAGTCGGCGAGGCGCTGCGCCAGATGGGCTTCATCCTGAAGAACCACAACTTCGTGGTGGCGACGGCCGCCGGCATGCTCTCGGCGACGGCGGCGGCGCTGATCCAGGGCCTGGCGATCTACTTCAACACCTTCATGTTCCACCTGCCGGCCAGCAACATCGTCTGGCTGATCCTGACCCAGCTGATCTCGGCGCCGATCGCCTTCGCCCTGGCCCCGGTGGTGTCGCGTCGCTTAAGCAAGCGCACCGCCTTCATCTGCCTGCATGCGACCAGCCTGATCTTCGTCTACGGGCCGATCACCCTGCGGCTCGCGGGCGTGCTGCCGCCCAACGGCTCGCCGCTGCTGCTGCCGCTGCTGACCCTCAGCAGCACCGCCGCGGGCATCCTCACCACCAGCGGCGCCATCCTCAACACCTCGATGATCTCCGACATCGTCGAGGAGAACCAGGCCTCGACCGGCCGCCGCTCCGAGGGCGTTGTGCTGTTCTGCGACCGCCTGCTGCTGAAGGTCGCCTCCAGCCTCGCCACCATCCTGCCCGGCATCCTGCTGGGCGTGGTGCACTTCCCAGCCA
>DATAVF010000339.1:0-2655 GCA_036267835.1 Caulobacteraceae bacterium | reverse complement strand
GCCGGTGAGCCGCTCGACCAGCACGTGGCCGGACGTATCGCTTTCCTCGTCGCGCGTGTCGGAAATGGTGAGCACGGCGATCCGCACCGGCGTCACCTCGGCGGCCTCGTCGAACTTGCCGCCGGGCTGCAGCATCGTGGTCATATGAAGCTCCTCAGGCCGACGCGCGGCGCCCCTTGGCTCGTCGTCTCGCCGAACCTTGCGCTGGAACCACGCCGCGAGCGCGGCCAGCATGCAGGCAGGCCTAACGAAGGCAAGGATCGTTTGCCAGACCGAAAGGGCTGGCGCCGGGGGAACGAATGCGGCCTTCCGCACTTCCCGCAAATCCAACCGCGGCCTTGCGCCCCCTTCGTCTCGTCGCTCCGGACATCGTCCGGACCGTCCATTCTCCTCCCCCGTTTCGCTGCGCTACACGGGGGAGCAGCAACGATCGGCGCTCTATTGCTCCTGCCCCGCGAAAGCGGGGGCGGCGAGACGGAGATGCCATGTAGGTGGATGGCGTCCGATCGTTCCAGATTGAAGCTTTTCCACAACCGGCAAGCTGGAGAGTTCTCGATGTTGGACACCGATCGCCTTGGACTGGACGCCATCCGCGTTGATCTTGGCGCCATTTTCGTATCGCTGGAACTGAGCGTGAAGCGCTGGCTGGTGACGTCGCTGTCGCCTGGGGCTGGCGAGAAGGCGTTGCGTCGCAAGCTGGATGGGGGCGACCTGGCCGGGCTGCTGAGGTTGATCGACGAGCTGCAGCGCAAGGCGCAGGACCGGCTTGGCGGGTGGTTCGAGGTCGTCTCGGTCTACGAGGCTGGGCTTGACGGGTTCTGGCTGCACCGGTCGCTGGAGGCGGCGGGGGTGGAGAGCTGGGTGGTGGACCCGGCCTCGGTGGCGGTGAACCGTCGTCAGCGGCGGGCCAAGACGGACAAGATCGACGGCGAGGCGCTGATCCGCACGCTGCTGGCCTACAAGCGCGGCGAACCTAGGGCGTGCTCGATGGTGAGGCCGCCCTCGCCCGAGGTGGAGGACGCCAGGACCCTGAGCCGCGAGCGCGGCGTGCTGATGAGCGAGCGGACGAGCCACGCCAACCGGATCCGGGGGCTGCTCTCGGCGCAGGGGATCCGGGACTTCGATCCGTTGCTGAAGCGGCGCCGGCTCGAGCGGCTGGAGGCGCTGGTCACCGGCGACGGGCGTCCGCTGCCGGCGCAGCTGAAGGCGTACATCGCGCGCGAACTGGACCGGCTGGCGGTGGTCGAGACGCAACTGGCCAAGGTCGAGGCCCAGCGCGACGCGCGGCTGGCGGCGGCCCAGGCGCCTGGCGCGGCCGACCAGGGCCCGGTCATCCCCGGCGCGCGGCTGACCCGGCTGAAGGGCGTCGGCCCCGAAAGCGCCGCCGTGCTGGGCGCCGAGGTGCTCTGGCGCAGCTTCGACAACCGCCGGCAGCTCGGCGGCTACAGCGGCCTCACCGGCAGCCCGTTCAAGAGCGGCCAGATGGACCGCGAGCAAGGTATCTCCAAGGCCGGCAACCGAAGGGTGCGCCACATCCTGATCGAGCTGGCCTGGAGCTGGCTCAGGCATCAGCCCGACTCTGAGCTCGCCCTCTGGTTCCAGGCCAAGGTCGGTCCCAGGCCCCAGGCCAGGCGCCGCAAGGTCTTCATCGTCGCCCTCGCCCGCAAGCTCCTGATCGCCCTGTGGCGCTACGAGACGCAAGGCCTCGTCCCCCCAGGCGCACGCCTCGACCAGGCCGCCTAGGAGAACCCCCGCCGCCCCCACAACCCACCCCTTCGCGCGGGGCCAGATCAGCCCCGCCCGATCCAGGCGGACGAACCGACGCACCCCTTGGAAGACCAAGCCGTGACGGAGAAGGGTCCCGTCCTCCTGAGCCGAACCCGCGAACGCGGAATCCTGGTGCAGCCGCCCAAGCGCGGCGACCGTATGTGAGGTTGTGCGGACTACTGCCCGCACCTCGAACCGGCTCAGCCTCGGATCGCCAGCAACGACAAACCCACACGGCCACAAGCTGTGGACCGCGATCCCGCGGCCCACAGCTCAACAACCGCGGCCGTAAGCCAAAAATCCAGAAGCAACTTGACCTTCAAAACCTCATGTGAGGGGGCGCAGCGGCCGCCCTTACACCTTCACCGCCTCCACCTGCGGCACCGTCTGGCTGAGCCGGCCGCCGACGCGGATCGGGTCGATGCGGCGGGCGAGGCCGGTGGCGTCGTCGGTTTCGAGGTAGAGACCGCACACCGTGGCGGGCCCCTCGGCCGGCTTGAAGCGGCCGCCGGAGATGCGGGTGGTGAAGCGGCGCAGCGGCTCGTCCTTCTGGTTGCCGATCACACTGTCGTAGTCGGCGCAGGCGCCGGCATCGGTCTGGTAGGCCGTGCCGCCGCTCAGCAGCTGGCCGTCGGCCGTCGGCACGTGGGTGTGGGTGCCGACCACCAGGCTGGCGCGGCCGTCGCAGAAGTGACCCATGGCCATCTTCTCGGATGTCGCCTCGCAGTGCATGTCGACGATGATGGCGTCGGCCGCCGCGCCGAGCGGGCAGGCCTCCAGTTCGCGGTCGACCGCGGCGAAGGGATCGTCCATCGCCTCCATGTGCACGCGGCCGAGGAGGTTGATCACCAGCACCCGATGGCCGGCCTCGGTTTCCAGAAGCTGGGC
>DATAVF010000338.1:0-46268 GCA_036267835.1 Caulobacteraceae bacterium | reverse complement strand
TCCGGCGACACCTTCTCCCGCAAGGGGAGAAGGGAGCTTCGCAGATGATCCCGCAATCGCTAGATCGGGGCGCATGAGCACGCCTGCCCCGCCCCGCCCCCGCAAGGACCCCAAGCGCATCGAGCAGCTGGGGCGGGTGCGGGTCGATGACTATGCGTGGATGAAGGACGACAACTGGCAGGCGGTGCTGCACGACCCGTCGCAGGTGAAGGCCGAGATCCGCGATCATCTGGTGGCCGAGAACGCCTATGTCGGCGAGGTGCTGGCGGGGACCGAGGCGCTGCAGGCGGCGCTGTTCGAGGAGATGAAGGGGCGGATCAAGGAGGACGACGCGTCCGTGCCCGACGCCGACGGGCCGTTCGAGTACTTCAGCCGCTACGAACTGGGCGCCCAGCATCCGCGCCACCTGCGCCGGCCGCGGGGCTCTGAAGATGGCGAGGCGCTGCTGCTCGACGAGGAAGAGCGCGGCAAGCCGCACGCCTACTATTCGGTCGGCGAGGCCAGCCACTCGCCCGACCACGCGCTCTACGCCTGGTCCGAGGACACCCAGGGCTCGGAGTACTACCGTACTCGCGTCCGCGACCTCGCCACCGGCGAGGAACTGGCGCACGTCATCGACAACACCACCGGCGACTTCACCTTCTCCCCAGACAGCGTCTGGCTGTTCTGGATCTGGCGCGACGAGAACGCCCGGCCGTCCAAGGTCTACCGCCGCCCGGCGCGCGGCGGCGACGACGCCCTGGTCTACGAGGAGGCCGACGAGGGCATGTTCCTGGGCGTCGGCCTGACCGCCGACCACAGCCACGTCACCATCCAGGCCAGCAACCAGGAGACCAGCGAGATCTGGCTGATCCCGGCCGCCGACCCCACCGCCGCGCCAATGGCCGCCGAGCCGCGCCAGGCCGGCGTGCGCTACTCGCTGGCGCGCTGGAACGGCGGCTGGACCATCCGCACCAACGAGGGCGGCGCGGTCGATTTCAAGCTGATGGTTTCGGACGCCGAGGTCCCGGGGCGCGACACCTGGCGCGAGTTCATCCCCCACCAAGCCGGCCGGCTGATCGCCGGCGTCGCCACCTACAGCGGCCATCTGGTGATGCTGCAGCGGCAGAACGCCTGCGACCGGCTGGTGGTGCGCGATCTCGCCGGCGCCGAGCACACCATCGCGTTCGACGAGCCGGCCTACGCCCTCTCGCTGGCCCCCGGCTACGAGTACGACACCACCCTGACCCGCTTCGTCTACCAGTCGCCGACCACGCCCCGGCAATGGTTCGACTATGACATGGCGAGCCGCGAGCGCACCCTGCGCAAGACCCAGGAAATCCCCTCCGGCCACGACCCGGCCCGCTACGAGACCCGCCGCCTCTACGCCAAGGCGCCCGATGGCGAGGAGGTGCCGATCACCGTCTTGATGCTGAAGGGCACGCCGCTCGATGGCTCGGCGCCCCTGCTGGTCTACGGCTACGGCGCCTACGGCTATCCGCAGGAGCCGAGCTTCTCGATCCGCAACCTCAGCCTGGTGAACCGCGGCTGGATCTGGGCGCTGGCCCACATCCGCGGCGGCTCCGACAAGGGCTGGGGCTGGTTCCTGGATGGGCGCGGCGCCAAGAAGCCCAACACCTTCACCGACTTCATCGCCTGCGCCGACCACCTGGTCGCCGAGGGCTATGGCACGGCCGGCAAGGTCGCGGCCTACGGCGGCTCGGCCGGCGGCCTGCTGATGGGCGCGATCGCCAACCTGCGGCCCGAGCTCTGGGGCGCGATCATCGCCGCGGTGCCCTTCGTCGATGTGCTCAACACCATGAGTGACACCAGCCTGCCGCTGACCCCGCCCGAGTGGCCCGAGTGGGGCAATCCGCTGAAGGACGAGGCGGCCTACGACGTCATCGCCAGCTACAGCCCCTACGACAACGTGGGGGCCAAGCCCTATCCGCCGATCATCGCCACCGGCGGCCTCAGCGATCCGCGCGTCACCTGGTGGGAGCCGCAGAAATGGACGGCGCGCCTGCGCGAACGCTCCACCAGCGGCAATCCGGTGCTGCTGAAGATCAACATGGAGGCAGGCCACGGCGGCGCCTCCGGCCGCTTCGATTTCCTCAAGGAAATCGCCCTCGACTATGCTTTTGCCATCTGGGCCATCGAAGGCGCGGGGCAGGGGTGATCGTTCGGTCGGCGAGCCTGGACGACGCGGCGGCGGTGGCGGCCATCTACGGTCACCACGTGCTCCACAGCCTCGGCACCTTCGAGGAAACCCCGCCTTCGGTGGCGGAGATCGCGGGTCGCATGGAAGCGGTGCTCTCGCGCGGCCTGCCGTACCTGGTCGCCGAGGACGCCGGCCGCGTCCTGGGCTTCGCCTACGCCGGCCCGTTCCGGCCCCGCGCCGCCTATCGCTACACCGCCGAGGACAGCGTCTACATCGCCCCCGACCAGATGGGCCGCGGCGTCGGCAAGGCGCTGCTGGGCCAGGTGATCGCGGCCTGCGAGGCGATGGGCCTGCGCCAACTGCTGGCGGTGATCGGCGACAGCGGCAACGCCGGCTCGATCGCCCTGCACCGCTCGCTCGGCTTCCAGGACAGAGGCATCGGCCGCGCGGTCGGCTTCAAGCATGGCCGCTGGCTCGACATCGTCACCCTGCAGCGCCCGCTCAACGACGGCGCCGCCAGCCTGCCAACCGGGCCGGGCCTGGGCGGGACCTAGGCCCTATTGCAGACGTCTCCGAACGCCCCAATCCTGGCCTCCACGATCGAGGTCAGCCGGTAGCGGGCGGGCGATGGGGGGAACGATGAAGCTGAAGATTGCGGCAAGCTGCGGGGCGGCGCTGCTGGCTTGTGCGCTGATCGCCGTGGGCACGCCGGCCCTGGCCAAGACGGCGCGATGCGTCATCAAGACGAGCGACGGCGCGCCCTACCAGGGCCCCTGCAAGTTCCAGCTGGACCCAGGCGGTACGTTCACCGTCACCCCGATCGGCCGCGACGTGTTCTTTCCTGAGATCCTGGCGATCAGCGTGGAGATCGATGGCGACAATACCGACGTCCGCGGCCTGACAACGGCCGGCATAAACTCAAGCTGGGGCTCGGCGCACCGGTCCACCCGGGATCGGGCATGCTGGGTGGGCGCGGATTTCTCAGTCTGCGTCTACTAGGCCTGGTCCGCAATCTCCGGCGGTCTCAGGAAGCCGGGGCCGAAAGGGTCATCGCCGAACGCCGTCAGGGGAGGCCGTACCGCTCGTGTCCAGCTCCGGCAGAGAGTTTCGCGGGCGTCTCCGGATCGGTTTGTGACGAGCCGCGCCAAGGGAGGGATCAACTGGTCTTCAAGCTGAGGCGCGCGGCAGGCACCCTTCCGGCGCCTCGGATGCAGTCGCCATCCGGGACTGGAGGATCAGGTGATGAAGGTCTGGAGCGATTGCGCTCGGGGCGCCCGACGAGCGGCGCAACTGGGCGCGCTGGCGTTCGCCATCATCGCTCTGGGCACGGTCGCGCCCGGGTCTCTCGTCGCGGCGCCCGTGCCAGCGCCCCTCGAAGTGGCGGGCAAGGTGACCATCATCCGCGATCGGTGGGGCATGGCCCACCTCTACGCGGCGCGCGAGGCGGACGGCTTCTACGGCCTGGGCTATGCGACCGCTCAGGACAGGTTGGAACAGGTGCTGTTCTTTTATCTCGCCGCCCGCGGCGAGCTGGCCGCCAAGTTCGGCCCCGGTCCGGTCGGCGCCGACAAAGTCGGGCCCGCGCTCGCGGGCAGGATTCCGGACGCGGTCGGGTTCGACCGCCTGGTTCGCCAATACCGCTACCTGGAGTCGGCTCGCGCGAACCTGGCGCGCCTGCCCATCCAGTATCGGCGCGATCTCGAAGCCTATGTCTCCGGCTTCAACCGATACATGGTCGACCACCCCGAACGCCGCCCCGCATGGGCGCCCGTGCTGGAGCCTGCCCTGCCCTTGGCGGTGGTCAGCGTCCTGCTCCACGAGGACGCTCAGGTCTGCCCGGCCAAGATCGCCGCGGCCGCGGCCGCCGCGCCGAAAGGCGGCCCGGTCGGGGCCCAGGGGTCCAACGGCTGGGTCGTCGGACCGTCCCGCACCGCCGATGGCGGCGTGATCCTAGGTTCGGACTCCCACGGCGACTGGAATACCCTCGGAACGCTCTTCTATGCGTGGCGCATGAAGGCCGGCGACATCGACTTCCAGGCCTTCGAACCGCCGGGCACGGCGCGGTTCTTCTTCGGACACAGCCCCAGCTTCGCCTGGGGGTGGACCGAGGGATCCCGGTATCCAGGCGATTGCTATCGCATCCGCACCGAGCCGGGCGACCCTACCGCCTACCAGGTCGACGGTCAGCAACGCAGGATGGTGCAGATCCCCTACAGCATCGAGGTGCGCGGGTCCGCGCCCGCGACCGGTGTCTTCGACTACGTTCGGCAGAACGGGGTGCTGTCTCCCGTCGTAACGCGTGTGGGCGCAGACGCCTTTGCGGTCAGTTCTGTAGGGCTTGAGGATGTGGGCCTGGACCAGGGCGAACTCTACAATATGGCGCGGGCGAAAACCTTCACGGAGCTGAAGCAGGCGCTGTCCGCCATGCAACTCTATCCGGCCAATCTGATCGTCGGCGGGCACGATGGAACGCTGTTGTACATCCGCGGGGGCAGAATCCCCCTGCGACCCGCCGGCCTCAATCTGGACCTGCCGCTCGACGGAAACACCCGGCGCACCGAATGGACCGGCCTCACCAGCTTCGACCAATCGGCGCACCTCGTGAATCCGGCTCAGCAGTACATCGTCAACGACAACACCAGCCCGGACATGATGTATCCGGAGCCGGTGCTGAAGGCTTCGGACTACCCCCAGTCGGCGGCGTTCGATCCTGGCCAGATCACGTCGCGCCAGGTCCGCAACATGGAGTTGCTTGCCCATGCGCGGGGGCTCACCGACCAGGACGCCATCCGGATCGCCATGGATGAAAAGGTCCCGGGCTTCGAACACTGGGCTGCCGTGTTCGAGACGATCCAGCGCGAGGGTCTCTGGCCCCATCCCGACGCGAGCCAGGCGGCCTTCCTGACAGGGCTGCGTGGGTTTGACGGGGTGATCGCGCGCGACTCGACGCCGGCGCTCTACTTCTCGGCCTTCTTCGACGCGCTCCAGAAGGCGCATGGCGAGGCGCTCCATGACCTGGTGCTCGCGGTGACTTCGGGCCGGCCGCTGACGGCGGCCCAGGAGGGGTGGGTCGCTGAGGCCGCGCTCGCGGCGCATGACAGCCTGATGTCCGCGTTCGGCCGCATCGACCTGACCTACGGCGACGTCCACCGGCTGGCGGTCGGGCGCCAGTCGTGGCCCGTCGGCGGCGGCTCGTTCCACATCGGCGGCGATCGGCTGAGCCTCGCCCAGGACGGCGGCTGGGAGCACGACAGCGAGGTTCTTGCGCCGATGCGCGCCATGGCCTTCCGGCCCGATCCGGCCGACCCCCGCCGCGTCGACTGGTATTGCTGTCAGCGCGCGCCCTTCGTGGTGGCGTTCCACCCGGGCCGCCCGCTCGGTTCATACTCGCAGCTGCTGCCGGGCGTGAGCATGGACCCGACCTCGCCCCACTTTGACGATCAGTTGCGCCTGGCGAGCGAGGGGGTGATGCGATCCGATGATTTCCAACTCAGCGATCTGCTGAATGACGCTGAGTCGAGCCTGGTGCTCGAGGTTCGCTGACGACCCGAGAAAGCCGCTTCGGACTCATGGACTACGCGCCCGACGTTTCGGCCGCCGCCTCGGCCAGCAGCTGGGCGATGCGGCGGGCCAGGTCGGCCTTGGCGTAGGGTTTGGAGATCAGCTGCACGCCTTCGTCCAGGCGGCCCTGGTGGATGATGGCGTTGTCGGTGTAGCCGGAGGTGAACAGCACCGGCAGGCCGGGCCTGAGCTCGCGCAGGCGCTGGGCGAACTCGCGGGTGCGGATCGGGCCGGGCATCACCACGTCGGTGAAGACGAGGTCGACCCGTTCGCCCTTCTCGACGATCGCCAGGGCGGACGCTGCGTCCGACGCCTCCAGGCGCCGGTAGCCGAGTTCGCCCAGCAGCTCCAGCGCCGCCTCGCGCACCGCCGCCTCGTCCTCCACCACCAGGATGGTGCGCCCTTCGGTCGGTCGGGCGACCTGCTCGGGCGGCGGCGGCGCAGCCTCCTCCAACTGGCGTGAGCGCGGCAGGTAGATCTTCAGCGTCGTGCCTTGGCCGACCTCGCTGTAGATCTGGATGTGGCCGTTCGACTGCTTGACGAAGCCATAGACCATCGAGAGGCCGAGCCCCGTGCCCTTGCCCTCCGACTTGGTGGTGTAGAAGGGTTCGAAGACGCGGGCGCGCACTTCGTCCGACATGCCCTCGCCGGTGTCGGTCACGGCCAGCATCACGTACTGCCCCGGAGCGACGTCCTGCGCGCCGGCGCCGCGGGAGTAGCTGTCGTCCAGCACCGAATTGGTGATTTCCACCGTCAGCCGGCCGCCGCCCGGCATGGCGTCGCGGGCGTTGAGCGCCAGGTTGAGCAGGGCGCTTTCGACCTGGGCCGGGTCGGCCATGGTGTTCCAGAGGCCGCCGGCGACCACTGTCTCCACCTCGATCGCCTCGCCCAGGGTGCGGCGCAGCAGGTCGGCCATGTCGCTGACCAGGCGCGAGAGGTTGACCGACTTGGGCGCCAGCGGCTGACGGCGGGCGAAAGCCAGCAGCTGGCGGGTCAGCTGGGCGGCGCGCTCGGCGCCGAAGATGGCGTTCTTCAGCCGCGTCTGGGCCCGCTCGTCGCCGGCGACCGAGGTCTGCAGCAGCTCGAGATTGCCGCGGATCACCTGCAGCAGGTTGTTGAAGTCGTGGGCGACGCCGCCGGTGAGCTGGCCGATCGACTCCATCCGCTGCGAGTCGCGCAGGCGCTCCTCGGCGCGCACCCGGTCGGTGATGTCGCGGATCGAGCCGATCAGCCGGTCGACCACCCCGTCGGCATTGGCCACCGGGGCCAGGATCGACTCCCAGACGCGCGGCCCTTCGGCCGATTGCGGGATCGGATCGCGGGTGGTGATCGGCCGGCTGGCGGCGCGGACCCGGCGATAGTGGTTGGTCAGCCGCGTGGCGAGCGGCGCGGGCAGCATCTCGTCGATGGCCCGGCCGCGCACTCGCTCGGCGGTCGTGTTCAGCACCTTGGCGAAGGCCGGATTGATGTCGGCGACCACGTAGCGGTCGTCGCCCTCGATGTTGAGCACCAGCAGGTAGTCCGGCACGTTGGCGAAGATCGCCGCGGTGAGGGCGCTCAGCGACTCGCGCGCCGCTTCGGCGGTCCTGGCCTCGGCGATCGCCTTGTTCAGGCGGTTGTTGGCCCGGGCCAGCAGCACCAGCCCGATGGTCAGGGTCGCCAGCGCCAGCAGGCTGACGGCCAGACCCGTGACCAGCGTTGTAGATTCCACGCGGCGGGCCTCGTTGGTCCGCAAGGTCAGGTACTCGTTCTCGACCTTGATCACCGAGGCGGCGCGGCTGCGGATGTCGTCCATCGCCACGCGCCCGCCACCGCCGCGCAACAGGCCGCGCGCCTCGTCCGGGTCGCCGGCCACGGCCAGCTGCAGGGTGTGGTCGACAATGTCGCGGCGGTCCTCGATGGCCCCGATCAGGCCGCGCACCTGTCCGGTCTGCGAGGGGCTGTAGGCCACCAGCGACTGCAGGTGGGCCTCGTCCGACGGAATCGCCGCAACCGCGCGGCGGTAGCTGTCGAGGTAGCTGGGGTCCTGCGTCAGCAGGTAGCCGCGCTCGCCTTCCTCGGCGTCCTGCAGGTGAGTGAGCAGGCCCTGGGTGGTCTCGATGACGGCGCGGGTGTGATAGACCCAGGCCCGGTCCTGCCCGAGCGTGGCGACCTGGTTGAACACCAGGTACACGCTGAGCCCGGCCACCAGCAGCGCCAGGGCGATCACAGCAAAGACGATGCGCTTGAAGCCCAACACATTGACCTCAAAGGCCAGTTTCGAGGCGGCGGCGAGCCGGCTCGTCCACCGTCCCTTATCAACTGTTGCGCCAGTTGGCTCAACCAACTTGGCGGCCTCAGCGGGAGGCCGTGTCCCAGAAATCATGCAGGGCGGCCGCATCGCCGTTGAAGCGGTCGCGGTCGCAATGGCCGATGCCTGGCGCGGGCGGGCCGGCCGAGCCGTCGGTGTATTGCCAGAGCGTCCAGCTGGCCCAGCCGGGCGGCAGCACGGCGATGGGGCCGTATTGCGCGAGCCAGAGCGGGCAGCTGGCCAGCACCGGGTCGGGGCGGCCTTGCAGCATGCGCTTCAGCGCGTTGCCGCTGTAGAGCGCCGGCCGGCGGCCGACGGCGCCGTGCACGGCGCCGACGAAGGCCCGCGCCTGCTCCAGGGTCATCGAGGGGCCGGCGGGATTGTCCTCCAGGTCGAGCGCCAGCAGTTCGCCCGGGCGCGGGCCGACCGCGGCCAGGAAGTGCGCGGCCTGGGCGGCGCCGTCCGAGCCGTCGCCGAAATGGTAGGCGCCGAAGCGCAGGCCGGCGGCGAGGGCGTCCTGGCGATGCCGGGCCCAAGTCGGATCGACGCCGACGATGCCTTGGGTCGCCTTGTGGATCACCCCCAGTATCCCGCCGGCCGCGGCGGCGCGGAAGTCGAGGGCCAAGCCATTGTGGTGGGACAGATCGATCACGGCGTCGAGCATTCGGATCACCCCTTGGGATTGGGGTGTGGAGCTACGGCCGGCTTGATTCGCGGTCAAGCGTTCCGTTACTTTTATGAACTACGCGGCGTCGCGCCAAGTCGCCGGCCTGAACGGGTGCGCCAGTTGCCCGATGAAACCGGTCGGCGTGCCCGGCGCGCCATAGCTCTGCGGCAGCACGCCCCGAGGCATGTGGAAGGTGCCGAACGCCAGGTCCCAGATCGGGAACATCGGGGCGAAGTTGCTGTCGCGATGACGGGTGGCGTCGGCGTGGTGCCAGCGGTGGAAGACCGGGCTGGTGATGACGAAGCGCAGCGGGCCGTAGGTCCAGTTGAGGTTGGCGTGGGAGAGGGCGCCACTGAAGAAGAAGATCGGCGCGGCCAGCAGGAAGGTCAGGTCGGAGAACCCCGCCAGCCGGGCCAGCACCGCCACCGAGGTCGTCTGCAGCACGTAGTTCACCGGATGGACGCGGTAGGTGGTGGTCCAGTTCACCTCCTCGGCGCTGTGGTGGATGGCGTGGAACGGCCAGAGCTGGCGAGCGTGCAGCATCCGGTGCAGCCAGTACTGGCAGAAGTCGGTGGCGATCAGCAGCGCCAGCAGCTGCAGGCCGATGGGCGCCGCCGCGGCCCAGCCGCCAAGGCCGGGCAGGGGGGCGATGCGCCACGGCGTGTAGCCGGCCGCCGCCACCAGCGCCGGTCCGACGCCGGCGTAAAGCACGCCGAGGGCGCAGTACCAGAGGTCGAGGCCGATGGAGCGCGAGAAGAACAGCTTCTGCGCCGGGTTGCAGGCGAAGAGCCGGCCCAGTCCGCCGAACAGGGCAAAGCAGACGCCGAGCAGGAGGGCGGCGAAAACCAGCTGGGCGAAAAGGCTCGGCATCGGAGCTACATAGGCCAAGCCCGCGCCGCTCGCGACCCGCCTCGCCGCCGTCGTCCGGCCCCTCGGTTGTGCGGACTCCCCTTCCGTGGCAGGCGGCGGGTATGGTGCGCTGGTGAACGCGATCTCTCCCGTTTCCGGCCGCTCGCCGAGCGACGCCGACGCCGATTGGGAGCGGTTTGCGCCGACCTTCCGCCTGGCTTGCGCCTGCTGCCGCTGGCCGGCGTCGGCGGAGCGCGACGCCCTGGTGCGTCAGGCCGCCGCCGGCGTCGACTGGGAGGCGTTTCAGCGCGTCGTCATCCGCCAGCGGGTGCACGGCCTCGTCTGGGCGGCGCTGAAGGCGGCGGGCGTGGCTCTGCCGCCGGTCGTGGAAGCCGAACTCGGCGCCGCCGCGCAGCTGGTCGCCCGACGCGGCCTGGCGCTGGCCGCGGAGTCGCTGCGCCTGCAGGCCCTCTTTACCGCCGCGGGCATCCCGTCGCTGGTGATCAAGGGCGCGGCGGTGGCCCAGCTGGCCTACGGGACCCAGGCGCTGAAGCAGGGCCGCGACATCGATCTGGTGGTCCGACCCGCCGACGCCGAGCGCGGCCTCGCCCTGCTGGAACGCGAAGGCTACTTCACGGTCAACCCGCCGGGCCCGCTGACGCCGGCCAAGCTGCAGCTGGTGTTCCGCCATCACAAGGACATCGAGTTCGGCCACCCCGAGCGCCGGGTCAGCGTCGAGCTGCACTGGCGGCTGATCGACAATCATCGCCTGCTCAAGCGCATCGGCGTCGGCTCGCCCACCCAGGTCGTAGCAGTGGCCGGCGCGCCGCTGGACACCCTCGCCGACCGCGAGCTCTTCGCCTACCTCTGCGTCCACGGCGCCTCGCACTGCTGGTTCCGGCTGAAGTGGCTGGCCGACCTGAACGCCTGGCTTTCGTCGAAGAGCGAGGACGAGCTGACCGGCTTCTACCGGTTCGCGGTCGCCGAAGGGGTCGGTGACTGCGCTGCCGAGTCGCTGGTGCTTTGCCGCCAGCTGCTGGGCCTGCGCCTGCCGTCGGCGCTGGCGGCGAGCCTGAAGGGCGTGAAGCTGCGGATGCTGGTTTCCGGGGCGCTGGACGCGATGGCCGGCGGCAAGGCCGAGCTGGAGCTGCCGCTGCGCCCGCTCGGGCCGTTCCGGCTGCTGCCGGCGCAGTTCCTGCGGGGTCGGGGCCTGCGGTTCCTGCTGGCGCAAGGCTGGCTGGTGACGCAGAGCCTCGAGGACATGCTGATGTTCCCCCTGCCGCGGCCGTTGCACTTCCTCTATCCGCTGCTGCGCCTGCCGCTGTGGCTGGTGCGGCTCAGCCGCCGCCACGCAAGCCGCGCCGCGCCGCCGGCCGCCGTGCCGGCCGCTGGACCGGGACGCAGCTGATGGCCCCGCCCGCCGTGCGATTCCTGCCGTCTTTCAGGCGCTTCGCCGTCGACTTTCTGAAATATGGCCGCGGCCGCGCCGTGGTCGGCGCCCTGCTGGCGATTTTCGGGGCGGTGCTCGACAGCGTGGGCCTGCTGCTGCTCATCCCGATCCTGGGCGTGGTGATGGACAACCCCAAGGACAACAGCGTCTGGCGCCGCGCATCGACCCTGCTGTTCGAGATGGTCGGGGCCCGGTCGATCTTCGAGCGGCTGGCCGTGCTGCTCGTCATCTACGCCGCGCTGCAGGTGATCCGGGCGATCGTGTTCACGACCCGGGACGTGAAGCTGGCCGAGCTGCAGATCGGCTTTCTGCAGCACCTGCGCGGTCAGATCGCCGCGCTGCTGGCCGCCGCGCCGTGGACCAAGCTCGCCGGGCTGCTGCACACACGGATCACCTACCTGATGAGCGGCGACGTGCAGCGCGTTTCCACCGGGTCCAACTTCCTCATCCAGGCGGCGGTGCAGAGCCTGATGCTGGTTGGCTACTGCACGGTCTCTCTGATCGTGGCGCCGAAGCTGACTGCGATCGCACTGGCGATGTTCGCGGTCATCGGCTTCGGCGTGATGCCGCTCGTGCGGCGCTCGCAGCTGCTCGGCCGCTTCGTGACCGAGTCGAACCTGACGATGCTGGGCGCCACCAGCCAGTTCCTCGGCGGCCTGAAGCTGGCGATCAGCCAGAACCTGCAGACGTCGTTCACCCGGGAGTTCGGCGAGACGCTGCGCCTTCTGACGGCGCGCCAGGTCGACAATGTCCGCCAATCCGCCTTCGCCCGGCTGGCTTTCAACCTGCTGGCCTCCGCGGTGGCGGCGGTGATCGTGCTGGTGGGGTTCGGCGTCCTGCACACGCCGACGGCCGTGCTGCTGCCGCTGCTCTGGATGATCTCGCGGATGAACGGCCCGGTGACCCAGATCCAGCAGGGGATCCAGCAGGTCGCCTACGCCCTGCCGGCCTACGACACGGTGCTGGCGCTGAAGGACGAGCTGGCGACGGCGGCCGATGCGGCGCCGGCCGCGCCGACCGGGCCGTTTCCCGAAGGGGCGATCGTGTTCGAGGCGGTTTCCTACCGCCATGCCACGCAGCAGGGCGCCGCGGAGCGCAGCCGCGGGGTACAGGGGCTGGATCTGGTGCTGCGGCCCGGCGACTTCGTCGGCGTCGCCGGCCCGTCCGGGGCCGGCAAGACCACCTTCGCCGACTTGCTCGTGGGCCTGCTCTCGCCGCAGCAAGGGCGCATCACGGTGGGCGGCGCGGCGCTGGAGGGCGCCACGCTGGAGGCGTGGCGCGAAGGCATGAGCTACGTCTCCCAGGACCCGTTCCTGTTCCACGACACCGTCCGCCACAACCTGGCCTGGGGCGCGCCGCAGGTCAGCGAGGCCGAGATGTGGCGGGCGCTGGCGCTGGTCGAGGCCGAGGGCCTGGTGCGCCGCATGGACAAGGGGCTCGACACCCTGGTCGGAGACCGCGGCGCGCTGGTCTCGGGCGGCGAGCGGCAGCGCATCGCCCTGGCCCGCGCCCTGCTGCGCGCTCCGCGCCTGCTGGTGCTGGACGAAGCCACCAATGCCATCGACATCGCCTCGGAGCGCGCGCTGATGGAGCGCCTCGACGCCCTCTCGCCGCGACCCACCATCGTGATGATCGCCCACCGGTCGGAGAGCCTGGCGCTGTGTCGCTCGGTGCTGCGGCTGGAGGAGGGGCGGCTCTGTGATGCGTCGGCATCGGATGCCGCTCCCGGGCCGCTCGCCGTCGCGTTGTAACTCGCGTCCAGGGCCCTGGCCGCAGCCGATTTAACGCGCGACTTTGAGTCGACCTGCCGATATCTTGAAGCGCTGACGGCTCTCCCGTTGCCGCGCGAACGACTGTGCGGCAAAGGTCGGCGCCGCGCGGCGGGGGCGGGTTGAGGCTGGCGCCTTCGGTGAGATGGAGTGTTGATGCGTCGCAGAGAAAATACCGCGAGGGCCGCGTTCTGGCTGGCCGCGTTTGCCGGCGCCGTCGTGCTGGCCGCGCCGCTTGCGGTGGGCGCGGGTGACGCTCAGGTCGCGGTGTGCGGTCCCAGCAACGGCGAGTCGATCGCCGGCGACCCGAGCTCCCCCAACGCGGATCCCGAAGGCAATTACATCATCGGCGCCGAAGACAAGCTCAGCGTCCGCGTGTTCGAGGTGAAGGACCTGTCGACGGACGAAGAGGTCGTCGATGCGACCGGCCACATCGAGCTGCCGCTGATCGGCCGCATCACCGCCGCCGGCAAGACCACCGAGCAACTGCAGGACGAGATCGCCCAGCGCCTGGGCGACCGCTATTTGCAATCTCCGCAGGTATCGGTCCTGGTGGTCGAGTCCGCCAGCCGCAAGATCACCGTGGAAGGCGAGGTGCATACGCCGGGCGTGTTCGCCATGAAGGGCCGCACCACGCTGATGGAAGTAATCGCCATGGCCGGTGGGCCAGCGGACGATGCCGACCTGCACAAGGTCGCCGTGATCCGCGACGATCATGGCATCCGCCGGGCGGCGGTGTGCGACTACGAGAGCATCCGCCGTGGAAACCAGGTCGATCCGTCGCTGCAGGGTGACGACATCATCGTGGTCGACGGCTCGAGAGCCAAGATGTTCTGGGCGGCGGCTGTGAAGACCTTGCCGCTATTCACCATCTTCGCCTACCTCCGCTAAGAGCTGCCGGCTGACGCCACTTAGGCTCTTCGCGTGAATCTCGCTTCAATTCGGAAAGTTTCGCGTGCGTTCGGGCGCAAAGTCAGGTTCCCCACTTTCGCGCGCGCCGCTCTAGTGCTGTAACGTTCGGGTCAAAGGAGACCTTCGCATGGTCGGCGATCGCGACAATGTCGGCGGATCGAATCTATGGGCGCCGGCTGATGTCGCCCGCAACGCGGTGACCCGGTCGCAAGAAGGCGGCGCGGCCACGGTGTGGGAGGACGCGCAGTTCGCGGACCCCACCGAGGGCAGTCAGGGCCTGCGCCTGCTCGAATACTGGCGGATCATCTACAAGCATAAGTGGGTGATTGCGGTGGCGATCGCGGTCGCCCTTGCCATCGGCCTGGGCATCACCCTGCTGACGCCGCGCGAGTACATGGCCAGCACCACCATCGAGATCGACCGCGAACAGGCCAACGTGGTGGGCCTGCAGGACGTGCAGCCGACCGCCCAGCTGTCGCGGGACGAGGAGTTCTTCCAGACCCAGTACGGGCTGCTGAAAAGCTATTCGCTCGCCGAGCGCGTGGGCCAGTCGCTCGGGCTTGGCAACGATCCGACGTTCCTGCGCGAGATGGGTGTCCACGGCAAGCCCCGCCCGGCGGCGGCGGGCGGGGGCAGTCCGCAATGGGTGACCGGCTTCCTGCGCGGCGGCCTGAGCGTCGAGCCGGTCCGCGACTCGCGCCTGGTGCGGATCAACTTCCAGAGCCCGAACCCGGACCTGTCGGCGCGCGTCGCCAACGCGTTCGCCGACAACTTCATCGCCTCCAACCTGGAGCGTCGTTTCGAGGCTTCGGCCTACGCCCGCAACTTCCTCGAGCAGCGGCTCGCCGAGCTGAAGGCCAAGCTGGAGGATTCCGAGCGCCAGCTGGTGGCCTACGCCACGCAGCAGCAGATCATCCAGGTCTCCGAGCCGTCGCAAGGCAAGGATTCGCCGGCGCCGCAGTCGCTGTCGGCCACCAACCTCGGCCAGCTCGACGCCGATCTCACCGCGGCGCAAGCCAACCTGGTGATGATCGAGCAGAAGTGGAAGGCCACGCAGAACGCCCCGGGCTTGGCGGCGCCTGAAATCCTGTCCGACCCCACCGTCCAGTCGCTGCGCGAAGAGCGCGCGAAGCTGCAGTCGCAATACGAAGATCAGCTGAAGATCTACAAGCCCGACTATCCGGACATGGTGCAGCTGAAAGCGCAGATGGACGATATCGACAAGCAGCTCACGACCCAGGCTGACACCATCCGCCGCTCGCTGAGGACCCAGTACGACGCCGCCGCGGCCCAGGTCGGCAGCTTGCAAGGCCAGGTCAACAACCTGAAGGGCAATGTGCTCGACGAGCGCAATCGCGAGATTCAGTACAACATTCTGCAGCGCGACGTGGACACGACGCGCACCCTCTATGATGGGCTGCTGCAGCGCTACAAGGACATCGGCGTCGCCGGCGGCGTCACCACCAACAACATCTCGATCGTCGACCGCGCCCGCGCTCCGGGCGGCCCCTCGCAGCCCCAGCCGATGCGCAATCTGATGATGGCCGGCCTCGGCGGCCTCGTGTTCGGCATCGTGATGGCGTTCCTGCTGGAGACGCTGGACCAGGCCGTGCGCAAGCCGGCCGACGTGGAGGCCAAGCTCGGCCTGCCGGTGCTGGGCAGCGTGCCCTTGCTGGAAAAGGGCGTGCAGCCCATGGAGGCGCTGGCCGACCTGCGCTCGCCGTTCTCGGAAGCCTACCACTCGATCCGAACCAACCTGGCGTTCTCCACCAAGGACGGGGCGCCGCGCGTGCTCTCGGTGACCAGCGCCCGGCCCGAGGAAGGCAAGTCCACCACCTCGTTCGCTCTGGCCCAGGGCTTCGCCCGGGTCGGCATGCGGGTGCTGCTGATCGACCTCGACCTGCGCAACCCGAGCCAGCACAAGGGCATCGGGGCCGACAATCGCGTCGGCGCGTCCAACCTGCTCACCGGCTCGGTGCGCCTGCAGGGCGCCGTGCAGCCGACCGAGTGGCCGAACCTGTTCGTCATCCCCAGCGGCCCGCTGCCGCCCAGCCCGGCCGAGCTGCTGATCGGCCCGCGCCTGGTCGCCCTGGTCAAGGAAGCGACCGAGCACTTCGACATCGTCATCCTCGACGGGCCGCCGGTGATGGGTCTGGCCGACGCGCCGCTGATCGCCTCGGTCGCGGTGGGCGCCATCCTGACCATCGAGGCCGGCCGCACCAGCCGGGCCCAGGCCCGGGCGGCGATCAAGCGGATCAAGCTCGGCAATGCGCGGCTGTTCGGGGCGGTGCTGACCAAGTTCGACAGCCGCAAGAGCGCCTATGGCTATGGCTACGCCTACGCCTACGACTACGAGTACAACTACGCCTACGGCCGCAAGGAGCCGGAAGGGGCGCAGATACCGGGTCGTTCGGGGGCGCTGACCCAGGACCGCACACGGAAGCCGCCGCCGGCGGCGTAAGGGCCGAAGCGTGAAGCCGCGAGCGTGAAACCATGAGCGTCGCTGAGCCGGTCAAGCAGGACAACGCCGAGCCCCGTCGCCCGCGTCTGCCCAACTTCGCGGCCTTCATCCTGACCATCGCGGTGGTCTGGCTGGGCGGGCAGTTCGTCACCCAGGGCGTCTCCGACTACCTGCTGGACAGCAATCCGGGCGACGCCGTGCTCTGGCGCGGCGACTCCTCGGACGCGCTGACCCGGTTCGCCTCGTCGCTGCTGCCGCTGAAGCGCTACCAGCTGGCGCAGCGGATCGCCGGCAAGGCGCTGCAGCTGGCGCCGCTCAACGCGACCGCCATCAGCGCCTTCGGCCTGGCCCTCGACGGCCAGGGCTATGCCGACCGCGCCGACCGGGTGATGACCATCGCCGGCCAGCGCAGCTGGCGCGACATCCCGACCCAGGTCTGGCTGCTGCGCAAGCGCCTGCTGCAAGGGAACTATGTCGACGGCTTCCAGCATGTCGACGCCCTGCTGCGGCAGGAGGACAAATACCCGCCGCTGCCGCTCGCCATCATGGCCGCCGCGGCGATCGACCCGAAGGCGGTGCAGCCGCTGGTCGATCGCCTGGCCTATTCGCCGCCGTGGCGCGGCCCTTTCTTCATCTTCCTGGCCGCAGCCCCTCGCCCGGAGCTCGACACTGTCGACGACGCGCTGATGACCGGGCTGCAGGCCACCCGGGCCCCGCCGACCGACCAGGAGCTGGGCTACTACCTGACGCGGCTGCTCAACGAGCAGAAGTACCAGCAGGCGGAGCAGGACTGGCGGCGCCTGTCGCCGCCGGGCGTCGTGACCAGCGCAATTTTAAGCAACGGCGACTTCGAGAAGCCCGCCCGCGCCACGCCGTTCGACTGGATCGTCGTCAGCGGCATCGGCTGGACGGCGCAGCTCGCCGATGCGCCCGGCGAGGGCCACGGCAAGGCGCTGAACGTCGACTATGACGGCGTTTCACCGGCGCAGCCGCTGCGCCAGTACCTGGTCCTCGCGCCAGGGGCCTACCGGCTCAGCGGCATGCTCTACGACCAGAGCGGGCAGGGCGGGGATCCGCTCAGCTGGAAAATCATTTGCGCCGGCGCCACCGACACCGTCGCCAGCGCACCGTTCGTGCCAGGGAACCAGGGCGAGTGGCGGCCGTTCAGCGTGGACCTGACCGTGCCGCCAACCGGTTGCCCGGCGCAGATGCTCTCTCTCTCCGCCGATCCGGGCGACGTCCACAAGGACATCGAGGTCTGGTATGACAACCTTGCCATCACTCAGATTGCACCGCCAAGTGGCGCACCTGCCCAATTCGGCGGCGCTCCGGCGAGCGGTCGATGAAGGCGCTGAATCGGCCCCTGGGAGCCTTGCTTCTCCGGTACGGTTCATTTAGATATCCCAGGTATTCCAAGAGTGTCGGCTCTCAAACAAAGGTTCAAATGATGCGGAAGTATCTCGTCGCGGCTTCGATCGGTGCGATGCTGATCGCGGGTCAAGCAGCTGCCTCTGACAGCGCCGTCGTGAACCTTGGTGATCGTATCGGCACCCCCAGCGATTCCGGCAGCCAGATTCAAGGCATCAGCCAGAGCGAACTGCTGCTGCTCCTGCTGGGCGGCGGCGCCTTCATCGCGCTGATCGTCTGGGGCTTCTCCCAGAACAACAACCACCCCGCGAGCCCGTAACACCGGCCCCATGGGTTGACAGGAATTCGGCCTGGGCAGCGCCAAGCGGCGCTGCCCAGGCTTTTCTGTGCCTGACGTTCTCCGTTTAAGGGGTTGTAGCCGCCCCGGCCGCCGGCGTCGGCAGCAGCGGCTCGCCGGCGGCGTGCTTTCGGGCGATCTCGTCGCGAGTCGCGGCCAGCGCGGCTACCCGCTCTTCGATCCCCGGATGGGTCCAGTCGAAGTCGGCCGCGCCGGCGGGGAAGCGCCGCCAGAAGTCCGGCGCGTTCCCGATGCCGTAGCCGGCCCGGGCGGTCAGGTAGAGGCCGACGTAGTCGGCCTCCTTTTCGGTCAGGACCAGGCTGGCGGGCGTCGAGCCCAGGTTGCCCAGCAGGGCGCGGGCAAAGCCTTTGCGGTCCAGCCGCTCGCGATGGTGCAGCAGGTCGTGGGCGTACTCGTGGCCGAGCACCAGCGCCAGCCGATCTTCGTCGCCCGCGTAGCTGACCATGGCGGTGGAAATGAACACGTGCCGCCCGTCGGCCGAGGCGTCGAGGCCCGGGCCGGGAATCACCTGGGCGTCATAGGCGCACCCCACACGGGGCTGCAGCGTCAGCTGGATCTGCGCGCCGGCCCGGATCGCCGCGATCCGCGCCGGGCCGTCGGCCAACGCCCGGGTGATCGCCGCCATCGCACTGGCGACCGGCGCGTAGGTGGCGGCGCGTTCGTCCGCGCCTTGCGGTGGGGGCGGCGCCGCGGCCAAGGGCGCGCCATCGACCGCGACAATCACGTCGTCGGGTCTGAAGCCCGCGGCGTCGGCCGGGCTGCCGGCGGCCACCGCCTCGACGGCCGGGCGATCGTCGAGGCGGAACATGGCCTCCGCCGCGGGGCGCAGGCGGGGGCTGTATTCGAGCGCGCTCTGCAGCACCAGGCCGCTCAAGGGGGCGAGGTCGGTGCAGAGCTCGGCGTTGGCGGTGGCGATGCGGAAAGCCACGTCCGCCACCCGCTGGTCGTCGGCGCGCAGGCCCTCCAGCGACTTGTCCCAGGCCGGCGGGCGGATCGGCGCCAGGCGGATGTCGGCTGCCCCGGGCCCCGGGGCGGGCAGGGTGACCTGCGGCTGGATGTCTGAGCAGGCGGCGAGGCACACGAGGGCGAGGGCGCTCGCCGCCGGCCGCCAGGGCATCTAGCGGGCGCCGACCGCCGAGGCGCGCGGGCCGAACCAGGAGACCAGCCGCCGCCGGCGCCGCTTCGGCTCGGGTGCGGCCGGTTGGGTGTCCTCGGTGGGGTCGGCGGTGATGCGGCCATACGACTTGCCGCGGATCTTCAGCATTTCCACCGGGCCGCCGGGCGTGTCGGCGTCGAAGATCGCCACCGAAAGCACGCCGGTAGCGAAGGCGGCCGTGTCCAGATTGGTACGGTGGTCGAGCAGTTCAGGCTCGGCCGCATCGGGCTTGCCCTCCCAGACTGGCGTGTGGCCGTGCACGACGTGGGCCTCGAACTCCTTGGCGTTGGCCTGCAGGAAGCGCTCGCGGATCCAGAGGCAGGTCTGGTCGTTCTGCCGGTGCACCGGGGTGCCGGGCATCAGGCCGGCGTGCACGTAGATGCGGTGCCGGTCGCCGGTGGTGCGCGGCAGCGACGCCATCCAGCGCAGGTGTTCCGGCGGGATGGCCTCGTTCAGATCCTCGTCGTCGGGCGACAGGCCATACGACTTCAGCGTCGCGCCGCCGCCGTACTCGACCCAGCGGCTCAGACGTCCGCCGCCCGGATTGGTTAGCGCCTGCAGCATCAGTTCCTCGTGATTGCCCTTCAGGCAGGTCACGGGCCATTGCTTCTGCAGCTCCATCAGGAAGTCGATCACGCCGCGGCTGTCAGGCCCGCGATCCACATAGTCGCCGAGGAAGATCACCCGGAAGGCGGGCCGGTCCAAATGGCTGGAGATCGCATCGACGGCGGAGCGCAGCAGGTCGAGCCGGCCGTGCACGTCGCCAATCGCATAGGTGCGCGCCGGCAGGGCCGGCCCGGCGTTGGCCTCTTCAGCTTTCGGCGTCGTCTGGAGCATGCTTCCCGCAAGAACGCTAAACTGTGACCGAATTCCGCCCATGGCGGGCAGAGCGCGGCCATTTCCGCGTGACCGCCCGAACTTTGGCCAGCCGGCAAGACGTTTAAGGCGTGAGCGACGCTAGGAGAAGCCGCAAAGTCGCACCGCTACCGCTGCACGCGTCAGCGGGTTGACGGGGCGCCTGGCGCCGCCCGCGGCGCGGGCAGCTTCTGGAAGAGAACGCAGATGGAGAGCGCCTCCAGCCGGGAAACCGGGCCAAGGCCGTTGTCGATCGCCTCGGCCATCACCTTGAACGGCAGCAGCAGCGCCGAGCCGATCTTGCCGTTGAACCAGCGGCCGACCCGCACCAAGGCCCGCGAGCACGGCCCGGTGCAGAACGACACCAGCTCGACCGACAGGCCCACCTCGTCGCCCATCCGCCGCAGCTCGGCCTCGGTGTAGCCGCGCTTGACGTGACGGCCGTCCTCGATCGGCGGCAGGTAGGGGCCGATGTCCATCTGGGTGATGATCGGGAAGAAGTAGTAGGGCGTGGTCAGCAGCAGGAAGCCCCCGACGTTGAGCTTCGCCACGATGTCGGCCAGCAGTTTGCGGTCGTCGATCAGGTGCTCGATGTTCTCGAAGTTGATGATGAAGTCGAACGCGCCGATGTCGGCCTCGTCCAGCCGGCGCGCATCCTGGGCCATGAACCGCGCCTCGACCCCGAGCAGCTTCGCCCGGGCCCTCGCCCGCTCGGCGGCCTCGTCGTCCCAGGTGAGGCCGGTGCAGTCATAGCCCCGCGCCGCCGCCTCGAGGGTGAAGCTGCCGTTGCCGCAGCCGACGTCGAGGAAGCGCAGCTTGTCGCGCGTCTTCGGCAGCAGGCGGCTGTACCAGCGGTAGCGATCCCATACCGAGGAGTCCCCGAACAGGAACATGATCCGCCGGCCAAACAGTCTGATCAGAAGCCGATCCATCCGCCCCTCAAGCCACGCCCCTTCAACGCAGAGGCAAGCCGGAGGCCCCCGATCGTCGATGGATGGCCTTCTAGGACGCGCGCGGCGTTGGGAGAAGCCGGCGGACGCGCTATGCAGGCGCTGACGGTCGCGTAGGGGTCCAAAAGCAGTGTCGATGGAGCGGGGTCGGACGAGGCGGTCGCGGCGTGGCAGCGAGCCTGCGCCGTCGATGGTCAGCCAGACGATGGCGGGCTTTCGCGAAAGCTGGGCCCCGGACCGACAGGCTCAGACGGCGGTCTTCGCCAGCGCCCTGCTGCTCGAGGTGTTCGCGACCCTGTTCGGCGGCGCCAGCCAGACCAATGCGCTGAGCCTGCTCGCGGTCGAGGTGGCGTCGCTGCCGCTGCTCTTCGTGTCGGTCTACCTGATGCTGGCGAGAGCCGGGCCGCGCGGTGCGCTCCTGCCGATCATCCTGATGGTGCTGGTGATCCTCGTGCCCATCGCCCAGCTGATCCCGCTGCCGGCCTCGATCTGGACTGGGTTGCCCGGCCGGGGCGCGATGCTGCAGGTGCTGGACGCCGCCAACCTCGGCCGCCCGTCGCTGCCCTACAGCCTGACGCCCCAGGACACCTGGCGATCAGCGCTGGGCCTGGCGCCGCCGGCGGCCATGTTCATGGGCGCGATGCTGCTGAGCGACGCTCAGCGGCGGGTGATGGCCGGCCTCTGGCTGGCGCTGGCCACGATCAGCCTGCTGATCGGCGTCCTGCAGATCCTCGGGGGGCCGAACAGCCCGCTCTACTTCTACGACATCACCAACGAGGGCTCGCCGGTCGGCCTCTTTTCCAACCGCAACCACAACGCCTCGTTCCTCCTGTGCCTGTTGCCGGTCGCGGCCGTGTTCGCGGCGGAGTTCAGGGGGATCGGCGAGGACTGGCGGGCGATCCCGCCCTTGCTGGCCGTGCTCTACTTCCTGATCGGCATTGTCGGCGTGGCGGTGATGCACTCGCGCGCCGGGGTCTTCCTGCTGATTCCGGCGCTGATCGGCTCAGTGGCCGTGGTCGTCACCGGCGGCGCGCTCAGAGGGCGGATTCGGGCGGCCGCGGGTCTGGCCGCCGGGGCGGCGGTGGCGGTGGGCGCGGTGCTGATCTTCGGCTTCGCCCCCATCCTCGACCGCTTTTACGACACCGGCGAGCTGCGCTTCGAGGGCTGGCCCATCGTGGTCAAGGCCGCGCAGAGCTACCTGCCCTTCGGCTCCGGCATCGGCTCGTTCGACACGGTCTACCGCAGCGTCGAGCCGCTGACCCAGGTCAGCACGGTCTATTTCAACCACGCCCACAACGACTACCTGGAGCTCTTCCTGGAGACCGGCCTGGTCGGCGCGGCGCTCTTCGCCCTCTTCGCGATCTGGTTCCTGATCCGCGCCTTCGTGATCTGGACGCAGCGCGACGGCGAGGGCCGCAACCTGGCGGCCGCCCTGACGGTGCTGGTGGTGCTGCTGCTGGCCCACTCGCTGCTGGACTATCCCTTGCGGACCCAGGCGCTGGCGGGGCTGTTCGCCTTCGCGTGCGGCGCGATGGCCGCCTATCGGCCTGCGGCGCTCGCCGCCAGGCCCAAGTCGCGGACGGTCGGGGCGGGTTAGCTGGCCGCCTCGGCCAGCGCGCCTTCGGCGGCGGCCGGGGCCGGGGCGCGGCTGATCAGGTGGTCGCCCAGCACCAGCACGTCCATCTTGGTGCGCAGGAAGCAGTCGAGCGCCTCGTCGGGGCGGCAGACCACCGGCTCGTTTTCGTTGAACGAAGTGTTGAGCACCATCGGCACGCCTGACAGCCGCTCGAACGCCTCGATCAGGGCGTAGTAGCGCGGGCTGGTGTGCTGGTGCACCGTCTGCAGCCGGCCCGAGCCATCGACGTGGGTCACGGCCGGGATCTGGGCGCGCTTCTCCTCGCGGATCTGGAACACCTGCATCATGAAGGGGACGTCGTCGTCCTCCTCGAACCAGGCGCCGACGGCGCGGTCGAGCACCGACGGGGCGAAGGGGCGGAAGCTCTCGCGGCGTTTGATCTTGGCGTTGAGGATCTGCTTCATGTCGGCGCGGCGCGGGTCGCAGACGATGGAGCGGGCGCCGAGCGCTCGGGGACCCCACTCCATCCGGCCTTGGAACCAGCCCACCACCTGGCCGTCGGCCACCGCCGCGGCGGTCTCGCGGCAGAGCGCCGCGTCGTCGTCGATCCGCCGCACCGAGCAGCCGCCGGCCGCCAGCTCCTCCTTGCGGGCGGCAAGCAGGGTGGCCAAGTCCGCGTCGTCGTAGTGCGGGCCCCAGTAGGCGTGGTCCATCACGAACGAGCGCCTGGCCGCCAGCTTGCTCCAAACCGAGTAGGCCGCGCCGACCGCCCCGCCCGCGTCGCCGGCCGCCGACTGCACGTAGACGCGCTTGAACGCCGTCTGCCGGCGCACCTTGCCGTTGGCCACCGAGTTGGCCGCGCAGCCGCCGGCCAAAGCCAGGTCGGTGAGGCCGTGCTTGGCCTGCAGATGGCCGATCAGGTGGAAGAACGCCTCCTCGTACATGGCCTGCACCGAGCGGGCGATGTCGCGGTGTTTGTCCTCCAGCGGCTGGTCGTTGGCGCGGCGCGGGCCTAGCAGGTCCTCCAGCGCCGGCGCGAACAGGTCGTTGTAGGTCGGTTGGCCGTCGTCCCACTGGTGGGGCGCCTCCTCGCGGTGATGCCTGAAGTAGTCGAGCTCCAGCGCGAAGACGCCGCCGCTCTGCAGCTTCACGATCTTGCGCATTTCGTCCAGGAAGCGCGGCTGGCCGTAGGGCGCGAGGCCCATCACCTTGTACTCGTCGCCATAGTGCGGGAAGCCGAGGTACTGGGTCAGCGCCTGGTAGAAGAGCCCGAGCGAGTGCGGGAAGAAGACCCGGCCGTCGACCGAAAGCTCGTGGCCGCGCCCGACGCCCCAGGCGGTGCTGGCGAAGTCGCCGAACCCGTCCACCGACACCACCACCGCCTCCTCGAACGGCGAGACGTGGAAGGCCGACGACAGGTGCGCCAGGTGGTGCTCGACGGAGTGGAACTCGGCGCGGTAGTTGGCGTCCGGGAAGGCCTTGGCCAGCAGCTCGGGGATGCCGGCGCGGGCCTTGCGATTGCGCATCCGGCCCAGCACCAAACCGAGGTCCGGCCGCTGCCCGACGACGTAGGCCACCTTGCGCAGCTGGTTGGCGCGGCTGTCCTGGTTGACCGCCACGTGGTCGACATCGCCCAGGGTGATCTTCGCCTCGGCCAGGCAATAGGCGATGGCCTCGGAGGGGAAGCCGGCCCAGTGCTTGATGCGCCGGAAGCGCTCCTCCTCGGCGGCGGCGACCAGCACCCCGTCGCGGACGAGGCAGGCCGAGCTATCGCCGTGGAACGCGTTGACACCGAGAATGTACATCAGGAGCCTTTACTGGGGCGATCTGGCGCGCCGCCGATGCGGCGATCGAGCAGCTCCAACGCTATCACGACCTCCGCCAGCAGGCGCTGCAGGGCATAGAACCATCCGGGGGCGCCGTCGAAAAGGCAACCCTTGGCGAAGAGCACATAGGGCAGCACCAGCAGCGGCGCCAACCATCCGCTCAGCCGCACCCGGTCGTTGGTCCCCAGCGCTTCCGGCGGGCTGGAAAGCAGGTGCTCGGCTTCGCGGGCAGCGTAGCGGCGCTGCGAGTCGAGCCAGCGCGACAGCGGCTTGCGGTCGTCGTGGAAGATCACGCCGCGCAGCGGATCGACGCGGCCTTCGATGGCGAGGCGATGGCCGTGGCCCTCGTTGACGTACCGGCCCGCGGTCTTGCGGTAGAGCACCACGCGCGGCGGGTAGAGCGTACCGCGCAGCGGCTTACCCCAGATGCGGTAGACGAAACGGGCGCGGTAGCCTTGCGTCTCGGGGGCGGGCGTCAGCGCCTGGATCTCGGCGGCGAGCGCCTCGCTGAGTTCGTAGTCGGCGTCGAGCGACAGCATCCACTCGCTGGCGATCTGCGCCAGGCCGAAGTTGCACTGTTCGGCGAAGCTGTCGAAGGCGCGGTGGACGACCTCGACCTGGGGATGGCGCCGCGCAACCTCAAGCGTGCCGTCGGTGCTGCCGCTGTCGATCACGACGATCCGTTTGGCCCAGGTCAGCCGGTTCAGCGTGCGGCCGATGTTCTCGATCTCGTTGAAGGTGATGACGAGGGGGGTGATGTCCATGGCGCGGTTCAGCCGACGTGCACGCAGGCCGGCGGTTCGCCGCCGGCGGCCAGCCAAGCGTAGAGCTGCAGCATGTCCTCGCCGACGCGCCGCCAGCCGTAGCGCCGGGTGACGAGGTCGCGGCCGCGTTCGCCCATCGCCGCCAGCGCGTCAGGCGGCAGGTCCAGCGCCGCGCCCAGCGCCGCGGCCAGGGCGTCCGGCCCCTGCTCGACCCACCAGCCGCAGCGCTCGCGCTCCAGCTCAGCCCAGGGCGCGCCCTTGGTGCAGATCGCGGGGATGCCGGCGGCGAGCGCCTCGGCGATGGTCAGGCCGAAGTTCTCGCTGCGGGTCGGCGCCACGAAGAGTTCGGCGCCTTGGTAGAGCGCCAGCTTGCCGGGTCCATAGACCGGCCCCTCGATCGTGACGCGGCCCAGGCCCAGGCCCTGGGCCAGGGCCACAAGCTCGCGGTCGTGACCATCCTCGGCCGGCCCGACGATGCGCAGGCGCCAGTCGGGGAGGGCGGCCTCGATCCGGCTCCAGGCGTGCAGCAGGTTGTCCAAGCCCTTCTTTGGATGAATGCGGCCCAGCGACAGCACGGTCCGTGGTCGCTCGCGGGCCGGGCGAGGCGCCGGCGGCGGGATGTCGATGCCGTTGGGGATGATGGCGACGGGGGGCGTGAGGCCGCGGCTGCGGATGTCTCCCAGCTCGAGCTCGCTGGTCGCGTGCAGGCAGGCCGCGCCTTCCAGCGCGGCGCGCTGGCCCAGCGCCCAGACCAGTCGCTTCCTGGCGCCCGAGAACGCCAGCGCCTCCGTGCTCAGCATCCCCCGTGGCGAGCAGATGAAGGGCTTGCCGGCGCGCCGCGCCAGCTGTTGCGAGCGCATGTTCGGCGCAAGCCAGATGCCGTGGTTATGAACCACGTCGGCGGTCCGCGCCGCTTCGGCGAGCGTGCGGCTCAGGCCGGACGAGAGGCGCAGAGCTCCCAGGACCGGCATTCCGGCCCAGTCCTGCGGAAAGCCGCGAAGCTCGTACGACGCCGCGTCGGCGGGCTCTCCGGCGCCCTCGACATGGAAGAGCCGCACCTGGGCTCCCAGCGCCGCCAGCTCCGCGCAGAGACGGGGCACGGAGTAGGACGGACCGCCGTGAGCCGGGTCCAGGCCCGCGATGACGTGCAGCGCCTGCAAGGCGAAAGCTCCTGCCGACGTGGCGGCTAGACGATCACCCGCCCAGCCTGCCTGGGCGATGGTACGCCGAAGACCTTGAACGAGGTAATGACGTAAGCCCCGACCACCGAGCCCACTGTCACGACGGCGATCTCCATCAGGTTGCCGCCGGGCTGCAACAGGCTCAACCCCGGCATGGCGCAGCGCAAGAGCAGCTTCAGATCGCCTTTGCGCAGGGAGTCCATGATGCCGCGGTCCAGACGCATCAACGCGTAGCCCAGGGCGGTGAAGCCGATGACCACGCCCGGGTAGCCGAAGTTCATGTAGAACTCGAGCACCTGGCCCGCGCCAACGCTGGTGCCCTCGGCGAAGTGTTGTCCGGTGAAGTTTTCCACGACGGCGCCGCCGCCGCCGACGTCCGGCTTGTCAGGCCAGAGGGCGCGCGGCACCAGGATCCAGACCGGCACAGTGCCGCCGTAGAGGAAGGGCGACTGGCCGATCTCGTGACGCTGGATGCCGTAGCCCACGAGCAGGTTCTGGTTGAGGCGGTCGTCGATGGCCTTGATGTGTTCGGTCGACTGAAGGTCCAGCGGCTGGAACTTGGTGAAGATCTCCGAAATGCGTCCGAAGCGTTGGGCCACACCGGCGTTCTCGTTCCAGACCAGGTCGCGGATGCCGGTGCGCTCGCCCATGTAGGCGACGAAGAACGACAGCCCCAGGAAGACCACTACCGGCGCCAGAACGTAGAACAGCAGCCGTTGGCGCGAGATGACGAAGAAGAAGGCGACAGCCGCGATCACCCAGCTGACGCCGTAGCCGATGAAGCCCGCGGTGCTCAGCGTCGCCAGGGGCAGCAGCGGCAGCAGCAGCAGGGTCTGGGCGGTCTTTCCCAGTTCTCCACGCTGGGCGGCGCCGTAGAGGCGCAGCCAGAGACCGATCACCAGCAGCGTGCCGAAGGGTGAGACCAGCGACGTCAGCGACGGCGCTCGCGACACGATCGGGATCAGGATGAAGTAGGAGAACACGCCGAAGAGCATGGCGCGCACACCGAACCGCTCGATGACCTCCGGCGGTGGTGCGACCACTTCTTTCAAGGCTGGCTGGGTAAAGCGCGACGCCGCCGCCCCGGCGACGAAGGCCCCCAGGCCAATGACGGTCATCACGAACCCGCTCTCGGTTTCAACGCCGCCGGGAAGGAAGTCGGCGCCCAGGTAGGGCAGCACCCCCGGGACGTGGATCAGGGACAGACTGAGGAAGTAGCCCAGCACCAGGGCGCCGCCATAGCGCCAGTCGCGCAGGCAGACCGCGATCAGCGCCGCGAGCAGGCCGACCCAAATGACCACCAGTTCAAGCATCAGCTACACCCGCGATGACGGCGGCGCGCTCGCCGGCTTCCTTCTTCCACCGGGGAGCCTCGCGCTGCAAGCGATCTGACGGCGAGCCTCATGGCGCCGATCCGGCTGCCCGCGACCCCGCCGCATCGGCGACCAGTTCGTCGCTGTAGCGCTCTGCGTAGGCGCGCCAGGTCAGGGTCTGGCGGTCGACATCGGTCAGCCGCTGAAACGGCGCGCCGGAGGCGAGCCGGCGGCGGAGCACGGCGATGGCCTCGGTGAGGGCGGGGGCGTCATCCGCCGCCGCGACGACGATCCGCTCGGCCAGCGCCGGCGTGTGGGCGAGGTCCGGCCCCCCGGTGCGGTCGGTGCAGATCACCGGCAGGCCCATGGCCATCGCCTGGCCCAGCACCAGGCCGAAGCCTTCCTCGCGCGACGCCAGGATCAAGGCGTCGGCCTCGGCGTAGAAGTCCTTCAGGCTGAGCTGGTCCACCGGGTCGATATGCCGGAAGCGCGCGTCATCGCTGGGAAACACCAGGTCGGTGATCGCGCCGACGTGGGTGAGGGTGACCCCGGGCGCGGCGCGCACCGCGGCGGTGAGCAGGTCGCAGCCCTTGCGCCGCGACCAGGCGCCGACGAAGATCAGCCGCAGCGTGTCGCCAAGGGGCGGTCTCGGCGACAGCGGGAAGTGCTCCAGATCGACGCCGTAGGGGTTGCGGAACAGCTTCGCCGCCTCTGGCCGGCCGGCAAAGCTGCGCTCCGAAAAGCGCGAGGCGATGACGATGCGGTCGGCGAGGGCATAGCCGGCGACTTCCCGCTCGCGGGTCTGGCGGCTGGGCCGCTCGGCCCCTGGAATGGTGGCCAGGATTTCGTCCTGGGTCTCGATGTGGGCGCTGCCGCGCTCCAGCCAGAGCCGCGCGCCGAAACGGCGCCGCGCCGCACGGGCCGCTTCCAGATAGATGCCCGACATGAAGATGAAGACGTCGCAGGGCTCCAGCCGCGCGGCGACCGCGCGATCCAGCGCCAGGTGCATCAGGTGGTCCTGCGTCCGCGCACCCAGCCGCGGCGCGAGGCGCTGCCAGGCGAGCAAAGGCGAGACCCAGCCGGTCACCGGCGCCTGGCAGGCGTCCGCCAGGCCGAAGCGCCGGCCGCGCGATTTCGGCACATAGGAATAGAACCGGACATCGTGGCCGAGCTGGCTCAGCTCCCGGGCCAGGTCCAGCACATGGAAGCGGCCGGCGCTGGCGATGCCGATCCGCAAGCGTCGGAAGTTCAAGCCTTGGCGCTCTCGGCGATCGGCCGGGCGGCCGTGAGCTTGTCGGCCGGCAGGGCGGCGGCCAACATGGCGGCGAGCCGGTCGCCGTAGGTGTGGCGGCCGCTCGCGATGCGGGCCTGCAGCCGGGCCGCCATGCGCCGCCGCTCATCCTGCGCCGGCAGCAGGGCCGCCGCCTTGCCGGCGGCGTCCGCGGGGCTGGCGAAATAGACGACGGCTTCGCCGTCCGGCCCCAGCAGCTCGCGATGCTCGGCGGTGTCCTCGGCCAGCATGCAGCCCCCGATCGCGCCGATCTCCAGGCTGCGCATCACGTGCCCGTCGCGATTGGCGCGCCGCACCAGGCAGAGGTTGAGCTTGGCCGCGGCGGTCAGCCGCCGCAGCGCCTCGGGACTCTTCAGCCCGAGCGCGCCTTGCCGGAACTGCGCGAAGCGCTCCCAGTAGCCGCCGGCCAGCTTCACCGCGACGCCCGGCCTGGCGAATCCGGACATGAAGGCCGCGCGATCGCGGTCGGCCCCCCCGACGAAAAGCACGTCCGAGGCGTCGTCCGCGCCCGGCTCGGTCTCGGGCGGATGGGCGTAGCGCTCATCGTAGCCGAACGGCAGGTAGTGGACATCGCGGCAGCCGTGCCGACGGAAGTCGTCGATGTTGGCGCGGCGGGGCGTGAAGATGACGTCGTAGTGGGGCAGGGCCTTCAGGTGCCAGCGGGCTCTCAGCGACGGGTTCCACGGATCGTCGGTCGAATAGTTGGCGATGATGGTTCCGGCGCCGCGGATCGCTTGCACGGCCTCGCCGGTCAGGCCGCCGGCCCCGGTGGTGATCATCAGGTCGGGCGGATGGCGGACGCAGGCCTCGGCGACCCGATCGGAAAAGCGCCGCAGGCCGATCGGGCGGTGGTCGAACCGCCAGGCCAGAGACCGCAGCGGCGCAAAACCGACCTCCGCGCCCTCCACGTCGAAGAAAGCCACCTGGTGGCCGGACTGGGTGGCGGCGTGGCGCAGGCTGTCGCCGATGTGCGTCCCGCCGATGCGCCCCACGATGGCGACCTGCAACCCCGTCTGAGGAGGCGGCAGGCCGAGCCTCTGTCGACCGTCGCTCATTCGCTATCGGCGTCCCGTGTGGCCAAACCCGCGCTGGCCAACGCCTGACGAAGGCCGGTCAAACACTCAGCGTAGCTCCAATTCGCGATGATCGCGGAGCTCGCGGCGCCCATTCGCCGTCGCAAATCCGAATCCCTCAGCATCAACTCCAACGCGCCTGCCAGCGCTTTCCCGTCGGCAACCGGGAAGATTGCGCCGTTCACGCCATCCTGCACCAAGTCTACGGCGCAGCCTACCGCATCGGAGGTAACGATCGGCAGCCCCGCACACATCGCTTCATTTACAGCCAGGCCCCAGGGTTCATTCTCTGATGGCAAAACAAAGACATCCGCGGCGGCATAGATCGCCGGCATGCCGGACTGGTTGACGAAACCCGGGAAGCTGATGTTGGCGATGCCGAGTTCGGCGGCCTGCGCACGCAAAGCGCCTTCCAGTTCGCCGGACCCGACCATCGCCAGGTGAAACCGCACCTCGGCGGCGTTCAGGGCGGCCGCGGCGCGGATAAGGTCAGCCGGCCGTTTGCGGGCCTGGAACTTGGCCGAATAGAGCACGATGGGGCGCTCATCGGTGACGCCCAGGAAGGCCCGCTGCTCCGCGCGCTGCGCCGGCGTGAGTTTCGCGCTCTCGGTGAAGCGGGCGTTGTCGACCGTGTAAGGCACGGAAAAGATGCGCTTATCGGGCACACCCATGGCCCGGTAGAAGGCGCGGTTGGCAGATCCAATGGCTAGCAGGCCGTTCATCCGGCCGTAGAGGGCGCTCATCAGCGGCTTGCGGATCGCGGCCTTCACGGGCGAGCGCTCCAGCCCGAGGTGGGTCTCGCCGCGCATGAATACCGGGATGCCTCGCGCCTTGGCCGCGGCGACGCCCACCATCATGGCGGCGGGCGCGTGGCCGTGCACCACCAGGGCGTCGGGGCGGTCCTGGCCGAGCCGGTCCCAGAGCTGGGGGGCGACCATGGAGAAGAAGCCGCGCGGTTCGTCCCGCCGATCCGCGCCCGGCAGGAACACCGCTTCGTAGCCGCCCAGCAGGTCGACGTCCCAGGTGATGGTCTGGCCGAACGCCCGGTCCTTGGCGCCGCGCAACGAGAAGTCGGAGGGGTAGAATGCCTTCACGTTCAGGTCCGGCGCGGCGTTCAGGTAGGCGTAGAGCGGCGCGAAGTACTGGATCGGGTGCGTGTTGAGGAAGGCGACGGTGACGGGCCGCATGGCTCAGCCGCGCTCCAGCCGGGCGAGCACCGGAGCGAAGGCGGCTTCGTAGGTCCAGTCTTCCTCGATGCGGGCGCGGCCGGCGGCGCCCATGGCCTGCCGCGCCCCCGGATGGTCGATGAACCAGCCCAGCCGCTGCGCCAGGGCGTCCGGGTCGTTCGGGTCACAGGCGAGGCCGTAGCCGGGCTCGACGAAGGTGCGCCGCCAGTCCGGCTGCTCGGAGACCAGCAGGGCGAGGCCGGCGGCCATGTAGTCGAACGCCTTGTTCGAGGCCCCGACCATGTGGCGCATGTTCAGGTCGCCGGAAGCGGAGGGCATGAAGGCCAGCCCGACCTGGGCGCGGGCCGCCTGAACCAGCAGGTCTTCGCGGCGCGGGATCTCGCCCAGGTATTCGGCCAGTGGCGCGCCACCCGGCTTGGCGCCGAGGCCGAGCAGCTGCTGGACATAGCCGCGGGCGCCCGGCGCCTCGTAGCCGGCGATGCGCAGATGAGCGCGCCCGCCCAGCTTCGCCACCGCCTGGATCACGGCCTCAGGCAGCCGGTCGGGGTTGATGCTGCCGTGATAGTAAAGCTGCAGCCGCTCGTCGCCCGGCCCGGGCAGGCAGGGCAGTTCGCCGCGGCCGGGCAGGTTCCAGACGGTCAGGGTCTTCTCCGCTACGCCCAGATCCTCGCCGACAGTCGCGGCGCGGCCCTCGTTGGGCAGCACCACCATTTCGGCCTTCTGCGCCGCGGCGCGGCGCAGCCTGCCGACCCATGAGGCGGGCGCGCCGGGTGGCGGGCTGTCGTGCTCGTGATAGACCAGCCGCGCGCCGGCCAGGTTGGCCGCAACGATGCCCGGCCCGGCCGAGAACGGGTCGGAGGCATAGACCACGGCCGGCCGCTGGCGCAGCGCCAGCGCCGCCGCAGCGGCCAGGTAGCGCAGATAGACGCCGCGGCCGATCACGTGCGACGGCCGCGCGCCGATCGAACGCAACTCGAGGCCGGGCCCCACATCCATGCTGAGGGTGCTGCCCTTCACGGGCGCCGACAGCAGCGTGACCCGCCAGCCGGCGGCCGCCATGATCTGGGCCGCGTGGATGGTGGGCGGATAGGCCGCTGGATTTGCGACCTGCAGGAAGAGGATCCTGCGGCCGTCAGGCCTGGGCATGGGCGCCTGCGCCTGGGTTGATGCGCAGCGCACGGCCCGGCCGGACCAGCGACTGGTCGGCGCGCCGGGCGAAGCGAAGCACGGCGGCTGCGCGCTTGGCCCCGATCGAGCGGCGCAGCACCCGGCCCGCCTCGAAGACGCCGCGCCGGGACGTCGCGCGGTTGTAGCCGAGGCGCGCGGTCTCGAAGTCCTCCAGGCCGCCGAACAGCGCCGCGTTGGCGATGGTCGCCCACATCAGCGCCAGGGCCTGCCGACGCGACGCGGGCAGCGAGAGGTCCGAGCGCCACATGGCCTCGATCTCGCCGGCGTTGACCGTGCAGTCGCGGATGAACCGGGCCTGGTTGCGGTGCGAGAGGCTGGTCGGGGAGACGCGGTAATAGGCGCCGACGCCGGGCGTGTGGGCGAACCGGGCGCCCTGCCGCGCGGCGTCGAACAGATAGCGGGCGTCCTGGATCACCGGCAGGTTGGCGGGCCACGGTCCGATCCGCTCGACCAGGGCGCGGCGGTAGAGCAGGGCCGCGGGCGGGGCCCAGAACCACGAGGTCGCGATCACGGCCTGGGCGTCCGATTCGATGGCGGGGATGTCGGGTCGGCGCACTTCGCCGAGCCCGAAGCCGCCTGCGCCGTCCGGCTCCAGCCGCTGCCAGTCGGTGTGGGCGACGTCGTCGCCGCTCCGCTCCAGGACCTCGAGCCGGCGGGCGAGCGTGCCTTCCGCCAGCAGGTCGTCGCTGTCGAGGTACTGAATGAAGTCGCCGCCCGCCAGTTCGGCGCCGGTCTGGCGTGCAGCGCTGGCGCCGCGGTTGGCCGTGTGGACGGCGCGAATGGCGTCGCCGAAGCTGGCGAGCACTTGCGCCGAGGCGTCGGTCGAGCCGTCGTCGACGACGATGATTTCCTTCTCCACGCCCTGGCTCAGCGCGCTGCGGATCGTCTCGGCGATCGTCGTGGAGGCGTTGTAGCAGGGGATGACGACGCTGATCATGCGCCGGCGGACGCCAGGATGCGCTCGTAGAGCGCCGCCATGTCGCGGGCGGAGGCGTCCATGGTGCGCGGCGCGGTGATGCCCTGGCGCAGCGCCTCGATGCGGCCGGGATCGGCGGCCAACTGCTCGATGGCGGCGGCCCAGGCGGCCGCGTCGTCCGGCGCGACCAGTACGCCGTCGACGCCGTCCCGCACCAGTTCGGCGATGCCGCCGAGACGCGCGCCCAGCACCGGTACGCCAGCGGCGAAAGCTTCCAGCGCGACCAGCGGGCCGGTCTCAAGCCAGCGCGAGGGGATGGCGACCAGGTCGTAGCCGGCCATCACCCCCGTCACCGCGGCCGCTTCGACGCTGGGCAGCAGGCGCAGCCGCGGATCCTGCGCGGCCTGGCGGGCCAGGCAGGCGTGGGTCGGGCCGGCGCCGCCGGCCTGGTCGATGCCATAGATGTCGATGCGCACGTCGGGGTTCTTCACCTGGGCGATCGCCAGGGCCAGCAGGTCGGGGCCCTTGGTGGGGTCGATGCGGCCGAAGTAGGCGATCCGGAGCCCGGCGCCGGCGGGGCGCGCCGCAGCCGGCGGCGGCGACGTCTGCAGATCGACGCCCTGGCGCGACACGGTGATCTTCGCGGCCGGCACGCCGTTGCGCGCCAGCACCTCGCGCACCCATTGCGAGACCGCGACCACGTGGTCGGCCTTGGCGAGAAAGCTCAGGATGCGGGCCTGGGCGTCGGCCATCAAGGCGGGGATGCGCAGCCGCGGCCAGGGGACGCCACGCGTCACCGCGCCGGGCAGGGCGGCGGCCAGCCAGGCGACCGGGCGCGGCGCGCCATGCCCGGTGAGGGCGCAGGCGGTGCAGCGGCTGGTCCGCACGACACCGTCGCAGGGCGCCTCGCCGAACAGCATCATCGTGCCGCGGATGCAGCTGACGGTGGGGGTGTGGTAGGTGAAGACCACGGTGGCGCCGGCGGCATGGGCGATGTCCATCAGCCGCTCCGACACCGCCGCGGTCCGGGCATGCAGATGGACGATGCGCGGCCGCACCCGCTCGACGATGGCCGCGAAGCCGGCGGCGGCAATCTCGTCGGGCGCGCCGTAGGCCAAGTCGAGGCGGGGCCGCGGATCGCCGGCGAACCGGAACACCTGCAGGCCGCCCTGCTCGTACTGCGCCGTCTCGGCGCCTGGCGCGGCGATGGCGCAGGCCTGGCCCATGGCGACCAGCCGCTGTGCGAGGCCACGCACGTACACCTCCGTCCCGCCGCACGGGTCGGGAAAGTAGGTGTACGGGACGTGCAGGATGATGGGGCTGGCTCGGCCGCGGTCGGCCCGCGCGACGTCAGGTCGGCGGCCGGTTCTCTTGCAGCCAGGCGCGGGTGAGGCGCTGCGCCTCTTCCAGGCCGATCCGCGGGCGCCAGCCCAGCACCGCCTCGGCCCTGGCCGACGAGAAGCGGGTCTTCGCCGGACCGTAGAGCGCAGCGATCCAGGCCGGCGGCGTATTCCGGGCCGGCGCGGCGCACTCGGCGCCCGCCGGCGCTGGTGGCGCGGGCCGCCGGTCCGTGAGGCCGAGGAGCTGGGAGGCGGCGCGGATCACCAGGCTCTTCTTGGCCGTGGCGCGCACTTCGGGGGCGGCGGCGATGGCGCGGGCCAGCGCCCGCGGCTGAAAGCGCTCGAGCCGGCGGTGCAGGGCCTCGAGCTCGCCGGGCGCATAGCTCGGCAGCGCGTCGGCCGCCGGACCCAGCATCGGGCCCAGGAACTCGCGCCAGGTCACGCAGCCGTCGTTGATGATGAACCGCTGGCCGTGCGCCTCCGGAACCTCCGCGGCGCGCAGGATCGCGTCCACCAAATTGCCCACGTAGTTGTAGTTCGCCGCGCCCGAGCCGCTATCGATCCAGGCAAAGCCGCGGTGCTGGGTCTCCAGCTCGTACGGCGTCGTGGAATAGACGCCGCCGCCGGGACCGAAGACGCAGCTTGGGTTGAGCACCACGATCCGCGTCGCGCCGGAGGTCGCCGCGCGGCGCAGGCACCAGCGCTCCATCACCGCCTTGTTGCGAGCGTAGGCGCCGCCGTAGGGCCGATAGGGCGCGCTTTCATCGATCGGCTGGTCGCTCTCGGGGAAGCCGAACACGTACATGGTGCTCAGCACCACCACGCATTCGGCGCCCGCCTCGATGGCCGCCTCGACGACGTTGCGGGTCCCTTCGATGATGACGCGCCGCGCGTCGGGCGAGCCGCCATCGACGGCCAGGTGATAGACTGTGCGGACGCCCTTGGCCGCCTCGCGCATGGCCTCGGCGTCCAGCACTCCGGCCTGGGCGACCTGCACCGCAAAGCGCGCGGCGTTGGCGAAGGTAGCCGGGTGGCGGGCCGTGACCCGGACGCGGGCGCCGGCCTGGCTCAGCCGCTCCAGCAGGTGGCCGCCGATGAAGCCGGTCGCTCCGGTGATCAGGACGTCGGCCTCGCCCTCGGCGCTGGCGCTCGCGGCGGCCGGCAGGACGGGCGCCGGCCGATGGGCGTAGGCCCATTCGATCAGCCCGGCGGCCTGGCGGGCGTCGTCGACATCGGCGATGCCGGTCTCGCGCCCATGGGCGGCGTTCTCGAAGTCGGCCAGCATATCGCAGAAGCTGCCGATGAAACTCACCGGCCAGTGCGCGCCGTTGCGGAACGGCCGCAGGCTGGCGACGCGCCGGCCGGCGGCGCCGTCGGCGGCGACCACGATCTCGCGCTCGTTGGCCTTGTCGATGCGGATCTCGCCGCGCTCGCAGCGCAGGCTGACGAAGGTGTCGCCGGGCCGGGTGCGCGACAGCCGCAGCTGCACCGGCGCCCCGGACAGGCTCTCCAGCTGGTAATGCGCGTTCGATTCCACCCCGCCCCGGGCGTCGTCCGAATAGGCGAGCGGCCGCATCGGGCCGATCAGGGTCTGCAGGTAGTCGAGGTAGTGCACCCCCATGTCGGCCAGCACGCCGCCGGACTCCGGGGCGAAGAAGGCGAGGCTGCGCGGGCGCCAGCCGAAGGGGGCGCAGTCGCTGACCTCGATCGCCAGCACCTCGCCCAGTTCGCGGCGGGCCACCATTTCGCGCGCCAGCCGCCACGACGGCAGGTAGCGCCGCGACATGGCGACCTTCAGCAGCCGCTGGCGCCCAGCCGCTGCCTGGGCCAGCTCGGCGCAAGCCTGTTCGGTCAGGGCGAGCGGCTTTTCGCACAGCACGTGGGCGCCGGCTTCCAGCGCGGCGAGCGTCGCCGGGACGTGCAAGGCGTTGGGCGCGGCGACGATCGCGGCGTCGGCGGCCAGGTCGTAGCCCTGCAGCAACTCCGCGCCGCCGAGGCGCAGGTCCAGACCGGCGAAGCTGGCGCTCAGCAGGTCGAGCGACGCCTGGCTGGGATCGATCACCGTCACCCGGTCCAGCGCGCCCAGCAGCTGGAACGCCGGCAGATAGTACTCCGCCGTGACACTGCCGCCGCCCAGGATGGCGTAGCGCATGCCTAGAGCGGCTCTTCCTGGCCGGTGAGCACGTTGATCACCGTCTTGCCGCGGATCAGGCCCACCGCTTCCTCGCCGCGGTAGCGATGCGCCGGCTCGCCGTACTCGGAGAAGGTGGCGAGGGTATAGCTCGGCTCCAGCGCCTGGATCAGCGGCGTCTCGGCGTATTCGCGGCGCACGAAGTAAGCGTTGTTGCCGTTGGAATTTGTGCCGATGAAGACGTAGCCCTTGGCTTCCGCGAGATGCCGCATCGCCCCCAGCGAGGCCCCATAGAAGAGCCGCGACGGGTCCGGGTAATAGCGGTGGAATTTCGGGTCGTAGGGCACGACGATCGACCGCTCGGCCCCGAACAGCGAGGCGTACTCGATCACTACGATGGCCGGGTCGACCACCGAGACGGCGTTCCAGACCCAGTAGTCCATGCCGTCGATGTCGATGCTGAGCAGGCCGATGCGGCCGCTGACGCCGCCCTCGGTGATGATGTCGTTGACGTTCTCGGCAGTGACGAAGGCCTGCCGGGCCTTGACGTCAAACAGCATGCTGATCGGGTCGTCGTGGATGTAGGCCACGTTCTTGTCGCTGCCATCGACCACCAGGCCGGACCACTTGTCCTTGACCAGCAGGAAACGGGTCTGGGACTCCGTGTAGTCTTCGACCCCGATCTCGACGAAGGTCCGCTCCTGGATGCCCAGGCCCTGGGTCAGATACTGGATGATGCCGTCGTCGCCGAACTGCGAGAACACCTGGAACTCGACCTCGCGCAGCGCCCGCGCCGGCGGCGCCGAGGCATTGAGCTTGGCCAGCATCGCGCCAGTGATGACCTTGGGGCTCTTGTACTCCCCGGTGCGCGGAATCTGCATCGTCGGCGCGCGGTACTCGAGGTACGACAGCCAGCCGATGAACCTGCGGATACGGCCGAGTTTATCTTTCATGCACGCTCATTGTTTGTGGTCCGGAGTCGGCGGCCCGATTGAAGGCGGCATCATTCCGCTACGGACCGCACGGGCGCCTGCCCAGCGGCTTGGTCGCTGACGACCGACCAAGCAGCCGGGATCAGGGACACGCCGTAGTCGATTCCGGTCATCGCCGTCATCTCGGCGCCGGTATCAATGACCACGAACGGGCAAACCGGCTGGATCAATTGCAGGATCGAGACGTGCGGCACCACCACCGCCACGACGAAAGAATAGCCGCCGGGCGCAACCCTGCCGGGCGCCACGTCGAGGGTGAAGTCGGCGGTCTCGGCGCCTGGGCGCACTTGGCCCTCAAGCGCCAGCGGCCAGGTGGCCACGCGCTCGCCCCGCTGGCTTTCAAGCGCGATCACCAGCACCTGCCCGGCGACCGGCTTGCGGAACGAGAGCCGCACGCAGATCTTGAGCGACTGGTCCCAGGCCAGCTGATCCACCGGTGCGCCGTTCGGGTCCTCGATGGCGACGCGGACGATGGCGATGTCGAGGTTGCCGTGGCGCGCCAGATCCAGCTCGTCCTCGGCCTCTCGCTGGGCGATGCCGGCGAGGTGAAGATCGATGGCCGCGTCGGTGGGGCCGTCGAAGGCGATCCGGCCGGCCGACAGAAGTATGCCCCGAGTGCAGAGCCGCGAGACCATGCCCAACTGATGGCTGACGAACAGCACCGTGCGGCCCTCGCGCGCCGCCACCTCGTCCATCTTGCCCAGGCACTTCTTCTGGAATTCGGCGTCACCGACCGCAAGCACTTCATCAACCACCAGGATCTCCGGCTCCAGGTGGGCGGCGACCGAGAAGGCCAGGCGCACCTGCATCCCGCTGGAGTAGCGCTTTACCGGCGTATCGATGAACCGCTCGACGGCGGCGAAATTGACGATCTCGTCGAACTTGCGGCGGATCTCGCCCCGGGTCATGCCGAGGATGGCGCCGTTCAGATAGATGTTTTCGCGGCCGGTGAGTTCAGGGTGGAAGCCGGTGCCGACCTCCAGCAGGCTGGCCACCCGGCCGTTGATGGTCACGCGGCCCTGGCTGGGCTCGGTGATCCGTGAGAGGATCTTCAACAAAGTGGACTTGCCGGCGCCATTCCGGCCGATGACGCCCACCACCTCGCCGCGCCCGATCTCGAAGTTCACGTCCTGCAGCGCCCAGAACGGCTCGGCCCGCAGCTTCCTCGGCGCCGCGCGGCCGCGGGTGAGATCGAGCGCGCGCCGACCGAGGCCTCGCGCGCTGCGGCCCAACACGTCGCGCAGCGCCGTATAGGGCTCACGCTCCGCGGCCGGGCCGAGCGTATACATCTTGCCGAGACCTTCGGCGCGTATGATCGGGGCCGTCATCAGGTCGGCGAATGTCCGTCCCGAACGCGGCAAGTGGGTTGCGCCCACGAACGGGAACGCGCACCAGCGCCGAGACTGCCGACGTCTTTGTAGTCGCGGGCCGACCATGGAGAATCCCAGATCAGGCTATTGCGCGGCGGCGTGGCCATCACGATCTCCCTCCACGCCCAGCCGTAGGCCGAGGTTATTTATTACGTCGCGGTATCTCTCTGCAAGCGGCCCAAAAAGGTCTTCAATGTACGCGCCGCTCGCCTGGGGTTTCTTGAAATTTGTGCGTCTATACGCCTGAACTACTATATGGCCCGCCTTTGCCGACACGTCTGAAGGCAAGATCGACCGCGACACGCGTCGCAGAACAGGTATGACGGCCTCAAACCAACTTGTGACAAGGGGATTCTTTTCTACCTTAGACACGTTTGTCAACGGAAAGGGACTGTCGTTACGTAACGGGACTCCGACCAACTGAGAGATCGCTTCTTTTACTTCGGGCCATCCGCTGACCAAAGTGTCCATGCTGACAACCAAAACGTTGTTGGCCCCGAAGCTACTCACGACGTGTTCTATGCGCTTCGCGTAGTCGGACGCTTCATGAAGCCAGTATAGCGGGCCCCACCCTTCCCGATGCCGAACAGACTCCAGCTGCAGGCACTCTGCGAAGCTTCTCGTTTCGAAACCGTCTCGCACCAAATGCGCGTAGGATGAAAGCGCTCTCGTCAGGGGCTCCCTTACTACAATGATGAATTTCGCGTGGCTGTACTTCGTGCGTATCCGATCGATCGCTTGTTCGTGGAGCACGTATTGAGATCCATCTACCAAACAAGTCGTTGTCTGCAGAGCCTCGGGAGCCGATCTCGCAAAAGCCGCTTCATATTGAACTTCATCGGTAAGAATCTCGCGATTCTGATCTTGCGGACCACAGAATTTCCCCATCTCCGGCCAGAAAAAGAATGGTTCTTTTGGCACAGACACGCTGAATCCAGCCTCAAGTTCTAGCGCTCTCATGAGTGACGTCGTCCCACACTTCGGGAAGCCCGCCACGAAGAGCCGTTCGCTCGCCACGTCACTTGCCGCGCGTCAATGGACCAACACGTCCAAGTCGCAACGGGGAAGCATGGCGCCGGGCCAATCCTCATATACCGTCGATCCATGTCTATGTTCGCCGATAAAGTTCAGGTGGCACACGGTCGTATTCGGCAGAATCATCTCTACGCGCGGCCGGGCACAGCGGATGTCTAGCCGATATGAGCCGTAGTTGAATGTCTCCGGTGGAAGGTTCAGCGTAACGCGGTATCGCTCACCGCTGTTTTCCCCTGCCGCCAGTGGGACATGCCACGCGACCGCAAACGCCAGCGCCTCGTCTGGCCTGTAGAAGGAGAACACATATCGCGCACCGCGAATATTCACCAACTGTTCTATTTCGATGTCGATTCTAAGCGGGTCGCGTGAAGACAATGGCTCGACGCCGGCGGCCGTGGTGTTGATTGTGCAGCTTCTGATAGTTATTGCGGAATTGCCCGCTGGAAGGCAGGACTCACCATCGTCGGTACTTAGACACAGATACGTGTCTATAGCACTCGACACCGGGCCTTGGAATGCGAGATTACCGCGATCGAAGACGAGGGATGTGCTGCACAACGCGCTTACGGCGGCGAGATTGTGGCTCACAAACAGAACTGTTCTGCCATGGCTTGAGACTTCCTTCATTTTCCCGAGGCACTTCTTTTGGAATTCGACATCTCCAACGGCGAGCACCTCGTCGATGACAAGTATCTCGGGCTCGAGGTGTGCGGCAACCGCGAAGGCAAGGCGCACATACATGCCGCTGGAGTATCGCTTCACCGGCGTGTCGATGAATCGCTCCACCGCCGCGAAGTCGACGATCTCGTCGAACTTGCGGCGAATCTCGCCGCGGGTCATGCCGAGGATGGCGCCGTTGAGGTAGACGTTCTCGCGGCCGGTGAGCTCTGGGTGGAAGCCGGTGCCGACCTCCAGCAGGCTCGCGACCCGGCCGTCGATGGTCACCCGGCCTTGGCTGGGCTCGGTGATGCGCGAGAGGATCTTCAGCAGCGTCGACTTGCCGGCCCCGTTGCGGCCGATGACGCCGACCACCTCGCCCTGCCGAATGTCGAAATCGACGTCCTTGAGCGCCCAGAACGCCTCGGTGCGGGGTTTGGTCAGAGGGGCATGGCCGCGGGCGAAGTCGCGGATCCGGCGCCCGGCATTGCGCGTGCCGCCGGCGAGCACGTCACGTAGCGCGGTGTAGCGCTGTCGCTCGGCGGAGCGGCCGATCTCGTACATCTTGCCGAGGCCCTCGGCGCGGATGATGACGTTGTCGGACATCAGATCAGGTCGGCGAACGTCCGTTCGGTGCGCCGGAAGTAGGTGACGCCCAGCCACAGGAAGAGGGTGACGACCCCGAGACTGGCGACGAAGCCGGGCAGGTAGAGCGGGCTATTGCCCCCGAGGATGCACCACCGGAACCCGTCGATCACCCCGACCACCGGGTTGAGGCTGTACCAGAACCGCCATTGCGCCGGGACCATGGCGCTCGAGTAGCCCACCGGCGCGAGATAGAGCCCGAACTGGACGATGAAGGGGATAATGTAGCGGAAATCACGGTACTTCACATTGAGAGCGGTAATCAGCAGCGCCGGTCCCAGGCTGGCCAACACCGCAAGCACCACGAAGAAGGGCAGCAGCAGGATTTGCCAAGGGGGGGCGAAGCGGAACCAGACCATCATGCCGGCGAGAATGGCCAGCGAAACGGCGAAATCGACGAGCGCCACCAGGGCTGTCGCGCTCGGGATGATGATGCGCGGGAAGTAGACCTTGCCCACCAGGTTGGCGTTCACGACCAAGCTGGCCGAGGCCTCGCTGAGAATGGTGGAGAACAAGAGCCACGGCAGCAGGCCAGCGAACACCAGGATGGCGTAGGGCGTGTCGCCGGGCGCTGGAAGCTTGGCAACGCGGTGGAAGACCACCGTCATGATCACCATGGTCATGAGCGGCCGCACTGCCGCCCAGGCGACACCGACCACCGTCTGCTTGTAGCGCACGGCCACGTCGCGCCAGGCCAGGATCGCGAAGAGTTCCCGATAAATCCAAAGGTCGCGCCAATAGCTGCGGTCGGCTCGTCCCGGTTCCAGCACGAGCGTCGCATGGCGATGCGCAACCTTCTCGGCTGGCGCCTCCACCTCAGTCGTGACTCCGGTCAAACGATGCTCCGTGATGCCAGATCCGCGTGCAGGTCTGCGAACTTGAAGTCGATGCTTGCGGCCTCGTCCGGATCGGCCCAGTGCTTCTCGAACGACACCTTCACCTCGGTCGATTCCCGTCCCGTGAGCCGCTCGACGGCCTCGGCCATCTTGCCGTTGAAGATGCGCCGCCGCGGCAGGCGCCGGGTGATCGGGGCCGGATCGACGCCCAGCACGTCGCCAAGCTTCTGCGCCGCGAGTTCCGGATTGCCGATCAGCGCCTCGATGTCCAGGAACACCGGGTCGCGCGGCAACCAGCGCTCGCCATGCACGTGGGCGCCGTCGGCGACCGTATAGTCGCCGTCAAGGAAGCTGCTCTTCTCCTTGAGGAAGCTGTCCACGCGGCCGGGATACTGGCAGAAGGCGGCGAAACTCTTCATCGTCGCCGAGTAGCGCCGGAACGGATAGATGAACACCAGCTCCTCGGGCTGCAGGTAGTCGACGGCCGCGGTGGCGTCGAGCGCCTGCACGCCGGCGAGGTGCGACTGCATCAGGATGTGGTCGGAGCGGTTGGCCTGCCGCAGCAGGTTGTCGCGCCAGTCGGGTACATCGAGGCAGACGTAGAGCTCACGGGCGCTCTGCCAGATGTAGAGGGCGGGATCGAATTCGGGGAAGTTCCGCCGAATGAAGTCGAGCGTGATGTGCGTCCCACTGCGAGGATGGGCCACGACGACGACCGCTCGTTTTACGGGAACCATTAACGCCTACCGGTTGAAGCGCAGCCGTGGAGACGATCGAAGAGGCGCTTTTGTTCCGCCACGAAAACAGGCTTGCCGAAACTCTGCCGTACAGCTGACGCCAGCGCCTCCGGGTCTGGCTTGGGCTCGTTCAGTAGCTCCCTCAAACGATCCAGAAGCCCCGATTCCGTCGCCAATAAGCTGAGTCGCCCATCTGCGAACGCATCGCGGGCGCCGGCCGCGTCGAGGCCGATCGCGGGCGTCCCGCAGGCCATCGCTTCCAGGTACGCAATCCCGAACCCCTCACCGGTGGACGGCATGACGAAAACGTCGGCCATCCGGTAGGCGTCGATCAAGGTCGCTTCGTCCACCGGGCCCATGAACTTCACGTGATCGTCGACGCCCTCGTCCTTGGCCAGCGCCTGCAGCCGGGCCAGGTCGTCGCCCTCGCCCAGCACCACATAGGTCACGCCCGGCCAGCGCTGGATCAGGGCGGGCAGGGCGCGGATGGTGCGGTCGTGCCCCTTGTAGCGTTCGCGCCCGTCCATGCGCCCTACCGTCAGCAGCACCCGCTTGCCGGTCAGGCCCCACTTCGCGCGCAGCGCCGATCCGTCGCCCGGCGTGAACGCCTCGCCCACGGTATCGGGTAGCACCGCCACTTTTTCAGGCGCCATCGACGCCCAGCTCAGCACCTTGGCGCGGGTGTAGCGCGAGACGCTGAGCACCAGGTCGGCGCGCTCGACGGCGGCGCGCTGCAGCCGGGTCGGCTGCGGCCAGGCCTCGATGCCGTGGGTCTGGATGACCAGCTTGGCGCGGCCGAGCCGGGCCACGATTGCAGCCAGCGGCGCCATGTAGAGGTGGCCGCAGAACACCAGGTCGAACGAGGCGGTCAGGGCCTTGGCGATGGCGCCGGCGGCGTAGAGCGCAGGGGCGAAGCGCGGGCCGTGCTGCACGATCTTCGGCGGCGTCTCGACCGTCCTGGGACCGTGCCGGGGCAGGATCTCGATGTCGCTGACCAGGCCCGAGGCGACAAGGCCGCCCAGGAAGTCGCGGTTGTACTGGGCGATGCCGCCGCTGGCCCCGAACGCGTGGCCGACCAGCGCCAGCATTCGCGGTGCGGCCGTCACGCGGCCAGGCTTTGCTGCGGCGGCCGAAGGCCCGAGAACACCAGCTGCGACCAGCCGCGCGAGGCCGCGCCCTTGCGCACCGGCTCCCCGGCGACGTTGGAGCGCCCGGCGGTGGCCATCCAGGCGCCCGTCGGCACCGTGAAGCCAGTCTTGGCGCGGGCGGTGATCGCTTCAGGCAGGGCGACTTTGGGCGCGGCGCCGAGGGCCCGCTTGCCGGCGCCGGGCCGCAGCCCGGGCAGCACCGGCGCGAGGTTGCGCAGCAAGGCGATATCGACCAGCGGCGGCCGGATCTCGACGCTGTGCGCCAGCCCGGCCCAGTCGGCGTCGCGCAGCAACTGGCTCTTCATGTAGAACGACGACTCCAGCGCGCAGACCCGGCCGACGTCGCTGCCAGGGTCCGGCGCCAGCGCGGCGGCGAGGCGGCGCATCAGCCCCAGCCGCCGCAGCCCCTCGCGGGCGGCATCCGGGTCCATCAGCCGCGCCAGTTCGTGCGGCAGGAACAGGCCGCGGCGCAAAAGGTAGGCCCCGCCCCAGCTGCCGGCGTATTCCAGCATGCCGGCCGCCTTCGGCCGCTCGCGCAGCAGCCCCGGCGCGACGCCTTGCAACGTCAGCCGCGCCAGCCGGCCCAGGCCGGGCGTGCGGGCCAGGAGGCCGTACCTGCGCCGCCAGGTCGGCAGGTCGCTGAAACTCGGATAGCCGGCCAGCAGCTCGTCCCCGCCGAGGCCGGAGAGCGCCACCTTCAGCCCCGCCTGCCGCGCCGCCTTGGCGACGAACCAGGTGTTCACCCCATCGATCGACGGCTGGTCCATGGCTTCCAGAATCGCGGGCAGGTCGGCATTGAACTCCGCCTGGCCGACGCGGTGGACCTCGTGGCGGGCGCCGTAGCGGGCGGCGGCCTCGGCGGCCAGCGGCGCCTCGTCCTCAGGCGTGCCGCGGTATTCCTCGAAGGCCAGGGTGATGGCGCGGATGTCGCTGGCGCCGGCGTCTCGCATCAGGCCGAGCAAGGCGCCGGAATCGACGCCGGCCGAAAGGAACACGCCGACCTCGACGTCGGAGAGCAGGTGCGCGGCCACGCTCTCGCCCGCCGCGGCCTTGACCCGGGCCTCGAGTTCGGCCGCCGGCGAGGGGCGCGCCGCGCCCTCCGCCAGGATCGAGGCCAGGCTCACATAGCGCTTCGGTTGCTCCGGTCCGGCGGCGTCGACCCACTGGCTGTGGCCGGCGGGCAAGGCGCGGATGTCGCGGTAAAGGCTGAACGGCTCCGGCACGCTGCCGAACAGGTGGAAGCCGACGATCCCGGCCGGTTCCGGATCGCGCGACACCGCCCCTCCGGCCAGCAGCGCCTTGACCTGCGAGGCGAAGCGGAAGGTCCAGCCATCGTCGCAGGTGTAGATCGGCTTGATGCCGTAGGCGTCGCGGGCCAGGAACATGCCCTGCCGCGCGGCGTCCCAGATGGCAAAGGCGAACATGCCGCGCAGGTCGCGCACCATGTCCGGGCCCTTCAGCGCATAGAGGTGCAGCAGGGTCTCGGTGTCGCAAGTGGTGCGGTAGCGCACGCCCCTGGCCTCGAGCTCGGCCTTCAGCGCCGGGTGGTTGTAGATCTGGCCGTTGAAGGTGATCACGTAGCGGCCGTCGTCGCTGACCATCGGCTGGTTGGCGCGTGGATGCGGGTCCTGGATCGCCAGGCGCCGGTGGCCGAAGGCGCAGCGCCGCTCGGCCGACCACCACTCGCCAACGCCGTCCGGCCCGCGCGCCGCCATCGCATCGCGGGTCGCGATCAGCTCGGCCTGCGAGGGCGCGCTGGCCGCGGTGCGGTAGGCATAGATGCCGTTCACCCCGCACATGGCGGGCTCCGGACCGGTTCAGGCATGGCCGCCCGCCGGGACGACGCGGAAACCGGCCGCCGACAGTCGCCGCGCCAGCGCGTCGGGCGCCAGGCGGCAGAACAGCCAGTTCCAGTGCGGCTCGTGATAGTCGAATTCGCCGCCGACCGACTCCACCAGATCGAAGTCGCGGACGTAGTAGGCGCGCATGCCATCGTCCTTGATCAGCCTTTGCGGCAGCCCTTTGTCCATCTCCGGCTGCAGCACCTCCGCCAGCAGGTAGGTCACCTTGTCCCGCGCCGGTGCGGCGCCGGCCCAGGCGTCGTAGCCCGCGCCCTCGACGTCGATCTTCAGGAAGGCGTTCTCGATCCTGTGCTCGGCGAAATAGTCGGCGAGCGCGATGGTGCGCACCGTCTCGCCGCGCACCACGTGCTTGTCGGCGAAGAACTCGGTCAGCGAGCCGGAGGCGTCGTCGCTGAGGTTCTTGAAGAACTGCGC
>DATAVF010000337.1:0-19177 GCA_036267835.1 Caulobacteraceae bacterium | reverse complement strand
CGACGCCCGCATGGACGCCGACGAAGCGGCCGCGGCGCCGATCACCGACGAGGAAGCGCAGTGGCTGATGCGCCGGCTGGGCGAAGGCCGGATCACCGCGGCGGGCCACGCGCTGGTGATGCGGCTGAAAGCGCAGGCCGGCGACGCGGCGGCGCTGAAGCCCCTGTTCGACGCGGCTTAGGACCCCAACCACTCCTCACCCGTGGAACGGGGGAGGTGTCAGGCGGAGCCTGACGGAGGGGGCGCGCCACCTCGCCGGAAAGACGCGAACGTTGCGCCCTTCCCGCAAGTTGGATCGAGTTAGACCAAACGCAGCAGACCTTCCGGCGCGCTGCGGGAACCCCCTCCGGCGACCTCCGGTCGCCACCTCCCCCGCTTCGCAAGGGAGGAGCGGCCGCATCTCAACCCGCCCTAATTGTGGTGCGCTGCGCCGTTGCCCGCTTCCGGCCGGTGCGCCGGGGGCGTCGCGGCCACGTCCGGTTTCAGGTCGGAGGCCCAGACCACGGTGCGCAGGATCTGGGCGTTCTCGGCCGTCGGGTAGGCCTTGAACGACACCCGCTCGCCGGCCTTCACCAGCACCTGCACCGACTGGCTGGCGCGCAGCTGGTATTCGATCGGCCAGGGGCCGTCCTGGCCCTTGGCGGCGGCATCGCCCACCTCGATGCAGACCGCCAAGCTGGCGCCGTTGGACGTGGCCACGGCCACCGACTGCATGCCGATGCGCACCACCGCGTCCTGCGAGCGCTCGATGAAGGTCTCGGTGCCACTGGCGCCTGCGAACAGCAGCGAGGCGCCCTGCGGCGCGGCCAGGAAGCCGTTGTCGTCTTCGTTGAGCCTGTAATGGGCCGCCATCTTCTGCTCCTCTTGCCGCCTAGCGGAACTGGTCCACGAGCGCGACGATCTCGTTGTGCTGATCCTTCAGGGTCTGGCCGGCCCGCTCGGCGAGCTGGCGCGCGGCCTCAGGCAACTGGGCATCGGCCGCCGCCTCGTCGAACTTCAGCTGGACGAAGGCCTCGCCGCGCGCGACCTCCTCGACCACCGCCTTGTCGCTGCCGCGGTCGATCAGGCCCCGCACCTGGGTGAAGGCGCGGTGGGCGCCGGCCAGCAGCGAGCCCTCGCGGCTCGGCTCGCCGCCAAACGTGCGCACCTCCGCTTCGATCTCGCCCGCCAGCCCATCGCGCCCCTGCGCCCGCTCGGCGAACAGCGCCTGGAACTCGGGGTTGCGCACCATGCCGGCCGCCTTCCGGAACCCATCGGCGCTGTCATAGGCGCTGGTCAGCAGCCCATTCAGCACCTCGATCGCATGCGCATCCGCCATCGCATCCATCTCCGACCGTCACCAGGACGGGCAGAGAACGGCGGGCGAGCGCTGGTGTTCCGTGGGAATGGAAGCGGCGCCCCTCCATGGAGATGTACATCTCGGGAAGCGTGCCGCTACCCATCCGTGGCGTTTGTTGCTGACGATCCCCACATCGTCGCCGAGGGGAACCTGATGTCGAAACTCGATGAAATTACCAAGACGAAGTGGCTACGGGAGCACCTCGCTTACGAACGAGGCATGCTTGCGCAAGCCTACGGAAGACTTGGACACGTCACAGGCGTAGATGTGAACTTCGCCATCGAAGTCTTCTGGCTCCACGCGAGGAACTTGTACCGTTTTCTTCGTCCCCGAAAAGAAGACAAATCATCTGTCACAGCGCAGGATTATGTGCCCGGATACAAGGCCCGCGCCGTCTTCCGGCAGATTGATCGCCTCGGCGCGTTCACTTTTCACAACGGCACCCAACGATTGGAATGGGAGAAGGTCACGACGGCCGAGACCCACCGTTTCGTGCTCTGGCTCAACGAACACTGGCTTGAGTGGGCCGAGCAGCTACCGCAGCCCTATGCGCAGAGCGTGGATCGGCAACCCCTCACTGTTCGGCGGCAAACCGGTCATGAGTCCTTCACTACGACGACCAGCAGCCATTTAACCGTCGTGTTCTTCGGTTCAGGCTGACGAAGGGTGCGAAACACAAAGCGCCGCGCCGCCGAGAAGGCGAAGCCCCGCAGCGTTACCTGCGGGGCTTCATGGTGGAGCTAAGCGGAACATAACTGAGCACCGCTCATTTTCGCTGGCCTTCGCAACTCCCTCTGAAAACGCGTTTAAACACGGTCACTTGTGGCGGCATCGAAGGTCGGCGAATTCGCTTGACTTCGCCGAAAGCCGTCCCATGTTTGTAGGACTAGACGTATGAGACAAAAGCGGCGGAGGTCTTGGTCCTACAATCGGCTCCCGTTTGTAGGACCCCCTCTGCGGGGATTTCGGAGTTAGGCGGAGACCATGGCGAGGCAGGCTGAAAAGCTCGAACCGAGGAAGCTGGACAAGCTCATTCGGGAGACGACGGCGACGAAGCTCTATGGCGACGGGAAGGGGCTTTACCTGCGCGTCGCGCCGGGCGAGCCGCCGCACGTGTCTTGGGTGTTCCGGTTCATGCGGGACGGGCAGGCGCGGACGATGGGACTTGGGCCTTACCCGGAGATCGGCCTTGGCAAGGCCAGAGATCGGGCGCTGGACGCGCGCCGCACCCTCCTTGAGGAACAGGACCCGATTGAGGCTCGGCGGGCTGCACGGGCCGCCCGGAAGGCGGAGAAGGCCAAGCGTGTCACGTTCCGCCAGATGGCTGACCGCTACATCGCCCAGAATGAGACCACGTGGACCAACCCGAAACACGTCTCGCAGTGGAAGGCGACGCTGGCGCTGGCCAATGACGCCTTCGGCGACGTGCCCGTGGCGGACGTGACCCGCAAGATGGTCCTGGACCTGTTGGGGCCGATCTGGACCACGAAGACCGAGACGGCGAGCCGCCTCCGCGGACGCATCGAGAAGGTGCTCGATTACGCCAAGGCGCACGAATACCGCGACGGCGAGAACGTCGCGCGGTGGAAGGGGAACCTGGATCAAGCCCTCCGCGCGCCCGGGAAGGTCAAGCCGGTCGCTCACCACCCCGCCCTTCCCTACGCCAAGACCCCCGCCTTCCTGGAGGCTCTGAAGCTTGAGTCGGGCATCGCGGCTAAGGCGCTGCGGGTGACGATCCTCACGGCGCTGCGAACCTCCGAAGTGATCGGGGCGACGTGGCGGGAAATCGACTTTGAGGGCAAGACCTGGACGGTTCCGGCCGACCGCATGAAGGTAAAGACCGGCCAGCCCCATCGTGTCCCCCTCGCCGAGCCTGTGCTGACGATCCTCCGCGAGCTGCACAAGGTTCGCAGCGCCAAGGCGGGCGATGATGGCTACGTTTTCCCCGGCGGGAAGACCGGCCAGCCGCTCAGCAACATGGCCATGGCCGTGGCCCTGAAGCGCATGGAGCCCGGCTGGACAGACGCCAAGGGTGAGGCGATCACCGTCCACGGCTTCCGCTCGACCTTCCGGGATTGGGCGGCGGAGACCGTGGATAACAGCGACGACATCGCGGAGTACGCCCTGGCCCACAAGCTGGAGGGCAAGGTCAAAGGGGCCTACCAGCGCAGCGACCTATTCGAGCGGCGGCGCGGACTGATGGACGCTTGGGCCACGTTCGCCACGAGGCTGCCAATGAAGAAGGCTGCATGAAGTCGTTTAAACGTCGCCGGGAAATTAGAGTTAGATCGAAGTAATCGGGCAGAAAGCCGACAGTCTGAAATCGTCGTAAGTGCTTGATTTCGTATTGGCGAAAACCTCAGGTTAGCGCCTTTCCTTGCTTTTCGGCAACAGTCGTGCTATTTCTACAACACTGAAGGTCCATAGAGCAGGCTTCGAGCCTCGCCAACCTGCCATCCCGGTAAGGTGGTGCATCGCGACCGGGTCGGCCTGAGCGCCGGCAAGCCAAGGGCGAATTCAATGATCGCTGAGCATACCCAGGCCGAAGGGCCGATTGGCGCGCTGTCGCCGGCAGAGTTCTGCCGGGCGTACGGCATCAAGACGACGAAATTCTACGAGCTTTTGAAAACTGGCGAGCTGCGCGCCCGCAAGTGCGGCCGTCGAACTCTCATAGCGCGGGTCGATGCCGCCGCGTGGTGGGCGTCGCTTCCGGAGATCGTCCGGTGACTGACGACGGCCTCCCCGAATTGATCCCCCTTCGTGAAGTGGCGGCGCTGGCCGGCGTCGCCGACAGCACCGTCAACCGGTGGGCGCAGTCCGGACGGTTCGGGCCGGTCCGCTATCGCCCAGGAGACTGCACCGGAGCGCGCGTGGAGCGTGCGGCCGTGGAGCGGGAACTTGGGATCACCGTCACACCCGCTCGCCTCGCGACGGCTCAGAGCGTCGTCGCCGGCATGAACGCTAAGCGGTTCCACGCCCGGCGCGTCGTGACGCCTGGGGCGGCGTTCAGCGAACTCACCAAAGGAGATTGAAGATGACCACCAAGAGACAACGAGAGAGCAAGTCCTACAAGGCGGCGTGGCAAGACTGCAACCGCGCCTGGACCGAGCTGTATCAAGAGGGCGTCAGCAACGCACATAGCATCGGCCAAGAGAGCTTGGAGCGAGGCCGCGCAGAGGGCGTCGCGCTGGCAAGGAGCCTGACGGAAGAGGTCATCAAGCGCTTGGCAGCGGACCTCGGCGACCAAGCCAGATACGGCGTGATGGCGGCATTCTCTGACCTGCAACTCAATTTCGAGGGGCAGGCCGACCAAGCCCGAGCGGTCGAGTTCGATGAGCCCATGGCCGAAGCCTGCGAACGCCTCGCCGCTCTGGTCAGCGAGGGGATCAGCGATGCTTGCGCCAACATCTGGTGGGAGCAGAACCGCAGCCTGGAAGCGGAACGTCTCCGCGCCCAAGGCATCCCCGAAGCTGAGATCGACGCGCGCGCGAGCCGCTACGCGGATGAACAGCGGCGCGCGTACGACCAAGCCGCGCAAGTCCGCCATCCCGGCCGCCGTGCACCCGGCACACGCCGCAGCGGCCCCATCTACCCGCCGGGAGCGGACCAATGAGCGCCCCCCGCACGACCTGGATCATCGAATGCACGCCGAAGGAAAACGGCGAGCCGGTGACTGTGCGCGCCGAAGGCGACGCGCTCGAAGTCCGTGAAGGCGGTGCGCTCGTCATTCGCCGCTTCATTGACGAGCGGAAATCTGTGGTCAGCGCCATCTTCGCGGATGGCTGCTGGACCAGCGCTGAGGTCTCGACTGGCGGCTACACCGTCAAGCCCGAGACCGCCCGGCGGTGACGCATGGAGGACCTGTCCGACATCCTGATTGTGACGCGGGAGGGCGGCCCCGTGACCGCGGACCTCGCGCTCGCGCGACGGCATGTCGAGATGATCGCGGGCTCGCCGGACGCGACCGTGAATGTGCGCTTGATCCATGCCCGCGACCGCGACCGGGAGGCGCATCGTTTAAACGGATCGCTCGCCGGGCTGTGGCCCGAGATCGAAGCTGCTCAGTCCGATGGCTTCGATGTGTTCGTTGTCGTCAACGAGGGCGGAGACCGGGACGAAGATATCAGCCGCGTCCGAGCTGTGTTCGTTGACGCCGACGATGTTCCGATGCCGGGCGCGTGGCACGCGAAACCGGACTTCATCGTCAGGCGCGACGCGACCCATTGGCATGCCTACTGGCGCGTCGAAGGCCTGGCTGTTGAGGACTTCCGTGACGCTCAGAAGCGCCTCGCCGCCCGATACGGGACGGACACCGCGGTCTGCAATCCGTCGCGTGTCATGCGGCTCGCCGGATCGGTTCACCAGAAAGCCGCGCCGCGCCGGATCACGCTAGAGGGAAGCGCTGGCGCGCTCACCGTGCATCCCGCCGCCGATGTGCTCAGCGCCCTGCCGCCGGCCCCCAAGCGCCGCCAGACCGCCTCCGCCGCGGCGGGTGAGCCCATCAGCGTGGAGGAGTTGACGGCTGCGCTCGCCTATCTCGACCCCGACGTGGGCCGCGAGACCTGGATCAAGTACGTCGCCGCGATCCGCGCCGCTCCGATCCCCTTCGACGAAAATGAGGGCATCCGCGCGGCCCTCGCGCAGCGCTGGTCCCGCGGCGACCTGGATCGCCAGGGGCGGTACAGGGATGCGCCGCCGTCCCGCTACACGACCGGCGACGACGTTGAGCGCGCCTTCGATACCCTGCCGCCCAAGGACGACGGCGTGACGGTCGGGACGATCATTCACGACGCTCGGGCCGCGGGTTGGAGCCCTCACGGTTCTGCCGCCGCATCGTTCGGCCCGGCCGTGGCGGCGCTCCACGCCGCGGTGCCAGACGATGCGTTTAAACAGGACAGGCGGGCTGGCCTCGTCGCGAGCTTCCGGGCGCGCGAGCCCGACGAAGACGCCGATCTCCCCGACCTCGAATATTGGGATGCGGAGAAGACGCTTCCAAAGCAGCCGGGCGGGTGCGTCGGCATCGCCTTCGGCCCTAGCGGCGTGGGCAAGACCACCGTGATCTTGGGCGACTTGCTTGGCTATGCCGTCGCGGGGGGTGCGAAAGTGCTCTACTGCGCTGGCGAGGGCGCGTTCGGTCTCGGCAAGCAGCGCGTGCCGGCGGAGTGCGAGGCGCGGGGCGTCACCCCCGGCGACCTCCGCGGGAAGTGGCGTCTGGTCTGGCGCTCGCCAAGCCTGCTCGACCCCGAACACGTCGAGGCGCTGATCGAGGCGCACAGCGACTTCCGCCCGGACATCGTGGTGATCGACACGCTCGCCACGGCCATCGGCGGGGAGAACGAGGACAGCTCCGCCACCGCGAGCGCGGTGGACAAGGCCGGCCGCCGCATCGCCCAAGCGTGGAACGCGACCGTCATCGTGGTCCACCACGCCGGCAAGGATGAGACCCGCGGCGCGCGTGGCTCGTCAGGCTGGGAGGGCAACGCCGACTTCGCCCACGTCATCGGCAGCAACAAGGAGGCGGGGACCGCGAAGCTGCACATCAAGAAGATGCGCGATGGACCCGATGGCTTCAGCGTCTTCTATCGGGTGAGCCGGTCGCCGCGGGGCGTGCCGCTCGCGCGCCGCATCCCTGAGAACGAGTATCGCACCGCCCTTGGGACCGACACGACCAGCCCGCAACGCGATGTCTATCACGCGTTGAAGCGGCTGAGCCGTGGACCGGCCGGCCCGATCACGACGCGTGTGCTCGCTGAGGAACTAGTCCCCCTGGTCAAGGGCCAGGACCTGGAGGAGCGGGAGAAGCACCTCCACAACGAAGTGAAGCGCCTGCAAGGGCTGACGCGTCCGAACCGCTACTCGAAAGCGCCGGGGCCTCTCGCCGTGTACGTCGCGCGGGACCACCGGAACCAGCCGCTCAACCCCATCGAGTGGGTGTTCCCGTTCGGCGACGATGATGGGGAGTCGGACAGTGAATAGGCTCCTCATTTTGGCGGCGGTTGCGATCCCCCGCCGCGGCAGTTGTGCGGCAGTTGTGCCCGTTTCGGGAGGCCCGTTTGGAGATCCAATCGAGGCGCCAAATCTGCCGACAACCGCCGCGCAACTGCCGGCTGGCTCTCTGTTTTTAAAGGGAAATTCGGAGAACAACCGCCAACAACTGCCGCACAACTGCCGGCCTGCCCATGATGCCGCGGCGGTTGGGCAGTTCCCCCCACATAGGGGGACTGCCACAACTGCCGGGGACGGGTGGGTCCCTTGGGGATGCGATTATCTCGGGGCCGAAGGTTTTTCCTCCCGGCCCGGTCTGGCCACCTTCCCGCAGCTCACCGGGTATCCGGTGGCCAGAAGGGCTCAACCCCAAGCACGACAAGCCCGATTTCTGGCCCTGCATCTCGACGCAGTTCTTACCAGTTATGCTCACTGTGAGCATAAGTCCCGGCCGGCCCTTCCGGTCACGTCCCGTCCCCGACCATTCGCGGAGATGTCCACCCCCCAAACTCAAGGAACCCACGCCATGCCGAAACTCATTGACCGGGCGCTCTCTGCCGTCCGAAGCGCCCCGCCGCCCCTGACCTCCGCCGAGATCGAGCGCCGCCTAACCGCGACGCGTCAGACCCTCGCCGGTCTGGTCTCCGAACACCCCCGCGCTGCACTCGATGCGGAAGCAGGCTTGGACGGCGCGCCCCAACGTCTGGCCGATAACGTGGCCCAGCAGGACGCCGCCCGCCAGCGGATCGTCACCCTAGAGAGCGCCATGGTCGCCGCCCGCGAGGGAGAAGCCTTGGACCGCACGAAGCTCCAAGCGCGCTTGCGCAAGGAGAACGTGGGCAAGGTGCTCCAGGCCCTCCAGGCCCGCGACCGCGCCGCCGACCGCCTCCAAGCCGCACTCCAGGCGGCGGCAGTCGCGTGGCGCGATCTGCTCACCTATTCGGAGCGGGCGGCCCTGCCGATCCCTGGCCTGCCCGAGGCGCATGGCGTGGTGACCACGCCCCACGAGATCGCCCGAGCGGTCGAGCGCGAAATTTGGCGCGTCGGCACCTGGCCGAAGGCGGCGGGCGCGTCCCCCGGACGTGATCCCCGGAACATGCCCGGCGGCAATCCACACGGCTTCGACTTCGAGGAGCAACCCAACGCACTGCCGAAGCTGGCGGATGAGATGCGGCGCGCGTCGGATCATGCCGCGCGTCAGCTCACCGGCGAGCCCTTGGACCGCAGCAAATGAGCCCGACCCTTTCAGCCTTCCGCCTCGTCATGCCATGCCAGGACACGCCACATGGCCGCGAGGGCCGTGGGCGGCCCTCCGGTAGCGCTGCTCCCCTGACGCCCGTCCTGGAGCTTCCTAGCGCCTTGGCAGGGCATGCGCACAAAGCGAGACCCCCGGAGATCGCTCCCCGGGGGTCTGTCAGGCCTGCCTTGATCCGGGCGGGTCAGGCGGGAACCATGGGCTCGGCATCTGTCGGGCAGATCGGCGCGCCGGCCTCCGCAAGCCACTTCGATGCGACGCGGACGACATATCCGCACTCGCCGCACTCGCACTTGAGAAGCCGGGTCGTCTGTTTCTTGCGGCTGTCGATCAGCAAGCCCCCGGCCGGGTACTCGCCATGTTCGGCGATCCAAGCTCGGAACGTCGCCTTCAGCGGCTCGCCTACGGTTGTCGCCGTCATCTTGCCGACTAAGCCAACGGCCAGGGCAGGACGTTTAAACGCCACCCCGTGGCCCGCCTTCGTGCCGACGCCAGCATGGATCAGCTCATGCGTCAGCGTCCCCAAGATCGTCACGCTCTCGATGAGGCGGGGCGAGATGAACACTTCGGCGAACCTGTCGCTGCTCGCTTCAGGGCTCCAGCACTCGCCGATACGGTTGCTCCGCCCGCCCGTGCTTGGGAAGCCTATCGTCACCCGCACATTTGCGGGGACCTTGCAGCCGGCCGCACCTAATAGCCGGTCACATTCGAGCTTGGCCCTTTCGAGCCAAGCCTGTCTCTCAACGGACGTGCTCACTCGGTCACGCCCCCGAGCGGAGGGCGTCGGTAACGAACGCGAACGGCTCTTGCTTCAGGATGCCCTCGCACTCCAGGAGCCGCACAAGCTCAGCGGCCCATGCGTCGGCGTGGCGATCCTTGCCGCACGCCTTGTAGGCGATGGCCTTGGCCAGCGCCCGGTTCACTTGGCTTCGATCAATCATCGTTCGATCCCTTCGGCGGCGGAGAGCCGCGGCGCGGCCATAGGCGTGTCAGAGTCCGCAGTCTATGGCATGTCATGGCATGTCCTAGCATGTTCACGCGGAAATGATGTCCGCCGAACTCATAGGGGAAACTGTTCACTCGCCGTTTCCTCCTACAAATGGACGCACAATGTGGCTGGCGCTGACCCCGCTGTGAGCGCTTCGCGTGCTCCGGTCACAGCGCCTCTTGCCGGGAGGGACGCCTTCCCCCTAGTCAACGGCACTGTCCGTCAACTGGTAGGCGACGGTCATCCTAGCGACCGCGCCGCTGCCCATGTCACGGAGGGACGCCTTCTCCCTGGCCCGCGACGCTCGTCCCGGATCGCTGGGGCCTTGCGAGGGATGCCGGGCGAGAAGACCGGGGGTACGCCCGCCGGCCCCCCGCTTTTGCCCCGCCGCCACATCTTGCCTAGCAACGGTCTCACGCGCGCCGGCCGTCCGAAACCCGCGGACTTGAGTTCGCGAGCGGTCCCCTCAGCGGGCGGCGGCCGTCCCAAAAATGTGGACTACAGTTCGGGAGTGTCCCGCCATGTCTGACACCAAGATCACGGCCACGCCCAAAGGCCTGGCCCTCTACCAGATCGACGCGGATGCCAAGCTCGGGCCGGCCATGAACGCCCTCGCCCCGAGGATGCGCCAGTTCGTCTTGGCCAAGCTTCAGACCGGGTGTTCGAACGCCGCCGCTGCGCAGCTCGCCGGATACGCGGGCAACGCGGACGTGCTGAAGGCGCAAGGCTGGAAGCTCGCGCACGATGACCGTGTGCAAGCGGCCATGCTGGAGGAGGCCCGAAAGTACATCCGGGATAGCTCCGTGATGGCTATCGACATCATCATCGAGATCGCCCGCAACCCGGAAGTGGACCCGAAGGACCGCCTGAAGGCGGCCGTCGAACTTCTCAACCGCGGCGGTCTCAACGCCGTGTCGGAGCACAAGGTCACAGTCGAGCGCACCCTGGACGACGAAGCCCTGGTCGAGCGGGTCAAGATGTTCGCCGGCCGGCTGGGGATCGACGCGACCAAGCTCCTGGGCCGCGCCTTCAGCGAGCCCCCGGTCGATGCGGATTTCGCAGAAGTCGTCGATGACCTCTCAGACATCCTCATCGCCCCACCGGAACCGCCCCCGCCGCCCCCGACCTCAGCGGAGTTGTCGGAGATCGCCGCCGCTGGCGCTGCACGTGCGGACGCTGACAGGGCTGCGGTGGTCGCCAATGCCGAGAAGGCCGCCGCGAACCCGAACGTCGCCCGAGCTTTCGCCGAACAAATCGGCCGCGAATTGGAGTGGACGGCCCGCCGTTCTCAACAGGAGTCCGACGATGAAAACTGACGCACCCGTTCTCCCCCTCCTCCTACAGCTCGCCCGCAGGCGTGCCGTGGAGGTTCTGAAGGCCATCCTGGCCAATCCTGCCGCCGATCCGAACGACCGCGCCCAGGCCCGTAGCGCCTTGATCCGCGATATCCGGCGCGAACTTGAAGTGGAGTACCCCCATGAGTGAAACCCTGACCCCGCCGGGGGAGACCAACGTCTCCTTCTCCCCCGAGACCGTCGCGTCCATGCGTGAAGCCTGGATCGTCGCCGGCAATGACCCCGCCGTATTCGATGCCGCGGCGAACCCCGCCGCAGCGCAGCCTGCCGCCAATCCGCCCACGGCCCCCATGACGCCAGCAACTCCGTCCGTGATCGTCGGAAACGACCTGACGGCGGCGCAGGCGATCTCTATGGCTGACGCGCTGGTAGAGGCTGGCGTGGAACGCGAGCGCGTCAGGGAAGCCCTGAACGCCGATGGCATCGCCGCTGACGGGTGGGGTGCCGAAGACCCACGAACCGACGATGAGCGTACCTTTGACCGGCTGTACCCGGCTGTGGAGCCGGGCGTCTATCGCCCCGACTACTTCGGCAAGCTCCCGGAGGGGACCGCCCCCGAGACGGCGGCAGAGTACGACGCGTCCGCTCGCGATTGGGCCGCCAGCATGGACCTGTCGCCGGAGATCGGCTCGCACCTGATCGGGGAGGCACTGAGGATCGGGCAAGCTCTAGGTCGGGCCAGCGAAGCCGACCGCGCGCTCTACATCGCCGAACAGAAGGCTACGTTCACTCGTATGGCCGGGTCAGAAGAGGCCGCCGCGCAGCGCATCGCCGCGGCCGGCAAGCTCCTCTCCCGTGCGCCCCGAGCGTTCACTAACGCCCTAAAGGCCAGCGGCGCGCTCGATAGCGCCGAGATCGCCAGCCTCCTGGCGCTGGAGGCCGAACGGTTGGCGCTGAGGGGGAAGGACCGGATGATGTGAACTTCGGCGGGCACCCGCGCACTGATGGTCGCGCCTAGATTCTCAAACTCTGGTTCACGCGCAGATTTCGCTCCTCAGCGTCCCGCTCGCGGCGGAGCTGGTCTCGTCGCTCCGACTCTTGACGACGAGAGTTCTGCTCAAGGCGTTGCCTTAACACATTCGTTGCATTTGGTAACCAGGCTTTGAAGTAGTTAATTACTTGTTGAACAGAATGCTCCATCACCGATACTGTCACGTATTGTCCGTTGAACGCGAAACTATGAGGCTCGATTCCCATCACGCATGAATAGCTCCCCATATTCTGAAGAGACTGTATCCATTCATGATTTACGGGGCGATCAAGTGTCAGTCGGAGAACATTGCCTTTCCACTCAGCGCCAACCAGTATGGGTGGATCATTTGCAAGCGGTTCGTCTATTTCTTCGGCCTTGATAACCGTGTTGTTGATCCTACTAAGCTTCTGCCGCGATAGCGCCTCAGAGCCGTGACGCTCGATCAGCGCCTTTACCCCTTGAATATTTTGTGGTCGCTCAGTATGGCTTTGCTTTATCATTTGCAAGACCACGGCGTCTAGGAAACCAAAATCAGGGTCAACCGAGGCTATAGTCTTGAAGTCGGTTCCGTGAGGTACTTCGCCGGTGAATAGCTCATTCAATATTAATCCGAGCGCATAAACGTCGGCAGACTGCATGACGGTGCGTCCGCGTGTTCGTTGCTCAGGCGCAGCATATTGAAAATTGGCGAGCCTCTGACCCGCCCCAGTTTCGACCAGCGTGGCGAGTTGGTCTTCGGTGAAACTGGCTACTCCAAAATCCGCTACAGCTAGCTGGTCGCCGGACTCGTCATGAAGCACATTCTCCGGCTTAAGATCACGGTGTGTGACACCCAGCATGTGTGCGGCTTCCACACCGTCGAGCACCTGACTGAATAACCTCAAAGGCCTACCTTGTGGCAGCCCTCTTTCCATAAGCTGGCGCAGATTCCCTGTGAACCGGCGCATCACATAGAACGGCCCGGTAATCGGCCCGGCCGAGGCGACGCCGTGGTCGGTGACAGTCACAATGTTGGCGTGCTGATTACGCGATAGGAAAGCGATCTCGTTCTTGAACCTGCGACGCTTATCGGACGAGGCGTTGGTCAGGAGCTTTACTGCAACCGGCGCTCCTCGTTCGTCCGTTGCCCCATACACGCGGCCAGCTCCGCCCTCGCCGATCAAGTCGGTGAGAGAGTAATCAGCAAAAGCAGTGCTGAGAACTACGGGCGTTTTCAGCTTCGCCATTCGGGTGGCTCACCATCAATCCGTAAATCGGGGCGCGAAACTCGACGCCGGTCTACCTTGAGGGTATCCGACACCGACAACCAGGCAAGCTAAAAGTTCCGTATTTGTTCAAGCGGACCGTCGGGACGGCCCGAACCGAGCGCCTGATGATTTAGTGGAACTTTCATCAAATGATGCGTATATGCGCACCAGGAGACGAACATGTCAGACGCAACATGGCCGCATGCTACGCCACCCCTTACGCCCGTCGAGGTGCAGACCTTTTCCGGCGAGGAGGACCGCGCTCGTCTGAGCAATGTGGCAGCAAAAGCGTTCACGCGCTTGGCCGCGCTGTGGGGGCTGAGCAATGCCGAGGCCGCTGCACTTCTCGGCGTCTCGGCTAGCACCTGGGATCGGATGAAGAGTGGAGCGCGGCCCGCACCGCTGAGCCAAGATCAGCTAACTCGCGTCTCGGCAACGGTCGGCATCTACAAAGGACTTCACCTCCTCTTTGCCGATGATATAGCTGATCGGTGGGTAAGGCTTAAGAATAGCGGCCCGCTCTTTGACCGAATGAGCCCGATTGAGGCAATGGTCGAAGGTGGAATCCCGCGAATGCTCGATGTAAGGCGATACATCGACGCGGTGAGGGGTGGCGTCTAGTCGGTATGCTAGCTGGCCTTCCTATTGCCCGCATCGCGGTGGCGCGAACCGTGCGCCTCGTCACGACCGCGAGGTTGCGAGCCTCGGTCCTAACGCCACTTGTCGATAAAGGCGAGTTGGACGCACTTTGGGAGATTGAGAGCGCCACAAGCACCCGGCTTGTGGCGCAGGAGCATGGCCTAGAAAGCATCAACGCCCAGGAGTTCGTTTTCGGCGTGCCGCATGCAGCCTTCATCAACGCAAGCTTTGCCTACGCCAAGCCGCGAGAAATGGGACGCTTCAATGGGCCAGGTCGGGGCGCGTGGTATGCCGCCGATGATGTTGAGACGTGCTTGCAGGAGGTCATCTTTCACATGGCCGACTTTCTGGCCCGCGTGGGCGATTTCAACGCGGTCGTCGAGTACGCCGAGATGTTCGCGGGTTTCGCTGGTGACTACCTTGATATGACGGGTGCGCTCGGGCACCCCGCACTGCACCCTGACCCAAATGTTGGCTATCCCGAAGGCAACGCTCTGGCAGATGCGGCGCGCGCGAAAGGCCTGAACGGCGTCATGTATCCCTCGGTCCGGCATCCCGGCGGGAGATGCTACGCGGCGCTATGGCCGCACGCAGTGCAATCGGTCGCCTCTGGCGATGTTCATCGCATCGAGTGGAAGGGTGATCCGACCCCAATTGTGACAAGGGCAGTCGGAACCTAAGGCCGCGCCCGTTTGCTCATCCCCCAGCGGTGTTTGTTGTGACTAGCTACTGACGCCTCAGGGGACCAGACCGTCCAGGCTCGTAGCGATCTCGGGGGCCTGCTGTCGCATCGTCTTCACGTGCCGATATGTCCACGCGGGGAAGGTGGGGCGGCTCTCTGCCAACCCAACAGCGACGAACGCCTTGAGGAGCCGCGCGACCGTCCGATAGCTCGGCCCCTCCGGTCTGGCCAAGGCATTCGCCTCCACCCATTCGCCGGGATGGGCGGTAAGGTACCGCCAAAGGTGAGCCGCGGCAGGCGAGAGAGGGATGGCGTTCGGCATGGTGGGTGCCTCACCTAGTCAGGTCACGCCATGCCGTCGCCTGACTCCGCCGTTTCGTCAAGCCGGCTGAGTGCGCTGCGCGGGATTGAATTCTTGTTTTGTTCTTGGCGCCATGATCTATTTTCGAGCATGCGAATCACGGACCCGCGAAGCGGCCAAGAGACCCGGATAGCCGACTGGAGAGGATACGTCCGCGACGTGAGCGCGGTCTTTGCGAGCTTCAACTGCCGCCACGAACGACGGGAGCTGCGCCGGTTCACCAACGCCAATGGACACTCCGCCATTCATGAGCAATGCCTGGATTGCGGCGCTCGCCGGGGGTCAGCCCAAAGAGCTGCCGGCAACGACGGTCTGCCCACGGCTGACGCCGGACTAGGGCAGCAATACGATGACGCGCGCGAGGCAGCACGGGTTGCCGTTGTGGTCCGTTACATCGACGGTTCGGCCAAGTTCTTGGTCGAGCGGCGCGCCGGCTATGATGAGTACCTGAAGACGCCGCAGTGGCGGGCCAAGCGCGCCAAGGTGCTGGAGCGCTGCGGCGGCCTATGTGAGGGCTGCCGCGAGAAGACAGCCAAGGAAGTCCACCACCTGACCTATGACCACCTGTTTGACGAGCTTCTGTTTGAGCTGGTCGGGGTGTGCGCCGATTGCCACGCGAAGGCTCATTTCGAGGCCGACGAAGACGATTGGGGAGTTGAGCCCGCGAAGGGCGAGCCCGCAGACTCAGAACTTGAGGCAGAGTGGGAGTAGCGATTTCAGCATCCGGCCCGCCTCGCACCCGTTGTCTCCTTTTGTTCTCCCGAGACGACTCGGCGTAGGTTCGGCGTGTGAACCTGCAAGAGATCATCACCCTCGCCATCGCGATCTATGGCGCGGTCCTCGCGACGCTCACGATGGTCATGGCCATCCGGCGAGATCGCCGGTCGTTGGCCGTGCGGATGAAAACGGCCATGTTCACGTATGATGACCGGCTCGGGCCGCGCATGCTTGAGATCGAGGTTGCCAACACCGGACACCGAGAGCTTGTTGTGGACGCTCCGCAACTGAAGATCAGCGGCGATGAACGCCGCTCTATCGTCTTGATGGACGCACATGGCCTGCGAGATTTCCCGAAGCGGCTGGCCCAAGGCGAACGCGCCGCCGTGAGGATCGAATTTCGAGATGTGGCGATGACCCTTCAGCGAGAGGGGCACGCAAAGGCGCGAATCTATGCCGTCTGCAAGGACAGCGCCGGGCACGCGCACCGTTCGAAGCCCTGGGCTGTGGACGTGCAAGAGTGGCTGAAAGGGGACTGAGATAGCCTTGAACAATTCCGGCGCTCGCGTCCTGCGGAGCGACCCCGACACCGGCCTGAGGCTGCTAGGTGTTCCGCGGCGCGATCCCGGCGGGGGCACGGTGACGATCTATCGTCTCGACGGTGCAGCGCTGCCCGAACACGTCGGGTCCTTCGTTCAAGGGGACGGTGCGAGCGCGGCCAAGGCGTTCGAGGCCGCGGTGGAGTGGTTGAAGGCGCGCCGATAGCCCCGGCAAATTCGTAGGCTCAGACGAGAAACCGGAAACCATGGCCGGCCAAGTCTCTGTTTTTATTCAGAAACTTGGCCGAAATGGTGGAGCTAAGCGGAGTCGAACCGCTGACCTCTTGAATGCCATTCAAGCGCTCTACCAGCTGAGCTATAGCCCCGAGAGTATCGGGCCGTCCCCCAAACCGGAGCCGGGGGACGGAGGGCGCGGAACCTAGTGAAAGGTCCCGCGCCGATCAAGGGCCTAAACCCCCTCCGCGTGCGGCGGATTAGTCGTCGTCGCCGCCGCCGGCGATGCCGTCGATCTCGTCCTCGGAGAAATCATCCTCGTCGTCTTCGATGAACGGCACCTCGTCGTCGTCGGCTTCCTCGAGGTCTTCGTCCTCGGCGAAATCGACGCCCAGCGCTTCGTCCGGCGCGGCGGGGGCGGCTTCGACGCCGTCCTCCTCGTCGCCGGTGTCGAGCGGCTCGGCCTCGACGCCTTCGTCGAGTTCCTTGGCCGCTTCTTCGACCTCTTCGAATTCCTCCTCCTCGGATTCGGCTTCGACCGGCTTGATCTCTTCGGCTTCTTCTTCGGGCAGCGGTCCGCGCGGCCGGACGCGGCGGCTGCGCAGCGCTTCTTCCGGGTCGAACTCGCTATTGCACTTCGGGCAGTGGGCCGGACGACGGTTCAGGTCGTAGAACTTGCTCGAACAGGTGGGGCAAATCTGCTTTGCGCCCAGTTCGGGATTGGCCAAGGGTGGGCCTCGCGCTGGGATGGAATGGGGCGCTCCCTTGCCACGGGCGCCGGCCGCTGTCAAAAGCCGTCTCCTTCGCCCGCAACCCATCTTCCAAGGCTTGGAATTCTCATGGCCGAAGCCGGACTTACGGCCCGCCCCGGCGGACCGCTCCGGGGCCGCATCCGCGCGCCGGGCGACAAATCCATTTCCCACCGGGCGCTGATCCTGGGCGCGCTGGCCAAGGGCGAGACCACGATCGAGGGGCTCTTGGAGGGCGACGACGTGCTGCGCACCGCTGCCGCCATGCGCGCTTTCGGCGCGGAGGTGGAGCGTGTGGGCGAGGGGCGCTGGCGGATCGCGGGGCGCGGCGGCTTCGCCGAGCCGGGCGACGTGGTCGATTGCGGCAACGCCGGCACCGGCGTGCGGCTGATCATGGGCGCGGCGGCGGGCTTCGCCATGGTGGCGAGCTTCACCGGCGATGCGTCGCTGCGCGGGCGGCCGATGATGCGCATCCTCAGGCCCCTGGCCCAGATGGGCGCAACATACCTGTGCCGCGAGGGCGGGCGGCTGCCGCTGAGCCTGAAGGGCGGCGCGCTGAGTGCGATCGGCTACCGGCCGCCGGAGCCCTCGGCGCAGGTGAAGTCGGCCGTGCTGCTGGCGGGGCTGAACGCCACCGGCGTCACCGAAGTGATCGAGACCGAGGCGACGCGCGACCACACCGAGCGGATGCTGCGGGCCTTCGGCGCGGTGGTCGAAGTGCGCGACGGGGGCGATGGGCGGCATATTGGATTGGCCGGCGGCCAGGCGCTGAGCGGCTGCCACATCCGCGTGCCGGGCGACCCGTCGTCGGCGGCCTTCCCGCTGGTGGCGGCGCTGATCACCCCCGGCTCGGAGGTGACGGTGGAGGGCGTGTTGCTCAATCCGCTGCGCGCCGGCCTCTTTGTGACGCTGCAGGAGATGGGCGCGGACCTGGTGATCGCGAACCAGCGCGAGGAAGGCGGCGAGCTGGTGGGCGATGTCACGGCGCGGGCCTCGGCGCTGCGCGGGGTGGACGTACCGGCGGCGCGGGCGCCCTCGATGATCGACGAGTACCCGATCCTGGCGGTGGCCGCGGCCTATGCCGAGGGGGCCACGGTGATGCGGGGGATCGGCGAGCTGCGGGTCAAGGAAAGCGACCGCATCGCCATGATGGCGGCGGGGCTGGCGGCGTGCGGCGTCGGCGTCGAGGAAGAGCCAGAGGGGCTGATCGTGGCCGGCACGGCGCGGGCCAACCACCGCGTCGCCGGCGGGGGGCTGGTGCGGACGCATGGCGACCACCGCATCGCGATGAGCCACCTGATCCTCGGGCTTGGGGCGGACGAGGCGGTGGCCGTGGACGAGCCGGGCATGATCGCAACCAGCTTCCCGGGTTTCGGGGAGCTGATGGCGGGGCTTGGGGCGCAAATCGGGTGAGGGAGCAAGCGCATCTCCCCTCCCCCTTGAGGGGAGGGGTCGGGGGTGGGGGTCTCTCACCGACGAAGCGCCTTTTCTGGACAGAGCCCCCCACCCCCTGCCCCCTCCCCTCAAGGGGGAGGGGATGAGCTTCGTGATCGCGGTCGATGGTCCGGCAGCGTCCGGCAAAGGCACCATCGCGACGATGCTTGGCGAAGCGTACGGCCTGCCGGTGCTCGACACCGGGCTCTTGTATCGCGCGGTCGGCGTGACCTTGCTCAGCGAGGGCGGCGATCTCGGCGATATGGAAGCTGCAACCGACGTCGCCCGCCGGCTGGATCCAGCCAAGCTCAACGACCCGGCATTCCGCACCCGGCAGGCGGGCGAAGCGGCCAGCCGTGTGGCCGAGTACCCCTCGGTGCGGGAGGTGCTCCGCGACTTCCAGCGCGCCTTTGCGGCGCGGCCGGGCGGGGCGGTGATCGATGGGCGGGACATCGGCACGGTGATCGCGCCGGGCGCGGCGGCCAAGCTCTACGTCACCGCCACGCCCGAGGTGCGCGCCCATCGGCGCTGGCTGCAGCTCAAGGCCGGCGGGACCACCTACGACGAGGTGCTGGCCGATATCCGCCAGCGCGACGCCCGCGATGGCGGCCGGGCCGACTCGCCGATGCGACAGGCCGATGACGCCGTCTTGCTCGACACCACTGAAATGAGTATATCCG
>DATAVF010000336.1:0-4604 GCA_036267835.1 Caulobacteraceae bacterium | reverse complement strand
GCGGGATAGGGGAGCGTCAAGGCGAGCACAAGGCTCGGGAACCCGCGCGATGGATGAAACAGCCACGCCTGTGACCCTCGATCACGTGCTGGGCGGCCGCGTGCGCCTGATCCAGCCGGCCAAGGGCTACCGCGCGGGGCTCGACGCGGCCCTGCTGGCGGCCGCTTGCGACGCCAAACCGGGCGAGCGGGTGCTCGACGCCGGCTGCGGCGTCGGCGCGGTGATGCTGGCGGCGGCGGCGCGGCGGCCAGGGGTTTTCTTCGTCGGCATCGAGCGCGATGCGGCGGCCCTATCGCTGGCGCTGGAGAACATCGCGGGCAACGATCTGGCCGACCGGGTCGATGCGCGCGGCGGCGAGGTGGGCGCGCCAGCCCCGGCCGAGCGGTTCGATGCGGCGCTCAGCAACCCGCCGTTCTTCGACAATCCGGGCGCGCTTCGGGCGCCGCATCCGGCCAAGCGCGGCGCCTTCATGGCCGACGCCGGCCTGGCGGGCTGGACCGCCTTCCTGCTGGCCCAGGTGCGCGATGGCGGGACCATCACCCTGATCCACCGCGCCGACCGGCTGGCTGACGCCCTGGCGCTGCTGGGCGCCAAGGCCGGCTCGTTCCAGGTGCGCCCGATCCACCCGTTCGCCGACGAGCCGGCCAGCCGGGTGCTGGTGCGCGCCATCCGCGGCGGCCGCGCGCCGCTGCGCCTGCTGCCGGCGCTGATCCTGCACCTGCGCGGCCAGTCCAAACACACCCACGAAGCCGAGGCGATCCTGCGCGGCGAGGCGGACCTGCCATGGCTCTGACCCCCCACATCGCCCTCCTGCGCGCGGTCAACGTCGGCGGCCGCAAGGCCATCATGTCGGAGCTGCGCGCCTGGCTCACCGACCTCGGCTTCGAGGACACCCGCACCCTGCTGCAGAGCGGCAACCTGGTCTTCCGCAGCCGCCAGACCGGCGCGGCGCTGGAGGCCTTGTTGGAGCGGGAGGCGGTGGCGAAGCTGGGCTACGCGACCGACTTCATCATCCGCACCGCCGATGAGTGGCGCACGCTGATCGCCGCCAACCCGATGCCGCGGATGGCGCAGGACGACCCCAGCCACCTCGTGGTCATGCCGCTGAAGGCCGCCCCAGGCGCGGCGCAGCTGGCGGCGCTCCGCGAGGCGATCCGGGGGCGCGAGACGGCCGAACTGGTCGGGCGCGACCTCTACCTCGCCTATCCGGACGGGATCGGGGAGTCGAAGCTGACCATCGCGGTGATCGAGCGCAAGCTCGGGACACGAGGGACCGGGCGGAACTGGAACACGATGAAAAAGCTGGAGGCGATGCTTTAGGGCTGCGCCCGAAGTGCTCCATCGCGGATGGAGCCTGGCGGCGTGGGCGACGAGCTGCTTACGTCGCCTCACGAGCGGCGCGGTTTTGATTCGAGGTCAAGCTCGGCCATTTCAGGACGCTAGGTCGACAGCGCCAGCACCGCACGCGTCTCGGCGACGACCCGCTCTTGGAAAGACGGGTCGCTGATGATCGGCGACCCGGTCATGGGCTCGCCGTGCTCGTCGAAGTAGACGCCGGTCCGCCCCGATGTATCGGTCAGCAGGTGCGCGAGGAGCCGACCCGCCACCCGCGGCGTGCTTAGAAAGCGCATGAACGGCCTGAGCAGCGGGACCAGACAGGTCGCGAGAAAGCGCACGGCAGGGCCGGCGTCTCGCGCCAGGCCGGTAGCGGGCGTAAAGCCCGGTTCCACGGCATTGATGTGCAGCCGGGGCGTCTCGCGCGCCAAGGCCAGCGCAGCGGCCAAAATTGCCTGCTTTGACGTCGCATATGCGTCGAAGCCCGGCCGGGTCGACCCCCCCCGGCAGCCACTCGCCGCGGGCGCTCGCTTCCGCCGAGACGTAGCGTCCGCCGCGAAACCCAGCCGCCTTCGCCGGCTTGCGTTCAGGGTCTTCAACGGCCGAAGCGACGAACAGAACGTTGCAGCCGTCGGGAAGGTGGGGCGTCAAAGCCTCGGTCAGCGCGAACGGGCCCAAGTGGTTGGTGGCGAACGACATGTCCCAGCCACGCGCGTTCTTGGTCGGCCGCAGCTGCTGCACGCCAGCATTGTTGAGCAGGCCTGCGATGGGCAGGTTCAGGGCGACGATGTCGGCTGCCGCGCGCCGCACACTGGCAATATCCGACAAGTCACAGATGACCGACACGGCGCGCTGACCGTTCCGCGCGATGAGCCCCTGCACCGCATCGAGCCGCTCCCGGTCGCGGCCAACAAGCACCACCACGCCGCGCTCTGCCAGCTCGAGGGCGGCGAAGCGCCCCATGCCGGAGGTCGGCCCGGTGACGATGTATCCCGATGTCATGCGAGCTCCGCCAATCGTCGTGGCGCGCTAGACGTGGATGCCACCCGCGACCTCGATCCGCTGGGCGTTGACCCAGCCAAGTTCGTCGGACAGCAGCGCGGCGATCACCGGCCCGACGTCTTCGGGAAGGCCCGCCCGCCCGAGAGCCGTGCGCTCGGCGATGATCTGATTGACCTGTGGATTGTCGCGCACCATGCCGCCGCTGAAGTCCGTGGCGATGGCGCCCGGCGCGACGACATTGACGGCGATCCGGCGGGGCCCGAGCTCCATGGCCATGTAGCGGCTCAACGACTCCACAGCGGCCTTGATCGGGCCGTAGCCAATGCGACCCGGCGAGGTGAAGCGGGCCAGGCCGGACGAGATGTTCACGATCCGGCCGCCGTCGTTCATGAACGGCAAGAGCTTTTGAGTCAGGAACAACACGCCTTTGAAATGGACGGCGTAGAGCCCGTCCATTTCGGCTTCGGTGATCGTCTGAAGACCCGCGCTGGAGGACGTCCCGGCATTGTTCACCAGATAGTCGAACCGCTCCGCGCCCCAGCCGGTGAGCCGTTCCCGCGCCGCCTCGACGAAGCCCGCGAACGCGCTCGTGTCGCCGGTATCGAGTTGCAGCGCAGACGCCTCGGTTCCCGCGTCGGCCGTCAAGGCTATAACCTTTGCGGCTTCTGCACGATTGGAGTTGTAGGTGAAGATCGTCCGCACGCCCCGCTTGGCGAGGCAAAGGACCGTGTTGCGGCCGATGCCACGGCTGCCGCCGGTGACGATCGCGATCTTACTGTCTGACATGACGCCTCTTTCCGCTGACGCCGGGCGCATCGGACCGGCTGGCTTGCGCTTATGATGGCGCTCGAACGCCGAAGAACGGAATGCCGGAATGCGCACATTTCTTGCCTGATCCTGCTCGGCAGCGTAAGCTGCCCCAAGCGAGCGGGAGTATGGGTGTGAGCGATCGGTTGATCGAAGCGCTGTTGCGCTACACGAATGGGCATCCAGGCGAGAGCCCGTTCATGACGGCGATCGACGGACTGGCGGTCCTGCGGTCGGACCACCCGAACCCCCCCACGCACAGGATCTCCCGACCGGCCATGTGCATCGTCGCCCAGGGCGCCAAGTGGGCGAGCTTCGGCGGCAATCGCCTCGAATATAAGGCGGGCCAGGCGCTGGTCATCGGTGTGGAGACCCCCTCGGTCGGCCGCGTGGTCGAAGCCAGTCCCGGCGAGCCTTGCCTCGTCCTCGCCTTCGAGTTGGACCTGGCGATCATGCGCGGCGTTGCCGACGAACTGGACGACCCGCCGACGTCAAGTGGGCGAGCAGCCCACGGGGTCTTCGTGACTGACTTCCAGGGTCCGCTCGCAGACTGTGCGCTTCGGCTGGTCCGCCTGCTTGAGACGCCTAAGGCAATCGCGCCGCTCTATCCCGGCATCATGCGCGAAATCTGCTACTGGCTCCTGACGGGTCCCCACGGGGGTGACATCGCGAGGCTGGCTCTGAAGAGCAGCCCGTCGCAGCCGGTCATCCGCGCCCTGCACGAGCTGCAAGCCCGTTTCCGGGAAATGCTTCGCGTCGATGAATTGGCGGCGATCGCGCAGATGAGCCCTTCTGCCTTCCACCGCCAGTTCAAGGCGCTTACCTCCCTCGCGCCGCTGCAATACCAGAAGCAGCTCCGGCTGCTTGAAGCCCGTCGCCTGATGGTCGCTCGCGCCTTCAACAGCGAGGCGGCCGCCTTCGAGGTTGGCTACGAAAGCGCCTCGCAATTCAGCCGAGAATACGCACGCATGTTCGGTTCGCCGCCGAAGCGTGATCTGCAACGGCTGCGGTCCGTCTCAAACGCTGACTCGATGCCGCAGGACACCGTCGCGATAACGCGCGACGCCGCTTGAGTTCTTCGCCGCGACACCACCAGCCTAGGTGGTCGCCGCCCCCACCCCCTCCGCGATCAGTTCCAGCGAGCGGATCCGCGACGCCAGCGTCGGCCCGGCGCTCATCACGAACAGCTCGTCCGCTGCGGTTTGCCGCGCCTTCTCGTCCAGGAAGGCGCACACGGAGGCGGCGTCGCCGGAGAAGCGGCGGATGAAGCGCTCGTTCTCGGGAGGCATGCCGGGTCGGTCCGGCGGGCGCGGGGTCAGGGCGACGAGGCGTTCGGCCTCCTCGGTGGTCTCGGCGGCCAGGGCGATGGTGGCGACGGCGGCGAAGGGCTCCTGGCGGTAGACCGAGGGCTGGAAGGCCTGACGGTAGGCGGCGATGGCCGGGGCGCCGTCGGCGCGGGC